>NZ_JBKBVB010000030.1:0-40524 GCF_046289595.1 Pseudorhodoplanes sp.
GCCACGCGCGAATTGATCGCGCCGAAACCGACGAAGACGATGCGAAGCCGCGGTTGCAATGCTATCCCTTCGCCGGACGGCCCGGATTCGCATGGCCGCAGGACTTGCAGCGCTGGTTGTCAGGATCGCCATAATAGGCCTCGAAAACCGGGGGCATGTCGCGCTCGAGAATCTCGATCGACACCGTGCGCTCGAACAGGACGTTGTTGCATCTCTCGCAATACCAGCGATGGGTATCCATCATGCCGTTCTTGCGGATACGCTCGACGATCAGGCCGACGGTCTCGGGTCCGCGCATCGGCGCATGCGGAACATCGGCGGGCAGGAGATAGATCGAGCCTTCGGGCAGCACCACGTCATGTGGCTTGCCCTCATGCTGGATGCGCACGGTCACCGTGCCCTTGAGCTGGAAGAAGAATTCCTCGGTCGGGTTGACGTGATAGTCGGTGCGGGCGTTGGGTCCGCCGACGACCGTCACCATGAAGTCTTGTTCGCGGAAAATCGTCCTTGCGCCAATCGGCGGCTTCAGCTTGTCGGGATTCTCAGCGATCCACTTCATCAGGTTGAATGCAGCGGGCTTTTGCGTCTGTTCGGCCTGCAAGGCGGCGGATTGTGCCATGGGCGCTCCTTAAACGGGGTGTTGCTCCGGCTCCCGCAAACGATTTTCGTCGTATTGCTATTCATTCAACAAGACGACAAAATGTTATTTGTTGATACCAAACAGCAATAAATCCATTCAGCGCCTCACCACGCTGGCGATGGCGCTGCGGGTCTGCTTGCGCAATGTCCGCGCAAAGCCCTCCGCCGCGGGCGACAGCGAGCGGCCGTCCGGCTGAATGAGATAGATATTGCGGGCCACCTGCGGCTCGACCAGGGGCCGGGACACGACGTTCCGGCCATGCGCGAACGACCATGCATAGGCCGGCAGAACGCTCGCGCCGAGACCGGCCTCGGCCAGCATCACCGCGGTGGTGATCTGCGACACTTCGTAAAGCGGCCTGCCGGGATCGTGGCCGGCCTGCACCAGCGTGCCCTCGGTCAGGGTGCGGATCGAGGAGTCGCGGGTCAGCATGATCAGCTTGTGGTCGCGCAGATCGGCCCATTTCACCCGCCGCTTGTTCGCAAGCGGGGAGGCAGGGGCGAAGAACACCGCAAGCGCATCCTGGGCCAGCACCTCGCGGCGGATGCCGTCGGCGCGTTCGTCGAAGGTGCCGATGGCGAGATCGGCCTCGCCCGCGCGGAGCCGGTCGAGAATCTGGTCGTTGCGGACATCGACGATGCCGACATCGATGCCCGGAAAGGCCGCGTTGAAGTCCGCGATCGCCGCCGGCACGATCATGGCTGCAAGGAGAGGCGGCGCCGCGACCACGATGCGGCCGCGCTTCTTGTCGGAGAGATCGCGGGCGTCGCGGACCGCGCGCTCGAGATCGGCGAGCAGCTTGTCGGCCGATTGCAGGAATTCGCGGCCGGCGCCGGTCAGTTCCACCCGCCTTGTGGTGCGGTCCAAAAGCCGGAGATTCAGTTCGCGCTCCAGTTCGCGGATCGACAGCGACAAGGCCGGTTGCGCGACATTCAGACGCTCGGCGGCGCGGGTGAAGGAGCCGAATGCGGCGACGGTGCGGAAAGCCTGAAGCTGGCGCAGGGTGATATTCATAAGTGAATTATATCAATAGATATAACAATGTCATCTTGTCCAATGAATGTCGGAGCCGGAAAGTGGTCGCGGATGACCCGCAAAGCGGGCGCATGACCGTTTTCGCCGGATGGATCGCACGCGGAATGGATCGGACGCGGGATCAGGTATTGCGGACGCACTGGACCGGCCGGCCGCTGCACCGTTTCGAGGATGTCCGTCTGGTCACGGGGCAGGGCCGGTTCGTCGACGACCTCTGTCTGCCGGACATGCTCCACGTCGAGTTCGCGCGCAGCAATCATGCGCGCGGGCTGATCGTGGATCTCGGCATTGCGCAGGCCGCGGCGTTGCCGGGCGTTGCCGCCGTGCTGACCGGTGCGACGCTCGGCCCGCTTGGGCAGGCGGCGGTCAATCGCGTGCTGCCGGACATGCGGCTCCTGCCGTTCACGGTGCTGCCGGTGTCCGAGATCGAGGCGGTCGGCCAGCCGGTCGCCGCGGTTGTGGCGGCGTCGGCGTCGATTGCGGCGGATGCCGTGGCGCTGATCGGGGCCGAGATCGAGCCTTTGCCGCTGCTGGAGGACGCGGAGCCGGTCTATCGCCATGAATACAAGGCGGGCGATGTCGGCATGGCTTTCGCGAATGCCGCGCATGTGGTGAGCGTGACTCTCGACTGTCAGCGCCTTGCGCCGGCCGCCCTCGAACCGCGTGCGGCGATGGCGTCCTGGGACGAGCATGCGCAACTGCTGCATGTCTTCCTCTCGACCCAGACGCCGCATCGCGCGCGAAGCGATATCGCCGCCATTCTCGGTCTTCCCGAAGAACGCATCCGCGTCACAGCGCCCGATGTCGGCGGCGCGTTCGGCGGCAAGGCGTCACTTTATCCGGAGGACGCGCTGGTGGCGCTTGCCGCCATCAGGCTGAAGCGGCCGGTCAAGTGGCGCGGCTCGCGCAGCGACGATTTTCTCGCCGCGTCGCAGGGGCGGGGCGGCACGCTTCACGGCGAACTCGCTGTCGATGCTGACGGTACGTTCCTCGGTCTGCGGGCGCGGCTCGATTATCCCCTTGGGCATTGGCTGCCCTACAGCGCTGCAATGCCCGGCAAGAATGCGGCGCGCTGCCTGCCCGGCCCCTATGTCTGCAACCATGTCGACATCGTGCTTGAGGGCCGCGCCGCGAACACCGCAGCGGTCGGCATCTATCGTGGCGCGGGCCGCCCGGAAGCGGCGATGCTGATGGAGCGGCTCACCGACAAGGCCGCCTTCGCTCTTGGTCTCGATCCGGCGGAAATTCGCCGCCGCAATCTCATTCCCGCCGATGCCTTCCCGTACCGCATGGCGACGGGGTCGGTGCTCGATTCCGGCGACTATCCGCGGCTTCTTGAGAAAGCCACGGAAATGGCCGGATACGACGATGCGCTGCGCGAACGCGATGCGCGCCGTGCACGGGGCGAAATTTGCGGCGTCGGCGTTGCGGTTTACACCGAGCCCTGCGGCCATGGCTGGGAAAGCGCGGAGGTCCGGATCGATCCGGACGGGAGCATCGTTGCAGCCACCGGTTCGAGCGCGCAGGGGCAGGGACGCGTGACCGCCTATGCCCAGATCGTCGCCGATGTGCTGCGGACGCAGCCAGATCGCGTGGCCATCGCGCATGGCGACACGGCAACCTGTCCTCCAGGCATCGGCGCGCTGGCGAGCCGGTCGACCCCGATCGGCGGCAGCGCGCTGCTGCGCGCGGCCGAGCAATTCCGCGAGAAAGCGCGGCTCTGCGCGGCGCGGCTGTTGCAGGCCGAGCCCGATCATCTTGCCCTGACCGAGAGCGGGTTCGAGACCGCAATCCCTGTGCGTCGCACGTTGAGCTGGTGCGACCTCGCCCGCATGGCGCAGACCGACGCGGAGATTGCCGCAGAATTCGGCGCAGGCCTCCGCACGCATTGCGTCTACGAGGCGGAAGGCGAAGCCTGGTCGAGCGGCTGCGTGATCGCGCAGGTTGCCATCGACCGCGACACCGGCGTGCTCTCGGTAGAACGCATTGTCTGGATCGACGACGCCGGAACCATCGTGAACCCGCTGCTGGCCGAAGGACAGTTGATCGGCGGGCTGGCGCAGGGGCTCGGCGAGGCCACGCTCGAACGCATCGTTTACGATGCGGACGGGCAGCTCGTGACCGCAAGCTTCATGGACTATGCTATACCGCGCGCGGCCCATATTCCCGGACTGGTGCTCGGCAAAATCGAGACGCCGAGCCCGTTCAACGCGATCGGGGCCAAGGGCATCGGCGAGGCCGGCTGCGTCGGCGTCCCGGCCGCCATCGTGAATGCTGCGGTGGATGCGCTGCGGCCATTCGGGGTCACCCATCTCAACATGCCGCTGACCGGCGAGAAGCTGTGGTCGGCAATGCAAAACGGACCGGCGCAAGAAGGAACGAAGCGATGAAATACGGCAGGAAGGACGCGAAGGCCTATTCCCGCGAACACATGAAAGGCGTCTGGGCCGCGGCGCTGACGCCGTTCACGGACGACCACAAGATCGACGAGAAGGGGCTGTCGTCAAATCTCGCGCATTGGCACAACGATCTCGGCATCGACGGCGTGTTCATCGCCGGCAAGCAGGGCGAGTTCTTCTCGATGTCGGTCCCGGAGCGCAAACGCACCTTCGAGATTGCGGTCGATGCCGCTAAGAAGCACGGGTTCCAGACCATCATGTCCTGTTCCGACCAGAACATGGACGTTGTGATCGATCTTGCCAAACACGCCGAAGCGATCGGCGCCGATTACATCGTGGTTCACGCGCCGGTGCTGCACTTTTTCAAGGCGCAGGACGAGACGCTGTACGAATATTACAGATATATCGGCGAGCAGGTGAATATCGGCATCGCGATGTGGAGCCATCCGGATTCCGGCTATCTGATGAGCCCGGAATTGTGCGCGCGGATCGCGGAACTGCCGACCGTGGTTGCGATCAAGTATTCGGTGCCGCGCGAGATGTATGCGAAACTCACGAAGCTTGCCGGCGACAAAATCCTCGTCTCGACCGCCTCGGAAGAGGAATGGCTCGACAATATCCTGGAGCTTAACTGGCGGCTCTATCTGTGCTCGAACCCGCCCTATCTGTTCCAGACCGCGGCCGACAAGCGCATTCGCGAATACACCGACCTCGCCTTCAAGGGCGATGCTGCGGGCGCCCGCAAGATCCGCGACAGCCTCAATCCGGTGCGCGAGGCCTTCAAGAAGACCCGGCCGGCGGAAAAGCCGCACGCCCATGCAAAATACTGGCAGTCGCTGCTCGGTCAGGCGGCGGGTCCGGTTCGGCGTCCGATGCTGGAGCTGACGGATGCCGAGAAGTCCGCGATTCGTGCTGCGCTCGCGGGCTGTGGCTTGAAACTTGCTAATCCGGCTAATGAGGCGAGGTCATCGGCGGCGTGAGCGCGAGGGAAGACTTGCAGGACACAAATTGCATCCATGTCACCGGGCTCCCGCCTTGGCATCGCAGAGGCCTCGCTCATGCGCGTTCCGTCGCAGGTTGCTTGACGCTCGCGCGGGGTCGGACACAATCGCCGTAACTTTCGTTTTTGCCGGTTGCCGCGTCGGTATCGGCAGCTTCGGTCACCACAGGAGGGTATCGTGAAGTTAGTCAAATTGGGCGCTGGACTGGCATTGTCGGCTTTGCTCGCGACGAGCGCGGTTGCGCAGCAGCCGGTGAAGATCGGGTTCATCACCACGCTGTCCGGACCGGCCGGATATCTCGGCGCCGATTCCCGCGATGCGTTCAATCTCGCGGTCGAGATGGAAGGCGGCAAACTCGGTGGCGTACCGGTGCAGGTGGTGGTGGAAGACGACGGCCTCAAGCCTGGCCAGGGCAAGCAGATCGCCGACCGCATGCTGAAGACCGACGGCATCAAGCTGTTCACCGGCATCATCTTCTCCAACGTGCTCGGCGCGACCGCCCCGGACGTTTTGGATGCCGGCGGCATTTACGTCAGCAACAATGCCGGGCCGTCAAATTTCGCCGGCAAGGATTGCCACAAGAACTATTTCGTCGTGTCCTGGCAGAACGACACCCTCCACGAAAGCGCCGGCCAGAACGCGACCAATCTCGGCTACAAGAAGGCCTTTATTCTCGCCCCGAACTATCCGGCAGGTAAGGACGCGCTCGCCGGCTTCAAGCGCTATTTCAAGGGCGAGATCGTCGGCGAGATCTTCACGCGCCTCGACCAGACCGATTTCGCACCGGAAATGGCGCAGATCCGCGCGGCCAAGCCCGACATGGTGTTCCACTTCCATCCGGGGGGCCTCGGCATCACCTTCGCGCGGCAGTATCAGCAGGCCGGCCTGCTCGGCACCATCCCGCTGGTTGTGGCTGCGCCATCGGTCGATGCGACCATCGTGAAGGCGCTGGGCGACGCCGCGATCGGCACCAACGGCTCGACGCACTGGAACACCGACTTCGACAATCCGGCGAACAAGAAGTTCATGGAGGCCTGGTCGAAGAAATATCCGGGCCGGCTGCCGACCTATTATGCCGGCCAGGCCTACGACACCGCACTGGCGATCGGTGCCGCGCTGAAAGCGGTCAACGGCGACCTGAAGGACACCGAGAAATTCCGTCAGGCGATGCTGAAGGCGGATTTCGAAGCGGTTCGCGGCAAGTTCAAGTTCGGTCCGAACCAGCATCCGATCCAGGACTGGGTCGCGACCCGCGTCGAGAAGGGGCCGGACGGGGCGCCGATCATCAAGACCATCGGCAAGGTCTTTACCGACAAGGGCGATTTCTACTCCAAGGATTGCAAGCTGTAAGCATTGCGGATCGTTGGCCGGGAGGCGTTACGCCTCCCGGTTTTCGTGCGGGGTGAGGGGACGAACGATATGACGTGTTGTCCGTTATGACGCTGGCACTCGAACAGCTTCTCAACGGCTTTCAGTTCGGCATCATGCTGTTCCTGATGGCGGCGGGCCTGACGCTGATCTTCGGCATCATGAACGTCATCAATCTTGCGCATGGCTGCCTCTACATGATCGGGGCCTATGGTGCGGCGCTGGTGGCGGCGCGCACCGGCTCGTTCCTCCTCGCCGTGCCGGCGGGTCTGCTGTCGGCTGCGATCGCCGGCCTGATCATCGAATTCGTGGTGATCCGCAAACTCTACGACCGCGACCACCTGCAGCAGGTGCTGGCGACCTTCGGCCTGATCCTGTTCATCAACGAAGGCACGACCATGCTGTTCGGCCGAACGCCGCTCTTCGTCGGCATGCCGTCGTTTCTCTCAGGCTCGGTCGAAATCATCCCCGGCATTCCCTATCCGACCTACCGCATCGCCATCATGGTGGTGGGCTTGCTGGTGGCGCTCGGGCTTTATCTTCTGGTCAACAAGACGCGGATCGGCATGCTGGTGCGCGCAGGCTCGACGCATCGCGAGATGGTGCGTGCGCTCGGCGTCGATATCCGGCTGCTCTACACGGTGGTGTTCGGACTTGGCGCGCTGCTGGCAGGGCTTGCGGGCCTGATGGCCGGTCCGCTGCTCGCGGTGCAGGTCGGCATGGGCGAGCAGATCCTGATCCTGACATTTGTCGTGGTGGTGATCGGGGGGCTGGGCTCGATCCGCGGTGCCTTTTACGGCGCGCTGATCGTCGGCGTCACCGATACGATGCTGCGCGCGTTCCTGCCGGGCCTGCTCAAGACCTTCATGACCGCATCGGAAGCTGATGCGCTGGGCGCCGGGCTCTCGTCGATGGGCATTTATCTGGTCATGGCGCTGGTGCTCCTGATCCGGCCGCAGGGGCTATTCCATGCTCAAGGTTGACGAGAAATATGCCGCGCTCGCCGACGCGCCGCCGCAGCGCAGCTGGTGGCCGGTCGTCGGCACCATCGTCTTTATCCTTTGCGCGGCGGCGTTCCCGGCCTTCGCCAACGCCGTCGGCGATCCGTCGCTGATCGGGCTCGCGATCCGCATCACGATCTATGCCATCGCGGCTGCGAGCCTGAATCTCATCCTCGGCTATGGCGGCATGGTCTCGTTCGGGCATGCGGCCTATTTCGGCATCGGCGGCTATGTGGTCGGCATCCTCTATCATCACTTCGTCGACGGCGATCCGTTCCTCGGCTTTGTCCCCGGCACCAACCAGTTCCTGATCACGATCCCGGCCGCGATCCTGGTCAGCGGGCTGTTTGCGCTGGTGCTCGGCGCGCTTTCGCTGCGCACCACGGGCGTGCCCTTCATCATGATCACGCTCGCCTTCGCGCAGATGCTGTTCTTTCTGTTCCTGGCGCTGAAGGCCTATGGCGGCGACGACGGCCTGATCGTGCGGCGGCGCAATGTGCTGTTCGACATCAACATGGCCGACGACACCAATTTCTACTATCTCACGGTCGCGATTGCGGTGATCTACTTCATCGGCTTCGCCCGGCTGGTACGTTCGCCCTTCGGGCTGGTGCTCGGCGGCATCCGCCAGAGCGAGCGCCGCATGGCCGCCATCGGGGTCTCGACCTATCAGTACAAGCTCACCGCCTTCGTCATCGCAGGGATGGGCGCGGGGCTCGCCGGCGCCCTGATGGCCAATTATTCGAAATTCGTCTCGCCCGATATGCTGCACTGGACCAAGTCCGGCGACCTGATGATCATGATCATCATCGGCGGCACCGGCACGCTGTTTGGACCTGCGCTCGGCGCGGCGGTGCTGATCGGGCTCGAAACCTTCCTGACCTCATGGACCGAACACTGGAAATTCTTCCTTGGACCGATCCTGATCGTCATCGTATTGTTCTCGACCGGCGGTTTGGCCTCGCTGTTCTCGGGCTGGAGCCGCAAACGTGAGTGAGCCGCTTCTCAAGGTCGACGGCCTGACCAAGCGGTTCGGCGGTCTGGTCGCCACCAACAACCTCTCGCTCGATGTCGTCGAGGGTGAATTGCACGCGCTGATCGGGCCCAATGGCGCAGGCAAGACCACGTTCATCTCGCAGATCGCCGGCGAACTGCATCAGGATTCCGGCACCATCCATTTCGACGGCACCGAGATATCCGAATGGAAGACGCCGGCCCGCGTCCAGCACGGTCTCGCGCGTTCGTTTCAGATCACGCAATTGCTGCCGGATTATACGACGCTCGACAATGTCGCGCTGGCGGTGCAGGCGCGGCACGGCCATTCCTACCAGTTCTTCGTCGATGCACGGACCCGGACCGATATCCGCGAGGAGGCGCGCACCCATCTCGGCCGCGTCGGTCTCGGCAGCCGCGCCGATATCGTGGTGTCCGAACTGTCGCATGGCGAGCAGAAGCAGCTCGAACTCGCGATTGCGCTGGCGACAAGACCACGGATGATGCTGTTGGACGAGCCGATGGCGGGGCTCGGCACCGCCGAATGCGCGCGCATGATCGATCTGCTGAAAGTGCTGAAGACCGAAGTCACGATCCTGCTGGTCGAGCACGACATGGACGCGGTGTTTGCGCTCGCCGACCGCATCTCGGTCTTGGTCAACGGCGAGCGGATCGCGACCGGCTCGGCCGAGGAAATCCGCGGCAATGAGGCGGTGCGTGTCGCCTATCTCGGCGAGGGCGACGCATGATGCTCAAGGTCGAAAAGCTTGAGGCGCGCTACGGCCGCAGCCAGGTGCTGTTCGATATCGATCTCGCGGTCGGCGAGGGCGAGATCGTGACGCTGCTCGGCCGCAACGGCATGGGCAAGACCACGACGATCCGCTCGATCATGGGGCTGACGCCGCCCGCCGGCGGCAAGGTGGAATTCGCAGGGCAATCGGTCGCCGGCCGCGCGCCGGAAGTCATCGCGCGCGGCGGCATCGGCCTTGTGCCGGAGGGCCGGCAGGTGTTTCCGCTGCTCACGGTGTTCGAGAATCTGGTCGCGACCGCCGCCAACCGGCTGAAGCGCGCCAATCCCTGGACGCTGGAGGACGTCTTCAAGCTGTTTCCGCGGCTGGAGGAGCGGCGCAATCAATTCGCGCGCACGCTGTCGGGCGGCGAGCAGCAGATGCTGGCAGTCGGCCGCGCGCTGATGACCAATCCGCAGCTTCTGATCCTCGACGAGGCGACCGAAGGGCTTGCGCCGGTGATCCGCGCCGAGATCTGGAATTGCATCGCTTTGCTGAAATCGCGCGGCCAGTCGATCCTGATCGTCGACAAGAATCTGTCGGTTCTGAAGCGGCTTGCCGACCGCCATTACGTAATCGAGAAGGGCCGCACGGTGTGGCGCGGCACCAGCGCCGATATGGATCGCGACGCCGATCTCGTGCACCGCTATGTGACGGTGTAGCACAAACGGCGCGCGCCTTATCTGATCCGGGCTGAATCTCTATCCGCTCGTCCCCGCGAAAGCGGGGACCCAGATTCTGGATTCCCGCTTGCGCGGGAATGGACAGGGTTCGTCGCTGCGCCACAGACCGACCCGATCATCACAATCGTCGGTCCATCGGGAAGCACGGCATCCGCAAGCGCGCCGATGCTTGCCGCAACCACCTCTTCGTCGGGCCTTGTCGCATTGGCGATGGCGAGCGCGGGCGTTGCCGGATCGAGGCCGGCCGCGAGCGCGCGATCGGTAAATTGCCGCAGCGTCTTCTTCGGCATGTAGACCACGGTGGTCGCGCCCGGGTCTGCGATGCTGCGCCAGTCGATATCGTCCGGCAGCGCGCCTTTCTCGCCATGGCCGGTGACATATTGCACGCGGCGCGCCGCGCTGCGGTGGGTCAGCGACAAGCCGAGCCGGCCCGCCGCGCCTTGCGCCGCAGTCACGCCCGGCACCACCTCGAACGCAATCCCGGCCTGGCGGCAGGCATCGATCTCCTCGCCCGCGCGTCCGAAAATCATCGGGTCGCCGCCTTTCAGGCGCACCACGCGGCGGCCGGATCTGGCGAGACCCACCATCAGCGCATTGATTTCGGATTGCTTGCAGGATGGACCATGCCCGGTCTTGCCGACCAGCATGCGCCTGGCTTCGCGCCTGGCGAAGTCGAGAACTTCCTTCGAAACCAGATCGTCGTAGAGGATCACGTCGGCCGATTGCAGCGCGCGCACCGCGCGCAGCGTCAGCAATTCCGGATCGCCGGGCCCGGCGCCGACCAGCGTCACCGAGCCTTGGTCCGCGGCGCCGGCTTGCGGTTTCGTCTCGTCCAGCAGCGCGTCGAAATCGGCGCGCGAGGGTTCGCCATTGGGGTTCTGCAATGCGGCGCGGGTGAATAGTTGCCAGAACAGACGCCGGCCGTTGAAGGACAGGTCGGTCTGTTTCAATGCGCTGCGCCAGTTGCGGGCGGCTTCCGCCCAGCGCGCAAAGCCCGCGGGCAGCATCGCCTCGATCCGCGAGCGGATCGCCTGCGCGAAGACCGGGGCTGCGCCATCGGTTGAGATGGCGACGACGAGCGGCGAGCGGTTGACGATGGCGCCGAACGAAAAGTCGCAATAGTCCGGCTTGTCGACCACATTGCTCGGCACGCCGGCAACTTGCGCAGCGCCTTGGAATTGCCGTGCCTCCGCGTCCGTTTCAAAGGCGCCGATGGCGAGCGCGCATCCATCGAGAACGCCGGCGGTCCAGTGCTCATGGTGCAGCTTGACCGAGCCTGCGGGCGGCGCCGCCGCCGCCACAGCCAGCATGTCCTCCGACATCTCGCCGGCATAGACCTCGACGTCTGCACCCGCGGCGGCGAGCAACTCCACCTTCCATGCCGCGGCAGCACTACCGCCGGCGACCAGGACGCGCTTGCCATGCAGGGCGAAGAAAACCGGCAAACGCGCCAGCGCTTCCATGCGCGGGGCTGCGCTCTCAACCGGTATGCGCGGGCTGTCGTGCATGCTGGTCATGATGAACCTTTGGTTGACCCGCCTGAACGACGATTTTCTTCAGTTCGGGCAGGCAGGAACCGCAATTGGTGCCACAGCGCAGTTGCTCGCCGAGGCCTGTGACGTCGGTCGCAGCACCGGTGACGAGCGCGTCGCGGATCGTATTGAGGCCGACGCCGAAACAGGCGCAGATGACGGGTCCGGCATCGGCGACGCCGTCGGCCGTCTGTCCCGACAGCAGCATGCGGCGCTGCCGTTCTTCCAGCCGTTCGGCCGCGAGCAGAGCCTTGGCGGCATCCCATTGCGGGCGCTGCGCGGCTGGACCGGCAAACAGGCAGAAGACAAGCTGTCCGTCCGCGAAGGCCGCGGCGCGGTAGGTCGAACGCGGCTCGTCGAGATACTCGGACAGCGGCAAAGCGCCGGCTTGCGCCCACGCAAAGGCCTGCCAGCTTTCCAGCCTATCGTTTGCCGCGAACAGGAAACCATGACCGCCGCTCGCAGCCGACTGCGCCCACCATGTGCCCTCAGGCAACGCCACCGGCCGCCGACTCAGGATGAACCCGGCGAAGCGATAATCGGCGCGTGCAATCGCGGCGGGCGTGGCCTTGGCTTCGGGCTGGCCGGACAACGGATCGGTGGCCGGTTTGACGAGTTCGCCGACGCGCGCCGACGAGGCGGTCGTGCCGCTCCAGTGAATCGGCACGAACAGCGACCCGCGCCGCTGGCCATCGCTGAGCCGGACCCGCATCACGCAGCGTCCATTGGGTGTTGCGATCCGCACCAGGCTGCCGTCGGCGAGACCCGCATGCAGGGCGTCGGCCGGATGGATTTCCACGAAGGGTTCGGGCAGATGCGCGGCGAGGCGCGGACTGAGCCCTGTGCGGGTCATGGTATGCCATTGATCGCGGATGCGGCCGGTATTGAGCACGAACGGAAAGGCGGCGTCGGTGTGCGATTGCAGGGCGGGCGGCTCCGGCGCGACGAAGCGTCCCTTGCGGTCCGGCGTGAAAAAGCCGCCATCGGCGAAGAAACGGGTTTCCGCGGCTGCGTCTTGCGACGGCTTTGGCCACTGAAACGGTGCAAGCGCATCGAATGCCGCGTTATCGAGTGCGGCGCAGGCGCCGATGTCGAAATCGCGGCTGCCGCCGTTTTCGAAGGCGGAGAGGGCGGCGTGCTCGCGGAAGATGTCGGCCGTGCTTTGGTAAGCGAATGCGTCGCCAAAGCCGAGCCGCTGCGCGACCTGCGCGACCATCCACCAGTCCGGCTTCGCTTCGCCCGGCAACGGCAGAAAGGCGCGCTGGCGCGAGATCCGGCGCTCGGAATTGGTCACCGTGCCGTCCTTCTCGCCCCAGGCAGCAGCGGGAAGCAAGATATGCGCGCCGCTGGTCACTGTGTCATTCGACAGTACATTGTCCGAGACCACGAATAAGTCGAGCTTCTGCAAAGCCGCGCGTACGCCCGCTGCATCGGGCAACGACACGGCGGGGTTGGTTGCCATCACCCACAGCGCCTTGATTTCGCCGCGCGCGATCGCCTCGAACATCTGCACGGCTTTCAGGCCCTCGCGCTGCGCCATGTTCGGCGCGCCCCAGAACCGGCCGACGCGGTCGATCTCGGCCGCAGAGAAGCCCATATGCGCGACAAGCTGGTTGGCGAGCCCGCCGACCTCGCGTCCGCCCATCGCATTGGGCTGGCCGGTGAGCGAGAACGGCCCCATGCCGGGTTTGCCGACGCGGCCGGTTGCAAGATGGCAATTGATAATGGCGTTGACCTTGTCGGTGCCCTGCGCCGACTGGTTTACCCCTTGCGAATAGCAGGTGACGGTGCGTTCGGTGATGCGGAACAGATCGAAGAATTGCACGATGTCGGTCGCGGTCAGGCCGGACTTTGCGGCAACCGCCTCAATACTTGGCGCAATCGCCCGGCAGCGCTCCAGCGTTGCTTCGAAACCGGATGTGTGCGCATCGACATAGGCGAAATCGAGCGCGTCGGTATCGGCAAGATAGACGAGAAGCCCCGCAAACAGAACCGAATCCATGCCGGGGGCAACAGATAGAAACAGGTCCGCTTCTTCTGCCGTGGCAGTGCGGCGCGGATCGATGACAACGAGCGTTGCGCCGCGGTCGCGCTTGTTCTTCATGATGCGCTGGAACAATACCGGATGGCACCACGCAGCATTCGATCCGACCAGAACGATGAGGTCGGCCTGATCGAGATCGGCATAGCAGCCGGGCACGGTATCGGCGCCGAAGGCGCGGCGGTGGCCCGCGACCGAGGACGCCATGCAGAGCCGCGAATTGGTGTCGACATTGGCGGTGCCGACGAAGCCCTTCATCAGCTTGTTGGCGACATAATAATCCTCGGTCAGCAATTGGCCGGAGAGATAGAAGGCGACCGCGTCCGGCCCATCGCTGTCGATGATGCGGCGGAATCCGTCGGCGATCTTGTCGAGCGCGGTGTCCCAATTGGTGCGGCCGAAAGTGCCGTCCGGCCGGCGCAGCATGGGATGCAAAAGACGGGTATCCAGCGCCAGCGTCTCGCCGAGCGCCGAACCCTTTGAGCAGAGCCTGCCGAAATTTGCCGGGTGCTCCGGGTCGCCGGAGATCGCGGCACCGCCGCGCCCGTCGGGTGAGGCCAGCACGCCGCAGCCAACGCCGCAATAGGGGCAGGTGGTACGGACGACCGGCGGGGTGTTGGAGGGGGCGTTCATTCAACCGCAACCGAAGCCTTGTTCTCCGCTCATTCCCGCGAAAGCGGGAATCCAGTCTTCCTGCATCCGGGTCCCGCCTTCGCGCGGACGAGCGGGTGGATGGAGCGCCCGTGGTTCATCCTCAATACACGTCCTGCTGATAGCGGCCGCGCTTCTTGAGATCGGCCACGTACGCAATCGCCTCATCGGTCGAGCGCGCGCCGTATTGTGCGACGATATCCACCAGCGCGCGCTCGACGTCCTTGGCCATGCGCTTGGCGTCGCCGCAGACATAGAGATGCGCGCCGTCGGCAAGCCAGGACCACAGATCGCGGCCGACCTCGCGCATGCGGTCCTGGACGTAGAATTTCTGGTCGCCGTCGCGCGACCATGCGAGGGAGAGCCGCGTCAGCACACCGCTCGCTTTCATGCCGTTCAGCTCATCTTCGTAGAAGAAGTCGCAGTCTCGCCGCTGATGCCCAAAGAACAGCCAGTTGCGGCCGGGCGCGCTCGTTGCCATGCGTTCGTGCAGAAAGGCGCGGAACGGTGCGATTCCGGTCCCGGGTCCGACCATGATGACCGGCATCGATGGATCGGCCGGCAGGGCGAAGGCGTGCGCCTTCTGGACATAGACCTGAATAGGATCGCCCGGCGCGATCCGGTCGGCGAGATAGGTGGAGGCGACGCCGAGCCGGGTGCGGCCGCCGACTGGATAGCGCACGGTATCGACGGTGAGCGACAGCAAACCCGGCTCGACCTTGGGCGAGGACGAAATCGAATAGAGCCGCGGCTGCAGCGGTTCGAGCGCCTCGATGAAGGCTTCCGGGTCGGGCGTGACGCCTGCAAATTTCTCCAGTGTCGCCAGCACGTCGAGCGTTGCCGCATCGCCGTCCGGGTCTTCGCCGGAGGCGAGCGCCTTGGCCTTTTGCCGCCGCTCGCCGCCGGTGATGTAGGAAAATAGCTGGAACAGCGAATCCGGCGCGGGCGAGAGCGCGACTTTCTCGATCAGAATGTCGCGCAAGGCTTCGTCCCCGATCGCGTAGCCGGACGAGACGCCGAGCGCCTTGACGATGGCATCGGCGAGCGCCGGATCGTTCTTCGGAAACAGGCCGAAGGCGTCGCCAACCACATAATCGAGCTTTGCCGCGCTGAGATCGAAATCGAGGTGCCAGGTCTCCTTCTCGGATCCCGGCTTGTTGAGCCGGTAGCGTTTCACGAAGGTCGCCGTCGCCGGGTTGTCGCGCGAGCGGCCTGCGTCGGCTGCGGGTTGCGGCGCCGTGGCAGACTTGACTTCCGCCGGTATGTTCGCCGCAACGGGCGCCTTGTCCATCTCATCGTAGAGCGACTTCAGCATCCGGGCAGTTTCCTTGCCGCCGGGCACGCAGAGGTTCAGCCGCTCTTCCGACCTGTCGAAAATCCTGTCGGCATAGTCGTTACAGTTGTAGCCGCACTGGCCGCAATCCTGCTGGGCCATCGCCGCCATCATGCGCCGCCGCAGCGGGCGGCCCTCGGCGAGCGCCATGCGCTCAGGCATAGGCAAGGTCTGGTCGTGCCATGGCGCTTCGCCATCATCGCCGTCGCCCGCGCCGCCGGGCATCAGCGCGGCATTCTGCTCGGGCGATAGCGCGGTGACGCCCGCGCCATCGAGCGAGACGAGGCCGGCGAAAAAGCCGTTCAGCCATGCCCGCTGCTCCGGCGAGAATGGCGCGGTCTCGGGGATCAGGCTGGGGATCGGGGGAGGCGCGGCGTTCACTCGATCGCCTCCGCATCAAACATGGCTTTCAGCGCCTCGACCTCATGCCGTTTCGCGAAGGCAATGAACGTTTCGTTCGCGGAGGCGCGATGCGCGAGATAGCCCGTCAGCATGCGCTCCACGAGCATCGGTGCAGCCTCTGCCCTCACGTCGCGGTAGATTTCGCGGCCGATCGCGGCATCCGGCCCGTATCCGCCGCCGATGAACACGTGATAGCCGTCGACGGTGTCGCCGTCGTCGTTGACGGCGATACGCGCGCCGATCAGCCCGATATCGCCGATATAGTGTTGCGCGCAGGAATGGTGGCAGCCGGTGAGGTGGATGTTGACCGGTGTGTCGAGCGCCACCCGCGCATCGCACCAATGCGCGATCTCCTCGGCATTTTCCTTGGTATGCGCGCCGGCGAAGCGGCAGCCGGTGGCGCCGGTGCAGGCGACCAGTCCGGCGCGGACCGAGGTTGCTTTGGTGGAGAGGCCCAGTGCGGCGATCTCCGCCTCAACCTGGGCCACCTTGCCGGCCGGTACGCCGGAGATCAGCAGATTCTGCCAGACCGTGAGGCGGATATCGCCATCGCCATGCGCGCGTGCGATCTTTGCAATGCCGCGCATCTGCTCCGCGGTCATCTTGCCGACGGGCAGCACGATGCCGATCCAGTTGAGGCCGTCCTGCTTCTGCGGATGCACGCCGATATGGGCGAGCCGGTCGAACATCGGGCGCGGCTCGAGTGCATCGGCGGGAATGCGGGTGAGGGAGCGGCCGAGCTTCTCCTCCACCGCGCTCAGGAATTTGTCGAAGCCCCAGGCATTGAGCACGTATTTCAGCCGCGCCTTGTTGCGATCGGTACGGTTGCCGTGCTCGATAAAGACGCGGACGATGGCGTCGGCCACCGCAGTCGCGTCTGACGGCTTCACGATCACGCCGGTATCGCGGGCAAAGTCCTTATGTCCGGTGATGCCGCCGAGCGTCAGCTTGAACCAGATGCCGGGCTCGACGTCGAAACCATCCCGAACCACGACAGCCTGGAAGCCGATGTCGTTGGTGTCCTCCAGCACGGCAATAAGGCCGGCGCCGTCGAAGGCGACATTGAACTTGCGCGGCAGGCCGTAGAGCGAACGGTCATTGAGGATGTGATGATGCCACTCCCGCGCATAGGGCCGCGTATCCAGCAATTCCTGAGGATCGATCCCGGCGGTCGGCGTGCCGGTGACATTGCGGATATTGTCGGCGCCGGAGCCACGCGAGCACAGGCCGAGATCCTGAATCGCTTCGACCACATTGGTCGCGTTCTTCGGTTCGATCTCGCGCAGTTGCAGGTTCGCGCGCGTGGTCACATGCGAATAGGGCCCGGCATATTTTTCAGCGACCGCGGCGAGACCGTCCAGTTGCCAGTGCGAAAGGATGCCGTTCGGAATGCGGAGCCGGCACATATACGACGACTGTGCCGGCGCGACATAGAACAGGCCGAAATAGCGCCAGCGGAAATTATCGGCGGGCTTCGGAGCCTCGTTCCTTGCGGCCTGTTCGCGCAGCTTGCCGTAGGCGTCGAACGGATGCAGCTCGCGCTTGAATTTTTCCTGGTCCGAAAGCTTGCCGCCGGCCGCAATGGTGCGGTCCTGCGCCCTGAGATGGATCGCATCCGGGCCGGTCGGCTCGCCCTGATTGCCAGTCTTGCCGCCGTTTCCGACTTTCGCGACGCGGGCGGCGGAGAGTCCGGAGACGAAGCCTTCCAGATAGCGTTTTTGGTCGGGGGTGAAGTCGCCGGACATGTCAGGCCGCCATGTCCAGGGTGATCATTTCCGCAGTCTTTTTGTCCGGGCTCGTCTTGCGCTCGGCAAGCGCGCGCCCGAACGCAATCTCGTTGCGAAACGCACCCGTTGGCAAGCCGGTCCGGATCAGGTCGAGATACCAGAGCCCGTCCGCAATGTCGCCGAACAGCACCGCGCCGACCAGGCGATCGTTTCGGAGAACGAATTTCTTGTAGAGACCGAGGCCCGGGTCGCGGAGCAATATCGTCTCGGTGTCGGCGCCGCCGCTGAAATCGCCTGCCGAAAACACATTGACGCCGGTGACCTTCAGGTTCGTGGCCGCAATGCTGGCGGTGTACCGCGCGTCACGGCCGCGCAGCCGCTCGGCGAGCACCGCGGCCTGTTCGTAGGCGGGTTCGACAAGTCCGACGCAGCGTCCATCATGCTCGGCGCATTCGCCGATGGCAAACAGGCCGGGAATGTCGGTCTGCATCCCGTCGTCGACCACGATGCCGCGGTTGATCGACACGCCAGCGCTGCGCGCCAGCGCCACGTTTGGGGCGATGCCGGTCGCCATCACGACGATATCGGCGCCGATGGTCCGGCCGTCCTTCAGCTCGACGCGTTCGACCTTCTTGCCGCCCGCCAATCGCGCTGTCTCGGCGCTCAGGAGCACATCAATGCCCTTCCTCTCCACCGCGGCTTTCAGCATCCCGGCCGCTTCTGCATCGAGCTGACGCTCCATCAGGCGATCCATCAGATGCACCACCGTGACTTTCGCGCCCGCCTTGGCGAGGCCGTAAGCCGCCTCCAGTCCGAGCAGCCCGCCGCCGATCACCACGGCATTGCAGCGGCCCGCATTTTTCAGCACAGCGACGTCGCGCAGATCGCGGAAGGTCATCACGCCGGCAAGTTCGCGCCCCTCGATCGGCAGCACGAGCGGACGCGACCCGGTGGCGAAGACCAGCTTCGAATAAGGAATGGTGGCACCGCCTGCGAGCCGGACGCGGCGGATGTCGCGGTCAACAGCAATCGCGGCCTGACCGTAGAGCACGGTGACGCCGCGGTCGCGCCACCAGCGCTTCGATTTCAGCTCGATCTCGGAATGCGCGATCTCCTCAGCGAGGACCGACGACAGCAGCACGCGGTTATAGGCGAGAGCCGGTTCCTCGCCGATGACCGCGATGGCATAGCGGCCGAGTGCCTGCGTGGAGAGGCGCTCAACGAGCTTCGCAGCGGCCATGCCATTGCCGACGACGACGAGGGGCTCGCTCATCGTGGTTACGCCGCCTCGACGAAGCGGTGGCGCTCGTAGAGGAATTCGAGGACGCGCTGGCGGCATTTCAGGTAAGTCTGGTTGCCGGCGAGATCGAGCCGCTTGCGCGGACGCGGCAGCGGCACGTCTAGGATTTCGCCGATCCGCGCCGCCGGGCCGTTGGTCATCATCACGATCCGGTCCGAGAGCAGCACCGCCTCGTCGACATCGTGGGTGATCATCATCACCGTGTTGCCGAGCTTCTGATGGATCGCCATCACCGAGTCCTGCAAATGCGCGCGTGTCAGCGCGTCGAGCGCCCCGAACGGTTCGTCGAGGAGCAGTACCTTCGGCTCCATCGCGAGCGCCCGGGCGATGCCGACGCGCTGCTTCATGCCGCCCGAGATTTCGCCGGGGCGTTTGTCCTTGGCGTGTGTCATCTGCACCAGGTCGAGATTGTGCATGACCCAGTCATGCCGTTCGGCGCGCGACTTCGCGCCCGAGAACACCTTGTTCACCGCAAGGCTCACATTGTCGTAGACCGTGAGCCAGGGCAGCAGCGAGTGGTTCTGGAACACCACGGCGCGGTCGGGGCCCGGCTCGTTGACCTCGCGCTCCTCCAGCAGCACACCGCCGCTGGTGGAGGAAATCAATCCGGCGACGATGTTCAGCAGCGTGGATTTTCCGCATCCGGAATGGCCGATGATGGAGACATATTCGCCCTTTTCGACGCCGAGCGTGATGTCGGTCAGCACCTCGGTCGCATGTATGCCCTTGTTGAAGCTTTTGCTGACGTGATCGACTTTCAGATAGCTTTTCATGGTGCTGATCCTTCAGTTTGCGGCGGTGCCGCGCGTCAGAAGCGTTGCGACCAGCGCGACGCAGCGATCGAGGATGAAGCCGATGATGCCGACATAGACCAGCGCGAGGATGATCTCGCTGATGCGCGACGAATTCCAGGCGTCCCAGATGAAGAAGCCGATGCCGACGCCGCCGATCAGCATTTCCGCCGCGACGATCGCGAGCCAGGACAGGCCGATGCCGATACGCAGCCCGGTGAAGATGTAGGGCGCCGCCGACGGCACCATGATCTTCCAGAAAAACTCAAGATGATTGAGCCGCAGCACCGCCGCGACGTTGCGGAAATCCTGCGGGATGTTGCGGATGCCGACTGCGGTGTTGATGATGATCGGCCAGATCGCGGTAATGAAGATCACGAAAATCGCGGCCGGCTGGCCCTGCCGGAACGCCGCAAGCGACAGCGGCAGCCAGGCGAGCGGGGGCACGGTGCGCAGCACCTGGAAGATCGGATCGAGGCCGCGCATCGCCCAGGTCGACTGGCCGACCAGCGTGCCGAGCGCGATGCCTGCGAGCGCCGCAAGCGAATAGCCGACGGCAACGCGCTGCAGACTGGCCGACATATGCCAGAACAGACCCTTGTCGATGCCACCGCGGTCATAAAACGGATCGACGATCAGCTCCCACGTCTCCGACAGCACCTGACTCGGCGGCGGCAATGTTGCGCCGGGCGCGCTGCACAGGATTTCCCAGGCCACAAGCGCGGCCGTGAGCACGACGACCGGCGGAATCAGGCGTTCGGAAACGGACTTCGCTTTCTCGATTGCGCGTTCGGCAAAGGGCGCGCGCTTGACCTGGAGCGGCAGGACCGCAGCCGCCGGCCGCGGAAGCGGAACGGCCGACGCAGTTTCGGTTTTTGCGAGGGGCATGTTCATGTCTGTCTCTCTGGAAGGGCGGAGCGCAAGGCGGGGCCGCGCATCAAGCGCGGCCGCTTTCGGATCAGCTGATCTCCACGCGCTTGATCGCGAGGCTCTTGAGATACGCCTTCGGATCGGCGGGATCGAAGACCTTGCCGTCGAAGAAGGTTTCCTTGCCGCGCGAGGTCGAGGTCGGAATCTGGGCATCGGGTATCGAGAGGGCTTTCGCCGCTTCGCGCCACAGGTCCTCGCGGTTGACCTTCTTGATCAGGCCTGCGGCGTCGACCTCGGGTTCGAACTTGCCCCAGCGGACATCCTCGGTGATGAACCAAAGGTCGTGGCTCTGGAAGGGATAGGATGCGAAGTCGTTCCAGTAGCGCATCATCTGCGGATGCTTCTCCACCACCTTGCCGGGGAGACCATAGTCGAAGCGGCCTTTCACACGATCGGTGATGTCATTGACCGGGCAGTTGATCCAGTTGCGCTTCGAGCAGATCTGCGCCACCTCCTGATGGTTCTCAGGCTTCTCGCACCACATCTGCGCTTCCATCACCGCCATCAGAATGGCCTGCGCCGCCTTCGGATTTTTGTCGACGAAAGAGGCGCGCATGCCGAGCGACTTTTCCGGATGCAGATTCCAGAGTTCGCCGGTGGTGATCGCGGTGTAGCCGATCTTCTGGTGGATGAGCTGCAGGTTCCACGGCTCGCAGACGCAGAAGCAGTCCATCGTGCCGACCTTCATGTTCGCGACCATCTGGGCGGGTGGAACGGTGATGGTCTCGATGTCCTTGTCGGGGTCGATGCCGCCGGCGGCGAGCCAGTAGCGGATCCACAGGTCGTGGGTGCCGCCGGGGAAGGTATTGGCCGCCTTCACCGATTTGCCGGAAGCCTTCTTCTTTTCCAGCGCGTCCTTGAACGCCGTGGTGTCGACGCCGACCTTGAGGTCTTCGTATTCCTTGCCGACCGAGATGCATTGGCCGTTCAGATTCAGCCGCGCCAGGATATACATCGGCGTCGGCACGTTGTTCTGCGTCACCTTGCCCGCGGAGATAAGATAGGGCATCGGCGTGAGAATATGCGCGCCGTCGATGCCGCTGGCTTCGCCGCCGAGCACGAGATTGTCGCGGGTGGCGCCCCAGGATGCCTGTTTGAGAACCTCGACATCCGGCACGCCGTATTTCGCGAAGATGCCCTTTTCCTTGGCGACGAATAGCGGTGCGGCGTCGGTCAGCGCAATGAAGCCGAGCGCGGCCTTCTTGGTCTCGGGACCGGATGCTTCGGCGACGTGAACGCCAAAGGGAAACTGCGTCTTGACCGCGCCGAGCAGCGCCGCAGCGCCTGCGGTGCCTTTCAAAAGCGTGCGGCGGCTCAGTCTGATCTTCGAGGTCTCGCGGTCCTTTGACATCAACTATCCCTCTGTCTCTCTCTGGTTGGCCCGGCGGGGTCCAATGGGTCGCCACAACGAAAAAGCCGCTCATCCGTCCGGGGCCTTCCCTGAACGGGACGGCTCCTTGGGATAGCGGCGTTGCTTGATCGACCCGTCGTTGGATCGGTTGGGGTGCCCGAGGACACGGGCGCCTCTCAGCCCTTTCCTTACAAACTTCGTGCCAGTTTCCGTCGGTAACGATTCCAGAGTGGAGTCAAGTGACTAGGGCGATGCCCGCGAATCGTGCATCCGCGGCAAGCCGAAGATTGGCGCATTGGTGCAGGCAGATTGGCGCTGGATTGTGCATCGCACAAGAAACAGGCGCAATTGCAACTTGACGCGCTACAGCCTACCGCCGCCGGATTTTCCAGCCGTCGAGATGGGCGGCGATGTTGTCGGGATCGAAGGGCGGCCCGGTAAAGGCGCCGACGCGGTCGGCCGGCTCGGACCGCGGGAGCTGGGGCTGCGGCCCGAAAATCTCGTCGTAAAGATCGGGCCGGAATGTCGCCTTCGCCTCGGCAAGCCCTTCCGCCGACATCAATGCCTGGCCCCAGCGGATCATCTGCGCATAAAGCCAGGCCGCCTGTACCTGATCGGGCCGCGCCGCGCCCGAGCGTCCAACCAGAAGATAGCGGTCGCTCGACCGGTAGGTGCCGTCCGGCGAAACTTTCAGGCGGCCGTCGAGCGTGCGCCGGATCACCTCGGGCGCGACGGCGATGCGATCCGGCGCCGACAAAATGGCGGCAACTTCGTCGCGATTGTTCACGTCCTCGACGAACTCGGCGGCGCGGCCATGGGCGCGCACCAGCCGGCGGAACACATCCGGATTGTCCTCGGCCCAGCGCGCCCGCACCGCCAGAACCTTCTCGGCGGCGCGCTGAAAGATTTCCGAGACGAAATGCAGAATGTGTCCGATGCCGAGATCGACCGCGACCGAATTCCAAGGCGCTCCGACACAAAATCCGTCGACATGCTTGTTGGCGAGACTCTCCACCATATAGGGCGGTGGCAGCACGATCAGCCGCACGTCCTGGTCGGGATCGACGCCGCCCGCGGCCATCCAAAAGCGCAAGTGGTAATTGTGGGTGGAATAGGGAAAGGTCATGCCGAAGGTCAGCGGCTCCTCGCCGCGCGCCCTGCGGTCCATCACCACGCGGGCGAGTGCGCGCGACGAGACCATCGGATTGGTCAGATCGCCGTCGGCGGCGTCCTTCAGCGCCGCATACAGCGCGGGCGATACGGTAATGGCATTGCCGTTCAGGCCGAGCCCGAAGGCGGCGATGATCGGCACCTTGACGTGGCCCAATCCAAGGCTCGATGCGATCGCCACCGGGGCCAGCAGGTGGGCCGCGTCGAACAGCCCGATATTGAGCTTGTCGCGAACATTCGACCAGGATACTTCGCGCACCAGCTCGACATCGACGCCTTCCTCCGCCGCAAGGCCCTTGTCGACCGCGACGATCAGTGCGGTGGCGTCGGCCAGCGGGATGAAGCCGATGCGAATGCGCTTGCCGGGGGTCATTTGAACATCTCCGCGGCGGTGATCACCGACTGCGCGATCTCGGCGATCTTCTTGTTCTCTTTCATCGCGGTACTCCGCAACAGCGCATAGGCTTCGTCTTCCGTCAGTTTCTTTGCCGTCATCAGAATGCCTTTGGCGCGATCGATGACTTTGCGTTCTTCCAGCGCATTTCTGGTGCGGTCGAGTTCCTCCTGCAGCTTCGCAAAGGCGTTGAAGCGCGAGATGCAGGTATCGAGGATGTATTTGATGCGTTCTTTCTTCAGCCCGTCGACGATATAGGATGCGACGCCGGCATCGACCGAGGCCTGGATCGAGGCGGAATCGCTCTGGTCGACGAACATGGCGATCGGCCGTTTCACGATGCGGCTGACCTGGAACATCTGCTCCAGCACGTCGCGGCTCGGATTTTCCAGGTCGATCAGGATGACGTCGGGGTCAATCCTGTAGATGCGCGCCAGCAGGTTCTGCATTTCGGCGATGCGGATCACCTCGGTGAAGCCAGCTTCGCGCAGGCCCTCTTCGAGGATCGCCGAACGCACCGGACTCTCGTCGACGATGACGATTTTCAGTGAAAGGTCCGTCCCTGGGGTGGGGGTCATGCCGGGTCGACAAAGCGCTTTGGGGCCGGGTTTGTTAGCCAAATCGCCGGGCATCGCACTGCCAAGGGAATGTGCATATACTGCTATGCGAACCGGCAGGCCATCTGGCCTTCCGCCCCGCGGTCGATTTACAATTCATGCGAAAAATCCGGCGCATGCCCGGGGCAATGCAGGAACGGGGCCATCCGGGCTCGGTCCCTCCCCGCAGAGCAGCGTCAGTGAGGGAGAACGTCAATGTCCGCTGTTTCATCCGCTGTGAAAAGCTCCGTCGCCCCGATCCATGGCCTTCATCATTTTGCCTGGCGTTGCCGGGACGCGGAGGAAACCCGCCATTTCTACGAGGATCTTCTCGGCCTGCCGCTGGCCCATGTCATCAAGGCCGACCGTGTGCCGTCGACCGGCGAATATTGTCCCTATGTCCATGTGTTCTTTGAGATGAAGGATGGCTCCTACATCGCGTTCTTCGATCTCGGCGACAACGAGGCCGCCGCGCCGTCGCCAAACACGCCGCCCTGGGTCAATCATCTCGCGCTGCGCATGAACACCATCGAAGAGGTGATCGACGCCAAGAAGCGGCTGGAGGCGGCCGGCATCGACGTTATTGGCGTCACCGATCACGGCTTCATCCATTCGATCTATTTCTTCGATCCAAACGGCATCCGGCTCGAACTGACGGCGGAGAACCTGTCCGAGCAGCAGGCCGCCGACTTCAAGGCGAGCGCACATGCCGAACTTGCGGCGTGGACCAAGGAAAAGGCCGGGCGGGCAAAGGCGCCGGCGGCCTGAATCCGGTCATTGACGCATGGCAGCGCGGCCTGCAATGCAACGGCCGCGCTTGACCGGAAGGGGCAGGGCCCGCACAACCGTCACGGCATGAACCTCCATCAGACCTTCACCGCGCCGTCCCCGTCGCAGCGCGCCGACCTCACCATGAAGGACGGTGCGATCATCCGGCTGCGCCGCTATGGCAAGCCGGGCGCGACCCGCATCGTGCTGAGCCACGGCAACGGCCTTGCGATCGACGCCTATGCGCCGTTCTGGCTGCCGCTTGCCGAGCGCTACGATCTGGTTGTGTTCGACATGCGCAATCACGGCGAGAACCCGCTGCATACGCAGGAGGGGCATGTCTGGGAAAATTTCTATTCCGACATCGAGGAAATTTTCCAGGGCATCAAGGCGCAATTCGGCGCGGCGCGCACGGTTGCGGCGATGCATTCCCTGTCCTCGATGTCGACGCTGGAACATGCGTATCGCAACCGCGGACGCTGGGACGCGATCTGCGTGTTCGATCCGCCGATGGCGCCACCCGCAGGACATGCGCTTGAGGCCGCGGACGGTCCGGATTCGCAGAAGCTCTCGGAGCGCGCGGCGCGCCGGCAATTCATCTTCGATTCTCCCGAGCAGCTTGCAGAGCAATACCGCAGGCCGGCCTTCGGGCGCTGGCGGCCGGAACAGGCCGGCCTCCTGGCGCGGGCGACCGCGCGCCAAATGCCGGACGGGCGCTGGACCCTGTGCTGTCCGCCCGCCTTCGAGTCTTATGTGTTCGGCTGCAAGAAGGATCCGACGCTGTTTCACCGCATGCGCGATATCGGCGTGCCGCTGCGGATCATCGCGGGCGATCCGGATTCGCCCTATACCAGCCCGGCCGCCGCGATCGCAAAGGCGGCGCGCGATGAACACGGAGTCGATGTGGTCATGGTGCCGGACACCACGCATTTTCTCCAGTTCGAGGAGCCGGAGGCGTGCCGCGAACACCTCGTCGACTTTATCAAGATGCATGGCCTCGACTGACTGAACGAGCAGACTCATGACCTCGCTGTCCGAACTGCGCATTCCCTATGGGGCTTACTGGTCGACCCCGTTCGCGCGCTGGCAGGGCAGCCTGTCCGATCTCAACAGCCTGAAGCTTGCGGCGGCGACCGGCGCGAAAGTCGCCAGGGACAAAGGCTGGGCGCTGGAGACGCTCGACCATGCCGTGCTCGGCATCACGGTGCCGCAGGAGAAGAGCTTCTGGGGCGCGCCCTGGGTGATGACCATGATGGGCGCGCCGTTCGTCACCGGGCCGACGGTGTCGCAGGCCTGCGCCACGTCGGCGCGCGCCCTGTCCGCCGCGGCTGCCGAGATCGCCGGGGGTGCCGCGACCGCCTCCCTCGTCGTCACCTGCGACCGCACCTCAAATTCGCCGGTGGTGGTGCATCCCAATCCGAAGGCGCCGAGCGGCGCGCCGATCATCGAAAACTGGATGCTCGACAATTTCAACGACGAGCCTGTCGGCCATTTCGCCATGGTCGATACCGCTGAGAATTGCGCGCGCGACTGGCAGATTTCCACGCAGGAACAGCATGAGCTGACGGCGCTGCGCTACGATCAGTACCGCAATGCTCTGAAAGATGACAAAGCCTTCCTGCGGCGTTTCATGACGCTGCCCTTCGCCGTGCCCGATCCGCGCTTCAAGAAAGATGTCGCCATGCTCGACGGCGACGAGGGCATCCACGACACCACGCTTGAGGGTCTCGCCAAGCTGAAGCCGGTGCGCGAAGGCGGCACCGTCACCTTTGGCGGCCAGACCCATCCGGCCGACGGCAATGCCGGCATGATCGTGACGGCGAAGGATCGCGTATCCGACTTCACGAGAGAGCCCGGCATCGAGATTCGCATCCTCGGCTTCGGTCAGGCGCGCGAGCGCCACGCCTATATGCCGGCGGCGCCGGTGAAGGCGGCGAAGCGCGCGCTCGGCGCCGCGGGGCTATCGATCGATAAAATCGATGCATTCAAGTCGCACAATCCGTTCATCGTCAACGACATCGTGTTCGCGCGCGAGACCGGAGTCGATCCGGCGAAGATGAACAATTATGGTTGCTCGCTGGTGTTCGGTCATCCGCAGGGACCCACCGGATTGCGGCTGATGATCGAATTGGTCGAGGAGCTTGCGATGCGCGGCGGCGGCACCGGCCTGTTTCATGGCTGCGCCGCGGGCGATACCGCGATGGCTGTGGTGCTGCAGGTTGCGGACCGGCGCAATTGAGAGCTTACCGCTGCGCGCCGGCGCGCCGGGTTTTCGGCTGACGCAAAGCGCAGAAAGTTTCGACCGCCTCGGTCACGGCGCCGGCGATGACCAGCTGGTGCTCCTCCCGACCCATCAGCACCTCCTCTTCGGGATGGATGATGGATCCGGCTTCGAGCAGCACGCTTGGCATGCGCGTCGTGCGCAGGATGATGAGCTGATCGTAGCGATAGACGCCGGTTTCGGCGTCGACCAAGGGCCGCCGCCGCGAGCCCATTTTCGGCTCATTGTGATAATGTGGCGTATAGACCAGCCCGCGCGCCTTGAGGCGCGCGCCGAGAAGCTTTGCGAAGTTAAGGCTGCCGTCGTAATCGGCATTGTCGCGCGAAACGAAGATCGAGTGGCCCTTGAATTTATCGCTAAAGGGCCGCTGCACGCCGCCGAATTCCCACATCGACTTGAAGACGTCGGGCACGGAGTCGTGGTGGATCGAAATCAGCAGGTCCGCCGACATGGCGTTGGCTTGCCCGACCCGGCGAACGAGGCTTGGGATGGCTTCGCCATTCGCCATCAGGAGATGGGCACGATTGAAACCGGCCTCGCGCAGCTTGCCATCGATGACAGTCGCGAGCCGCAGGTTGAACTCGTACTCCCCGACGCCGCGCGCGCTGATCGCGCCGGGGCTTTCCGGCGTATGTCCGACATCGACGATGATGCGGAAGGCTGCCGGATCGCATTGCGGCGCCGCGGCGCGCGGATGCGGTTTGCCGCCCTGGGCATGCACGAGCGAAGCCGCGCACAGCGCGACGATCGCAAGTGTCGCGGCGGCTGCGACCGTGCGCCGTTGTGTCGAGCCTATCGAGCGCATCGCGCGAATCGAACCCCTTGACCGCGGCCTCGAATCTAGGTTGCGGCGGCCGGGCGGCGCAAGCAGAAGCCGGTCCGTGTGTCTTTATTAAGGAGCGTCAGTCAGGACTTTCGGACCGCTCGCTCCCGGGGCAAGATGAGTGCAATGCCAATGCGCCGCCTACGGTTGATTTCGTCGCGGTCGGCCGGGTCGACGGTGATCCGGGTGCCGATCACGAAAGCCATGTGCAGCTCGGCGTAATCCTCGACATCGCGGCCTTCGAGGCCGGCCTCGCGATAGAGCTGTTGCAGGAACCGTACCCGCTCGGCGTTGACGTCACGCACCACGGCCGCGACTTTGGGATTGCGCCGCGCCCAGTCGCGCAGCGTCATCTCAAAGGGGCCGCCCGGCACATCGGGCCGTGACGAGGTCGCGATGCGCAACAGGCGCTCCAGACGCTCCCATGGTGTGCCCGACCGGTCGAGAATCAGCGACTGGATTTCGCTGGTCATCCGCAGCCGCCATTCATCAAGCACAGCAAACAACAGATCGTCGCGACCCTTGAAATGCCAGTAGAAGCTACCCTTGGTGACGCCGAGCTTTTCGGCGAGCGTATCGACCCGCAACGCCTCGACGTTATCCTCCGCGAGCATCACGATTGCGGCGTCGATCCAGTCCTTGCGGCCGAGCGGCGGCTCGGTTGCCGGCTTCTGCGCTTTGGCGGCGGTGCGTGCCATGGTGCCGATCTCGCTCAGTTCTGTTCCGCGCGCGGGCCGACCGCACGCAACAGATCGACCAGCCGCTCATTGCGCCAGGCGATCCAGTCGGGCAGGGAACGCCCCGCGGTGATCTGTTCGGCGGCGGCGATCAGCTTTTGCTGCACGTCGGGCGACGTCATTGCCGGCGCGCCGCAGGCATCCATCCATTTCTGCAATTCGGGCGCCATTTTCAGCACATGCGGCATGCCGCCTTCGCCGCCTGCGAGCGTCAGGGTCGTCAGCGGACCCATCACCGCCCAGCGCGGGCCGAGACCGTAGCGCATGGCATTCTCGATCGCCTGCGGGCTGGCGATGCCCTCGGCGACGCAATGCACGGCCTCCCGCAGCAACGCGAATTGCAAGCGGTTGGCGAGAAAGGCGGTGACTTCCTTGTCGACACGGATCGGCTTTTTGCCAAGCGCAGTGAAGAAATTTAGCGCCCAGTCCACCACCTCCGGCGCTGTCTTTTCGCCGCCGATGATCTCGATCAGCGGCACGAGATGCGGCGGATTGAAAGGATGGCAGACCACGAGCCGTTCGGGATGGCGCATCTGCGCATGCAATTGCGTTGGCGGAATCCCCCCTGTGCTCGATCCGATCACCAGCGTTATCGGGGCAGCCTCTTCGATCTCGGCATAGATCCTCTGCTTCACCGCGAGATTTTCCGGCGCATTCTCCTGCACGAAATCGGAGGCCGCCGTGACGGCGGCGGCATTCGCCACGAAGGCGAGCCGGTCGCCCGGCATGCGATCTTGAGTTGCAAAGCCGATCCGCCGCAGCGCATCCCAGCTGTTGGCGATGAAGGCGCGTGTACGCTGCTCGGCGTCGGCGGACGGATCGCAGGCAATGACGTCGTATCCGCGTGCAAGGTAAATTGCGGCCCATCCGCAACCGACCGATCCGGTTCCGACGAGCCCGATGCGCTTCGGGTGTTCCAGCGGAGTCATCAGAAGTCATCCCCGCGTTATGAGGTCACGGTGTCGCAACGATGCGAATTGACACCGCAAGACCTGCCATCCATACTTGTAGGTATTGAGCCAGGGAGGACATCATGTCAATCAAGAAACTGCTGGCTTCGGCTTGTGCCGTAGCTTTCGTTGCGCTTGCGACGCCGGCGCAGGCCGACATCAAGATCGGTGTCGTGCTGGCGTTGACCGGACCGAATGCCTCGCTCGGCATTCCCTATCGCAAGGGCGTCGAGCTGATGCCGAAGGAAATCGGCGGCGAAAAGGTCCAGCTGATTTTCCTCGACGACGCATCCGATCCGTCAACCGCGGTGAAGAACGCGCAGAAGCTGATCACCGACGACAAGGTCGACATTCTGATCGGCGGCTCCAACACACCCGCATCGCAGGCGATGGGCAATGTGACCTCGCAGGCCGGCGTGCAGCAGGTTTCGCTCGCACCCGCGGCGTTTCCTGCGGACAAGAACAAGTGGATGATCGCGATGCCGCAGCCGGCCAATCTCTGGGCCGCGGCGCTGGTCAATGACATGAAGAAGCGCGGGGTGAAGACCGTCGCCTATATCGGCTTCAGCGACCCTTGGGGCGACATCGCCTATAACGGCCTGAAGGATGCGGCCGACAAGGCCGGCATCCAGGTCGTTACCAACGAGCGCTATGCCCGCGCCGACACCAGCGTCACCGGTCAGGTGCTGAAGATCATCGCGGCGAGGCCCGATGCGGTGATGGTCGGCGGCTCGGGTACGCCCGGTGCACTGCCGCATATTGCGCTCGCCGAACGCGGCTTCAAGGGGCCTGTCTATGCGACGCCGGGCGTGTTCAATCAGGACTATCTGCGGGTGGGGGGTAAGGCGGTCGAAAACGTGATCGGTGTAACCGGTCCGATCGGTGCGCACGAACAATTGCCTGCCGACAACCCCATCAAAAAGGTGTCCGAGGATTTCATCGCGAAATACGAGGGCATCAACGGTAAGGGCAGCTGGAACAGTTTTGCCGCCTTCGCCTATGACGGCGTTCTGACGTTGCAGGATGCGATCGGCCGCGCCCTGAAGAAGGCGAAGCCGGGGACGCCGGAATTCCGGCAGGCCGTGCGCGACGAGGTCCGCAACGTTAAAGAACTGGTCGGCACTAACGGCGTCTATCATTTCCCGGAAGGTTCGTCCTACGGTGTGGACGAGCGCTCCGTGATCCTTGTCCAGGTCAAGGATGGCCAGTGGAAATATCTGCCGAACTGAAAACAGAGCGGGTCGAACCGGCCGGGTGCCTGGCCCGGCCGGTGCGGACGCCGCCGCATTAAACCGACTACGATTCTGGCGGGGACACCGAGGCGCCGTATTATCGTTCCGGCATGCAAGGCCGGTGGCGCGCGGGCGGGAACATGAATTTCGATATCTTCGTTCTGCTGGTTCAGGACGCGTTCGGAACCGGCGCGATCTATGTGCTGATGGCGCTCGGGATCGTGCTGATCTTCAACGTCACCCGCGTGATATTCGTTTCCTATGGCGACCTCGTCGCCTATTCTGCGCTGACGCTCGGCGCATTCCAGCTGCAGCGCATCCCAGGCACCGTCTGGCTGGTGCTGACGCTGGCCGCCATGGCTTTCGTCGTCGAGGCCGCATCCCTGATCCGGCGCGGTAGGGCGAACGAACTGCCCAGAGCGTTCGTTTATTGGGCTCTGATCCCCGGCCTGCCGGTCGCGGCCACCTTGCTTATCGGCGCCCAGGGGCTGTCGCTGCCGATGCAGATGGTGCTGACCATCGCCCTCGTGCTGCCGCTCGGGCCGCTGCTCTATCGTATCGTGTTCCAGCCGATTGCGACGGCGCCGGTGCTGGTGCTCCTGATGGTGGCGGTGGCTTTGCACTTCGCGATCACCGGGCTGGCGCTGTTGTATTTCGGACCGGAAGGCTTCCGCACACAGGCCTTTGTCTCCGGCGACCTGAGCTTCGGCGGGATCGCGATCCCGCAGCAACTGGCGCTGATCGTCGGCGCCGCGGCGATTTTCTCGGCGATCCTGTTCGTGTTTTTCCGGTTCACCGTTTCCGGCAAGGCGCTGCGCGCCGTCGCGATCAATCGCGAGGGCGCGCGGCTCGTCGGCATCTGGACGACCCGCGCCGGCGCCTGGGCCTTCATTCTCGCCTCGGCGATTGCGGCGGTGGCGGGGATCCTCATCAGCCCCACCACCACGATCTATTACGACACCGGGCTGATCGTCGGACTGAAAGGCTTTATCGGCTCGGTGGTCGGCGGCTTCGTCAGCTATCCCTTGGCCGCGGTCGGCGCCGTCATCATCGGGCTGATCGAATCCTTCGGCTCGTTCTATTCGAGCGCGTTGAAAGACGCGATCGTGTTTGCGGCAATCATCCCGATCGTGCTGTGGCGTTGGCTCTATGTAGCCTCCCATGACACCGAAGAACACGAGGAAGAATAGCCGTGACCCCGACCTTCCGCTATTCGGTCATTGCGATCCTCGCGCTGGTCGTGATTGCGATGCCGCTCATGTTCAGCGGATTCATCATCACGCTAATGAACTATATCGGCATCTATACGCTGGTGACGCTCGGGCTGGTGCTCCTGACCGGATGCGGCGGCATCACGTCTTTCGGGCAGGCCGCCTTCGTCGGCATCGGCGCCTATGCGACCGCCTACCTTTCGACCGCACTCGGTCTGTCGCCCTGGATCGGCCTTCTGGCCGGCGTCGTGCTGGTCACGCTCGTTGCTTTGGTGATCGGCTATATCACGCTGCATCTCGGCGGCCATTACCTGCCGATCACGACCATCGCCTGGGGGCTTGCGATCGCCTTCAGCTTCGGCAATTTCGACGCGCTCGGCCAGCATGGCGGGATCGGCGATCTGCCGCCGATTGCTCTGTTTGGCTTCGCTTTCGACGAACCGTCCAGGCTCTATTACGTGATCTGGGCGTTCTGCGGCGCGGCCCTGATCGGCGCCGGCAATCTCCTGCGCTCGCGGCAGGGCCGGGCGATCCGGGCGCTGCGCGGCGGCAAGGGTATGTCGGAAAGCCTCGGCATCGACGTTTTTCTGATAAGGCTCAGCGTATTCGTGCTGGCGGCGGCTTTGGCGGGGCTCGCCGGCTGGCTCTATGCGCACATGACCCGCTTCGTCAGCCCGGCGCCGTTCGGTCTGAATGCCGGGATCGAATATCTGCTGATGGCCGTGCTTGGCGGCGCCGGAACGATTTCCGGTGCGCTGGTCGGCGCATCTGCCGTGGCGCTGATCAAGAACTGGCTGCAGGACATTCTGCACTGGCTGCAGGCATTCATTCCGGGTGTCAGCACCAATGCTGCGGTGTTCGAGATCGTGGTGTTCGGCTGTCTGTTCATCCTGCTCCTGCACAAGTCGCGGTCGGGCATCGTTCCGCTGGTGCGCCAGTTCCTGCCTTTCACGTCGGCGGCGATCCCGCCGCCGGCCGTCGCACCCTCCAAACTGCCTATTCTGCCGGCGGTCGAGCGCGGGCAGGTCTTGCTCAGCGTCGCGGGGCTGACCAAGCAATTCGGCGGTCTCGTCGCCGTCGACAATGTGTCGTTCGAGGTCAAGGCGGGCACGATTACCGCATTGATCGGCCCGAACGGCGCCGGCAAGAGCACGACCTTCAACCTGATCACCGGCGCACTTCCTGCAACATCCGGCAAGGTCAGCTTTACCGGACGCGATCTCGCAGGCGTCAAGCCGCATGAGGTCGTTTCGCTCGGCATGGCGCGCACGTTCCAGCATGTGAAGTTGCGCCCGACCATGAGCCTTCTGGAAAATGTGATGCTGGGCTGCTATCGGCGTACGCGATCGGGCTTTCTGGCCGGCGCATTGAAGCTCGATCGCGCCGAAGAAGCGGCGGTGTATGCCGAGGCGATGCGTGAACTCGAGCGGGTCGGGCTTGCCGACAAGGCGCATGAACTCGCCGGAAATCTCGCGCTCGGCCAGCAGCGTGTGCTGGAGGTGGCGCGCGCGCTTGCCGCAGGGCCCTCGCTGATCATGCTGGATGAGCCCGCGGCCGGGCTGCGCAGCCTGGAGAAGAAAGCGCTCGGCGATCTTCTCCGTACGCTGCGCGCCGACGGCATGACGATCCTTCTGGTCGAACACGACATGGATTTCGTCATGAGCCTCGCCGACCGCGTGGTGGTGCTGGATTTCGGCAAGAAGCTGGCCGAGGGCGTGCCCGCGGAGATTCAGGCCAATCCGGCGGTCCAGGAAGCCTATCTCGGGAGCGTCGAATGACAACGATGCTCGAAGCCAGGGACCTGTCGGTCTCCTATGGCAAGCTGACGGCGGTGAAGGGCGTGAGCTTCGCCGTCGAGGAGGGCAAGATTGCTACCATTATCGGCCCGAATGGGGCGGGGAAAACCACGCTGCTGAAAGCGCTGATCGGGCAATTGCCGTCGAGCGGTAGCGTCGTCTATGGCGGTGCGGATATCGGCAATATGGAGGTCGAAGCGCGGGTGGAACGCGGCATCGTGCTGGTTCCGGAAACCCGCGAGCTGTTCACCGACTTGGCGGTCTCCGACAATCTTCTGCTCGGAGCTTTCACCCACCGGCGCAAGAGCGCCCAGGTGAAGGAGGATACCGAACGTGTCTATGCGCTGTTCCCGCGACTGAAGGAACGCCGGGCGCAGCTTGCCGGTACGCTGTCCGGCGGCGAGCGCCAGATGCTGGCGCTTGGACGAGCCCTGATGGGGCGGCCGAAGCTCCTGATGCTGGACGAGCCAAGTCTCGGTCTTGCGCCGCTGATCGTGCGCGAGATTTTCCGAATCATCGCCAAACTCGGCGAAGAGGGCGTCACCATGCTGCTGGTTGAGCAGAATGCGCGCGCCGCGCTCGAAACCGCCGACTACGGCTATGTACTCGAATCCGGCGAGCTCGTGCATCAGGGAATTGCATCCGACCTGATGCGGGACCCGAAAGTGATGGCGACCTATCTCGGAAAGAGCGCGGGGTAGCGGGCATTCTAAACCACTGTCGTCGTCCCCGCGCAGGCGGGAACCCATAACCACTGCTCTGGAATATAGGTCCCCGCTTTCGCGGGGACGACAACAGGCGATACGGGAGCGAGGCGTGGATTTCTCCTTCACCGAAGAACAGATCCTTTTGCGCGACAGCGTGCGCAGGCTGATGGAGCGTGTGGCGACGCCCGACTATGTGGCGCGGCTCGATCGCGAAAAGGCCTTTCCCTATGAATTGTTCGATGCCTGGGTCGAGGCCGGCCTTTTCGGGCTGCCGTTTCCGGAAGAGCTTGGCGGCGCGGGCGGATCGGTGCTCGATCTCGCGCTGGTCTGCGAGGAGATCGGACGCACCAGCGCCGATCTCGTCATGGCCTATGCGGGCGGCCTGTTCTGCGGACTGACGGTCGCGCGCAAAGGCTCCGATGCGCAGAAGAAAAAATGGATCCCGGCGCAGATCGAAGGCCGCATCAAATTCTCCATCGGCATCTCCGAACCAGATGCCGGCTCCGATGTCGGCGCCATCCGCACCGTGGCGCGCAAGGACGGCAGCGACTGGGTTCTGAACGGCCGCAAGGTCTGGCAGTCGGGCGCGGGCGCGAAGGACAACGTGATTTGCCTTTATGCACGCACCGACACCGAGGCGCATTACCGTCAGGGCATGTCGCTGTTTCTGGTTGATAACAACCGGCCGGGCATCGAGATGCGCAAACTCGACATGCTCGGGCGCTATTGCATGGGCACCTACGAGGTGACGCTGGACAATGTCCGGGTGCCGGACGACCAGCTGATCGGCGGCGTCAATAAGGGCTGGGACTGTCTGCTGTCGGGGCTACAGACCGAGCGCATCACGGTCGCGGCCTGCGATGTCGGCTCGGCGCAGGGCGCGGTCGATCTTGCCCTTGCATATGCCAAGGAGCGCAAGCAATTCGGTCGTGCGATCGGCAATTTCCAGTCGATCGCGCATATGCTGGCCGACATGCAGACCGAGGTCGAGGCCGCGCGCTCACTGATGTATCGTGCCGCCTGGATGGTTGATGCCGGCAAGAACGCCATGAACGAAATCAACATGGCGAAGCTGTTCGCCTCGGAAGTCTATGTGAAAGTCGCCAATCTCGGCATGCAGATTTTCGGCGGTTATGGTTATTCCATGGAATATCCGATGCAGCGGCATTATCGCGACTCGCGGATCGCGACGGTGGTTGCCGGCACGTCGCAGATCATGCGCAACATGATCGCCGGCGGCATGGGACTGAAGCCGCAATAGCGGCTGGTCATTGCCGGCCTTGACCCGGAAATCCATCTTCGCAAGTTGATATATGTGCGCCGTTCAAGCCCGCGCATGACCGGAGTGGCTACGCCGCACCGTGCCGGCGCCGCTCCCACTCCGCCGCGAATTTTGGCGCGACCTTGCGAATGCGCTCGATGTCCATCCGCCCGGTGCGCGACAGATACGACATCGCGAAGTCGTAAGGCGGCAGTGCCATGTGCTCGTCGAAATGCTCGTACCATTGCGCGCTGGCATTGGCAGCGGTGACCAGCTTGTCGAGGATCGGCTTGCGTTTTGCCTGATATTCGCCGAGTGCTGCGCGCAAGTCGCGGGGATGGGCGCGGATCGCCCGCGCAAGCGCGATCGCATCTTCGATGGCAAGCCGCGTGCCCGAGCCGATCGAGAAATGCGCGGTGTGCAGCGCGTCGCCCAAAATTACTTTGTTGCCGGCCGACCATCGCTGGTTCTGTATGATGGGAAATTGCCGCCACACCGAACGGTTGGAAACGAGGGGATGGCCGTCGAGCGTGCGCGCGAAGATGCGCTCGAGCGCGGCGCGGGTCTCGTCCTCGTTCATCTTGTCGAAGGCCGCGGCAAAGAAGGTCTGCTCGGTACATTCGACGAGGAACGTGCTCATGCTCGGCGAATAGCGGTAATGATGCGCGTTGATCGGTCCGTGTGCTGTGTCTAGAAACGTCTGGCTCAGGGTGTCGAACACCTTCGTCGTTCCGAACCAGGCAAAGCGATTGGTGAGATAGGCGACGGTGGCGCCGAAGCCCGCTTCGTCCGAGCGGCGGACAACGGAGTTGACGCCGTCGGCGCCGACGATGATGTCGGCGGTGGCGAATTCCGACGGGTCTTTGACCGAGCGGCCGAAGGTAACGGAGATGCCGTTATCGCGCGCCTGCTGCTGCAGAATCTGCAGGAGGCGCAACCGGCCGATCGCAGTGAAGCCGATGCCGTCGAGCATCACGCGCTCGCCGCGGTGATGGATGGCGATGCCGCTCCAGCGTTCGAGCTGCGGCGTAACGGCGTTGAAGATCTCCGGATCGTCCTCTTTCAGAAATTCGAGCGCATCCTCGGAAAACACCACACCGAAACCGAAGGTGGAATCGGGCGGGTTCTGCTCGATCGCTTCCAGCGAGAGGTCGAGTCCGCTGCGCTTCAATAGAAGCGCGAGATAGAGCCCGGCAGGCCCCGCGCCGACAATGACAATCCGCATGTTCAAGTCCCGACAGTTTGAACGACTGTACAAATTGACAAAGGACGTGGCGAAAGTCCATACTAGTCAGTATGGGATCGGGATCAAACCCGGCAAACCGGCTGATTGAATGGCAGGGAGGAAATCATGAGCACGAACAAGGTGATCGTCACCATCGCCCCGACCGGCGGCATGGCTTCGAAAAAGCAGAATCCCAATATCCCTACCCAGCCGCAGGAAATCGCCGACGACGTTTATCGCTGCTTCAACGCAGGTGCGAGCCTCGTCGCGGTGCATGCGCGCCGACCGGACGATCAAGCCACCTGCAATCCGGAGATTTACCGCGACATCAATGCGCGCATCCGGGAGAAGTGCGACATCATCATCAACAATTCGACCGGCGGCGGCATCAACGGCGACATGGTCAGGCAGGGCCCGAACGGCTATCCGGAGATCATCTGGGAGGAAAGGCTGAAGGGTATGGAAGCAGGCGCTGAAATGTGCACGCTCGATCCCACCACCATCGTCGCCACCTTCGAGGGGCGCGAAATCCTGATGAATACGTCGCCGGAACGCTGCAAGTTTCTGGCGAGCGAGATGCAAAAGCGCGGCATCAAGCCGGAATGGGAAGTGTTCTCGCCGACCCATCTTCTCCAGGACGTGCAGGCATGCCTCGATGCCGGGCTCGATACCAAGCCGTATTTCGTGAACTTCGTGCTGAATGCGAACAAGGGCTTTCAGGGCGCGATGCCCTATACACCGAAGATCCTGCAGCAGATGGTGGAGCTGATGCCGCCGGGGGCGATCTTCAATGTCAGTGCCATCGGCATCGCGCAGCTTAATGCGGCGGTGCAATCGCTTCTGCTCGGCGGCCACGTGCGTGTGGGCCTCGAGGACAACCTGTATTATTCGAAAGGCCGCCTTGCCAACAATGTAGAGCTGGTCGAGCGCATCGTGCGCATCATCCGCGAATTCGGCCTAGAGCCGGCAACGCCCGCCGAGGCGCGGGAAATCATCGGGCTGCCGCAACTGAAGGCGAAGAGCGCGGCGTAGTCCAGCGGCGTCATGACCGGTCTCGTGCCGGGCATCCACGTCTTAACGGACTTGCGAAACCGCAAAGACGTGGATGGCCGGGACATAGGCGAGCGAAGCGACGCCGTCCGTTGGATGGCTATGCCCGGCCATGACGAATCATTTAGGGTTCGCGCATAACATCGAACACATGCCCTTCGTCTATATCCTCGGCACAAACACCCCGCGCGGCCCGATCACCTATGTCGGCTGGACGCTTGACCTTGCGCGCAGGGTCAAGCAGCACAATGCCGGGACGGGTGCGCGATCGACGCGCGGGCGGGTCTGGTCGCTTTTGCATTCGGAGCATTTCGAGACGCGCGAGGAAGCGATGAGTCGGGAATGGTACCTCAAGCGCGACCGGACGTTTCGAAAGACGGTGCTGGCCGCGCTGCTTACTCCCCCGACGCGCCGGGGAAAGCGTGCTCGATCAGCCGTTTCTGCACCGCGTTAAGGTGCGCGCGCATCGCGGCTTCGGCCTGCGCGGCATTGCGTTCGGCAATCGCGTTGGCGATCTTGCGGTGATCTGCGGCATACGCCGCCTGGTTGTTGATGCAATGGGCGGTCTCGCGTCCGTGCCGCCAGGCGCCTTCCAACGCCGTTTCCAGGACAGCATCGAAAATCGCGATCAGCAGCGGATTGCGTGCTGCGGCCGCAATTCTCCGGTGAAAAGCCGCGTCCGCCTTTTCGTAGGAGAGGGGGTCTTTGGCGTCGCGGCTGGCATCGGCAGCTTCGAACAGGCGGTCGATATCGCCGGAGGTGGCGCGTAGGGCCGCAAGCCGCGCCTGCATCGGCTCGATCGCAAGCCGCGTTTCCAGCACGTCGACCGGATTGGTCAGCCGCGCCATCTCATGCACGAGACTTTCGGTGGCGTGCCGCGCATCGGTTGCGAAGGTGCCGCGTCCATGCTGGCGACTGATCCGGCCTTCGGCTTCCAGCAAGCCAAGCGCCTGACGCAGCACGCGACGGCTTATACCAAGCTCTGATGACAATTCACGCTCGGAGGGCAAGCGGCCCGAGCCGAGCCGGCCCGGTCCGCGCAGCCGCCCGTTGTCGATCATTGCGCGAATGCGGTCGGCCGCATCGCGGAAACGCACTCTGGCTTCCTCGCGCGGCGATGTGTCACGCGATACCGAACGTGTGTCGGAGACCTGATAGGATGCGTTGTCCAAGCGCAGACTCCATGCAGGTCGCGCCTTGTCCGCAAAGCGCGCCCGAGCCCACTATACCAGTGCGTACCAGTTACGCCAACTGGTGCGGAATCCGCAATTGACCGACGAACCTGCTTTGCTAGCTTTTTGTTGAAATCAAGCGCGTATACCGGCGGAGAAGCGACCATGAACCCACCCGCAAACGTCCATCGCCTGCCTAATCGCGATGCAGCGCTGAAGGCGCTTTATGAGGATGTCGCGGCCAAAAACATGTTTCCCTACTGGGCGCAGACCAAGGATGTCGCCAATGACGAAGACCGCGTCCTGATGGCCCCTCAGAAGGCTGTGCCGTACCTCTGGCGCTGTGCAGAGGATATCGAACCAATTCTGGACCGCGCCGTCGAATTGATCAAAATGGACGACTCCGAGCGGCGCTCGCTGGTGTTAATGAATCCGGGCCTTGCGCCCAAGCGCGCGACGGTCTCGACCATGTATACGGCGTATCGCCTCAACGACGCCAACGAGATCATGCCGCCACACAAGCATTCGCCGAACGCGATCCGCTTCGGCCTGAAGGGCAAGGGCAATTTCACCGGGGTCGACGGCGAGAACATCGTGTTCGGTCCCGGCGACATGGTGCTGACGCCGAACGACACCTGGCACAATCACGGCACCGTCGGCGACGAAACCGCCCTTAATCTCTCGGTGCTCGACTTCCCGCTGGTCGAAACTCTCAACGCCGTCCACTTTGACCACAACTACATGGAAGAAGAGAACGGCAAGATGGTGCCGAAGAAGCAGCAGAGCGAGCGCTTCACCCCGGATTATTCGCAGCGCATTTATGGATATGGCGGTCTCATGCCGCGCTTTGCCAGCAAGGAGAAGCGCGGCGCCGGCTTTTCTTCGCCGATGTTCGTCTATCGCTGGGACATGATGCGCGAATTGCTGGAGCGCCATAAGGACTGGGACGGCGATCCTTACGAGGCACTGATGGTCGAATATGTCGATCCGACCACCGGCAAGCCGGTCTTCAAGACCATGACGTTCTTTGCGCAAATGTTGCGGCCGGGTGAAAAGACCCTTCCACTGCGCCAGACAGCCAACCTTCTGGTGTCACCGTTCGAAGGGCAGGGCTATTCGATCGTCGATGGCCAGCGTTTCGACTGGAACAAGTTCGATACGCTTGCGGTGCCGGGCGGCTCATGG
>NZ_JBKBVB010000031.1:0-39941 GCF_046289595.1 Pseudorhodoplanes sp.
TATGTGTTGGTGTTGTTCAGAGGGTGGCGGCCTTGGACCAACCGCGTCCTACGACGGCGGAAAGCTGATAGACGGCCACCGCGATCGAGGCCTGCGGCGATCCGAAGTCGGCGGTCTGCTGCGCGGCCGTATAGGTCGCGGCCGGCGAAGTGGTGCTGAGCGTGCGCACCACGTCGGCGCCGTCGAGGATATCGACCTCGTAGCGCTCGTTTTCCTCGTTGAGCGGCACGTCGGCGCCATCGGCCCAGACGCCGCCGAAGCGCGTGCGCCGGATCCAGGTTATCGAGAGATCGCCGGCGCCGTTACGGATGCCCGCCACATGCACCGGCGACCATGGCATCAGTCCGACGCAGCGCGCGGTGAACGTGGCTTGCTGCCACGCGACATCAAACGGATCGAGGCTGGACGGTCCCCACTTGTAGAACCGCGACACGCCGCGTTCGGCGAGCGCCGCCTGGATTTGTGCGACGGCGCCGTCAAGAAGGACGACACGTGCGCCCGCGGCAACCGGATTGCGCATCGCATGCTCGGTGCCGAGCCGGCCGCGCAGGAGCTTGGTCAGGTCATAAATGCCGGTATTGACGAGCGCTGCGTTGCAGAATTGCAGGATTTCCCAATCGCCGTCGGCGTTCCTGATCGCGAGCCCGTTGGCGCGTCCCGAAAGGATCGTCGCCTCGTCGAGGCTTGCAAGCTCACCCGAATAGAGCTTCACGCGGAGCGTGTTGACGATATCGAAGTAGGCGGTCGGCCCCGACCAGAAGTCGAAGATGGTCTCGCCGATCGCGGCGCGGATGGGCAGGACGGTATCGACCGCGTAGTCGATGCCGGTCGCACTGTCCATCAATGTCACTCCGGCAAAGGGCGTCGCCGAGGCGCCGACATAGGGCGCATAGCCCACGTCGTCGTCGCGCAGCATTGGCAAATCCATCAGCTCAAGGATAGCACGGCCATAGACCGGCGGCGGCTCGAAGACCGGCGGCTTCAAGCCCGGAAGCGGCGGCGCATAGACCGCGCCCTCGCAACGCTGCGCCTCGATCGAGCGCGACCATGCGTCGCTGATGCGGGTCAGACGGAACTCGCGCGGCCGGCCGTCGATGACGAGATTGATCACGTCGCCGGCGTCGAGATCGATCCGGTCCGGAGGCACCGCGTATTGCGCGGTCTCCCGCCCGATCCAGGCTTCGGCAAGTGCGCGATCGGCGATTGCCTGAGCCTGGGTTTCGTCCATGACGAGCGGCACGGTCACGTCCGTCTTGCGCTCGGAATAGCCGGCGATCCGGCTTGCCGAGACCGTACCGCTGTCGTAGTTCTTGCTTCCGTCGATGAAAGTGATCGAAACGATGTCCGGAAGGTCTGTTTCCTGCGCGCGGGTCAGCTTCAGGATATCGCCCTGCTCGGGAAGCACGCAGTCGCCAATATCGAATTCCGCCACGGCGGCGCGCCCGCGCGGCAGGAAGCGAATCACGCCTTCGCTTTCGACGGCATCGAAGGCGAAGGCATTCATGAGCAGCTCGATCTCGGCGCGCGGGCTCATCGGCCGGTCGCGCACATAGCCAACGACGATGCCGGTCAGCGCGGTTACGTCGTAAGCGGTGAAGCCAACGCGCCTGCAGCGCTCGGCGACGAGCGCCGCAAGATCGGCCAAGCCGACCTTCCCGTTGAGCCAGTGCCCGAGCGGCCAGAGATCGCCGTCGCCCCAGATGTCCTTTCGTGACGGCCAGGCCGGATAGGGACGCGCATCCCATGTCCAGACCGCGATCTTGCCGATCATTGGACCGTCGTAAACGGAGGACACCGGGTTATTGGCCGCCCGGTAGGTCAGCACGGCCTCGATGCCGCGGCGCTGAATCAGGTCGTCGCGCGTGCCGCGCGAGTAATGCGGAAGGAGGCTCTCCGACGATTTGGGGTCATAAAACACGTTCGGCTGGTTGGTCGCCTTGTCCACCGAAGGGAAGCCCAACTCGGTGAACCAGATCGGTTTCGATTCAGGCACCCATGCGGTCGGCGTGCCGCTCTCGATCCCGCCCGGCCGGTTGAAGTGCTGGTTGAGCCACCAATTGCGAAAATCCTTGGCGCGATAAACCCATGGCTTTCCATAGGCGCCGTCGGCGATCGGCGAGCGGCTCTGCGCGTCGCGATCCGCTTGCGAAGCATAATACCAGTCGAAATATTCGCCGCCTTCGATGTTGGAGCGCAGATAATCGAGGTCGTAGATCGAGGCGGCGCCGGCGAGCGCGTCGAGGTGGTCGTTGCCTTCGCGCCAATCGGAGAGGGGCACGTAGAGATCGACGCCGACGAAATCGATGTTGTCGTCCGCCCAGAGCGGATCGAGGTGAAAGAAGAGATCGCCCGTGCCGTCGTCCGGGTTGTGATTGGCGTATTCCGACCAATCCGCGGCATAGCCGACCTTCACGCCGGCCCCCATGATGGTCTTCACGTCGTCGGCGAGCTCCTTCAGCTTCGCCACCGCCGGGTAAGTCGTCGCACTGTCGCGGACCGTCGTCAGACTGCGGAACTCGGACCCGATCAGGAATGCGTCCACCGCTCCTGCGTCGAGCGCGTTCACTGCGGCGCAGAGCTTCGCGTAATGCAGAATGAAGCGGCGGTAGGACCATTCATCCGGTCCCGAATAGCTTGTCGAAACAGCGTTCGTACTGGCGTTCACCGAAACCGCGATGTCGGACGGTGACGCCGTGCCGAAGAACGAAGCGACCTGCCCGGTCGCGGCCGATGTCTTGTCGGCGGTTCCGATCCGCCCCGGCGCCGGATCGCAGGTGATGCGCCCGCGCCAGGGATAGGCGGGCTGGCCGGTGTCGCCGGTCCATGGATCGGGCAAGGCGTTCCCTTGCGCGATGTCCATAAACAGGAACGGATAGAAGACAACAGTAAAACCGCGCGCCTTAAGATCACGGATCGCGCGCACGACGGAATCATCCGACGGCGTGCCGCCGTAGGCTGGGCGGCCATCCACCGTGCTCATGACCAGTGCGTTTTCGCGGGTCAGCGTATGCACCTTCCAGGCATTCGGTGTCGTGGTCTTGTTCGAGACCTCGACCTTCGGCCGGATCGTGCAGTTGCCGACGCGCAGATCGTCGCCGAACCATCCGACGACGAGCAATACCGTGTTGGCATTGGGAATCGAAGCCTCAAGCGCACCAAGCGCGACGTTCCAGTCGGCTGTGTCCTGCCCCGCGAATTTGTTCTCCGGCATGGTGGCGCCGCCGCCGAGATCACGCGTGTGGACCACCGTGTCATAGACGCGCTCGCCGGCGCCGGGGATCAGCGTGATCGCCTGAACGATGTCTTCGAGCCCCGAACCGTCGGACGGCGAAACCCGGCGGAACAGTTCAAAGGATAGCTGCGGCAACCGGTTGCCGAATTGCGTGATCTCAAGATTCTCGAAGACGACGTATGCGGTGCCACGATATGCCGGCGCATTCGCCGTCCCCTCGATGCCTTCAATCAGGGGATCAGGCGGCTGGTCGGCGGTGCCGCGATAGACACGCATGGTGACGCCGCTCATGTCGAGCGGCTTGCCGTCGGCCCAGATGCGTCCGATGCGATCGATCACGCCCTCGCAGAGGCCGACGGCGAAATTGGCATAATAGGTGTAGGTCGTAGTCGTGACCGTCGGGCCGCCGCCCTTGCCGCCGCCGCCCGTCTCGGTCTTGGCGACCTCCTTGAACTTGGTCGCCCAGATAATCTGGCCGGCGAGCCGCACGCGGCCGGCGATTTCGGGAATGGCGGCGCCTTCGGTAGACGCCTGAATCTGAAGATTGTCGAGACGTGGGCCTTCCTGCTTCATCGGGCCGGGACCGAACAGGAAGGCGTCGATATAGCTACCGGCGACCGCCGCCGCGGCTGTCGCGAGTGTCGTAACCCACGCGGCGGCGCCTCCCGTCAGGACAGCCGCCCCGACGGTGAGAACGAGAGCTGCCATTGATCAATCCGTCAGATTCGGGAAGGAGAAGGCGAACCGCAAACGCCGGCGGTCAAGGCCGGACCACAACGAAACTTCGGCGACCGGGTGCGCTTCGACCGAATGCACCATCCGACCGGGCTCGGTCAGGATCGCGCAGTGCTTGGCCGGAGAACGATCCTTCATCGCGAATAGCAGCACGTCGCCTGGCTGTATCGCACCGACCGCGACCGGGATCATGTGCCGTCCGGCCGCTTCAGCGAGAGTCTCGCGCCCATGCAGTTCCGCCCAATCGCGCATGTAGGGCGGCGGCTTCTCGGGTTCGAAGCCGAAGAGCGATCGCCAGACCCCGCGCACGAGCCCGAGGCAATCGCAGCCGACGCCCTTGACCGAGGCCTGATGCGCATAGGGCGTCCCGATCCAGCTCCGCGCCTCGGCGATGATGTCGGCGCGGCTAACCACTACTGAACAACGAGCCGCCATCGTTATTGTCACCCTGCCTGGCGTAGCCAAGCGCGAAGTCGTTGCCGGGCATGTGCGGGAAGCCGCCAAAATTGACGACGTTGGCAAAACGATCACGGCAGGTCTCAAGGCGCTTGTCGCAACCGGCGGTGATGTCGAAGGTATCGCCGACCTCGATCGGGCGCGGCATGGGAAGAAACAGCGACAACCATGCGTTCGGCGCCCCCTGCGAATGCGCCTTCACTTCGACCGCAAGGCCGGCATTGTCTCCGCTCGTCCAAACGATCTTGCCGCGGCTGAAGATACCGGGGACAAAGGAGCCGATCCCGCTTGCCGTGAAGTCGAAACTGCTGATGACGCTTACGACCGTTCCAGTCCCGTGATGCGCCGGCGCGCCGAGATCGATCTGGCAACGCGAATCGCCGAGCTCCCAGGCGCAGGTTCTTTGAAAGACACGGCCTGCGCTCTGGTCGAGCTTCGCCGCAAGACCGCGGAGCTCGGCCGAGAATGCCGCTTCGCCGCGCGTCACCTGGCCGAGGAAGCCCGAGCGGAGAATGACCCGCTGGGACACGTCCTGCCAGTTGACGCGCATGATTATGACGGCTGCGTCGTCGTAGAGGCCGGCGTTGAGATCGTCCTCGGTGATCGCCGCCGAGGAAAGCGCGCCGTCCACATCGAGGTTCGAGACGGCAAGCCCGAGCTGGTCCTCGATGGCGGTTGCCGTGAACCCGGTTGCCGCCTTGTAGGTCACGCCCTCGATGACGAGATCGCGGTCGTGGTCGGTGAAGCCGAGAACCGCGCCGTCCTTGCGCGCCACGCGCCAGCAATGGCAAAGCGTCGTGACGCCGCCCAGGAGATGTGCGACAAGGCCCGCGTCGAGCGTCTTCATTCCTTGACCTCGATCAGGTTGATCTGCGGGACGATCTGCTGGTCCCAGGCGTTCGCCTGCACGGGCAGCTTGTCCGTGTCGAACCGAACCGGCACGTCGAAATCGAAGGTCGCGGTCGGCGCCGAGCCCGGTGGGCTGGCGAACGTCACCAGACCGGTCAGATGGTCGATGTCGGAAGGCGTAACCGGCGAGCCGCCGACCTTGGTCGCAACCGTGCCGGAGACCGGCTTGGTGATCGTGCGAACGTGCTCGTAGCCGCCGATATTATAGCGTTTGACGAGCTGCCAAACGGTGGACGTGACCTGAACCATCGGCACGTCGGCGGCTTGGTAGTCGTTCCAGTCCTTGAAGCGAAACGAGTAGCCGCGTCCCTTCACGACATAGAAATGGGCGATGACCGCCTGCATCTCCGCGCGGGTGCGGATGCCGGTTGAGATGTTCCATTCGCCGCGGGCGCTCGCCCACTGGATGTTGCGGCGCTCCGAGCCCGAGCCGAGCGTCACGACGTTGGTCGAGAAGCCGGGTCCGCCGGTGGCGCCGCGCGCCACCGCGTTCGGAAAGGCAATATCGAGGAAAGGCTGCGGCATGTCCTATCGTCCCCGCATCCCGATCTGCACCGCGCGCGAGAGGTCGGCCGCAAGCTGCGTGCGGCTCGCCCGAAAGGCCGCCGGGTTCGGCGTCTGGATCGTGACGTTGACGATCGGCGCCGCCTCGCCGCCGCCGCGTTCGTAGCGGCGCGCCTCCGCGCGCGAGAGCACGCGCTCGCCGCGTTGCAGGATCGCCGGGACTTCGTCAGGCTTGAGGAACACTCCGTCATGAAATCGCGGCGCACGGGCGAAGACCGCAGCTGGCGCAAGAAGGGGCGTGCCGGCAAGACCGACGACGCCACCGTCATGCAGGCGTATAGCCCTGAGTAGGTATCCGAGCAGGCCACCCGCGCCTACCAGCGTCGGCGTGTTCAAGCCTAACAGCAGGTTCTTCAACGGATTGATCAGAGCGAGCTTGAGGAGCTCGCGGTTGATATCGATGATCGCGGCGCGCGCAGCATCCGCCCACGACTTCCAATCGAATTTGCCTTGCGCAAGCAGGTCCGCAAAGCGGTTCATCACGGAATCAAAAACACCCTGCAAGCTCTGCATGAGCCCCCGCGCGCGGTCGAGCTGAGCGTTGAGCGCGGCCTGCCGCTCGGCATTGGCGAGGATCAGCAAGCCTTCGGCGCTCGCCGCCGAAATCCCCTGCCGGCGCAGGTCCTGCTCGGCGCGGAGGCGGGCGATGTACTTGTCCTTCTCCTCAACGCTTCGGCCGACGAAGGCGATCTCGGCCCGCGTCTGCTCGATCGTGAATTGCTGATCACGGGCATAGTCGCGGACGAACCGGGACGCTTCCGCGAACACGCGATTGCGCGCCTGGGCGACGGCGAGAGCCTGCTGCTCGGACGTGATCGACTGACCGATCAACTCAATGCGAGTCCGTTCGGCTTCGAGCGCCGCCTTCTGCGCCGGCGTCGTGGCGTTGATCAGCGCGATCTCGATCTCTTGCAGGCGGAGCTTGCGCGCGAACGGATCGAGGAAGCGCGCGTTCTCGCCGCGATAGCTTTCGAGCGCCTGGGTGACGCGGCGATAAGCGTTCTCCACATCCCGCAGGTTGCCGACATGCTTTGCCGCGAGCGGGTCTTCGAGCAAGCGGCCGAGAGACCCGCGAACGGCTTCGAGCTGACGGATCGTCTCGGTGCCGGGAACGATATCGCGGACCGCCTCGCCGACGCGAAGCGAGAGTTCCCGCGCCTGCGCCTCGATACGCCCAATATCGGCCTGCCGGCGCACTTCGGCGATCCTGACGCGCAATTCGTCAGCCTGCCGCTGAAGATCGTTGAGCACGCGCGACGGCGCGCCGCCGCCACGCGAAAGCGCGGCCATCCGGCGCTCGATCGCGGCAAGTCGTTCCTCGGCCGTGCCGCCGCCGGTTGCGCGATCGACGGCGCGCCCCAAGGCATCCGCCGCGTCGGAGGCCGCGCGCTTGACCGCGTCCCAGGCGCGGCCAAGCGCGGAAGTGGCCTGTTCTGCGTTCACAAGGCTGCCGCGCATGGCATCGAGCAGCACGCGCTGCGCGGCGGTGCGATCGTTCTGCTCGACGAGCCGGCGAAGATACTGTCGTGTGCGGTCGTCGAGAAAGCCGAGTTGATTGTTGAGCGTCTCTGCGCCACGCGCGGGATCGGCGAAAGCCTGCGTAAGCTGCTTGACCGCGTCGCCGAGGTCCGCATTGACGGTTGCGGCGTAGTTCTTGGCGACGGCGATCAGATCGCCGAACATGTCCTTGCCGATCTTGCCGGTCCGCGCGAAGTCGGCCGCCATCTCGCGCGCGGCCGAAGTCGACAGCTTCCCGGCCGCGGCGCCCGCTTCGGCAATCCGGTTGATGTCGGCGACCGTCGCGCCGGCGATGCGCCCCGCGCCGGCGAGCGCGGTCGCCACGTTGCGCTGGCTTTCGAACCAGGCGTTCCAGGCGGTCGCGGCGCCGATGGCGATCGCGGCAATCGCGCCGGTGGCCATCCGCGCCGGCGTCAGCAGCGCCCCCAGCGCCTGACCGAGCCCCTTCAGCGTGCCGGTCACGCCCGCCTGACCCATGACCTGGGCGATCTGTGAGCCCTGCTGGATCATCACCATCATGGGCTGCTGACCGGACGCAAGGCTGACGACGACGTCGTTGAGCTGATAGGTCAGGTTCGCAAGCTGCGCGGAGGAGAGCCGCGACTGACCGCCGACCGCGCCGAGCGCCTTGGCGGTCGCGTCGAACCGCGCCTGCGCGAGCGCATGCGCGGCGGCCTGTTCCTTGGCGGTGATCGCGCCGGCCTTGTAAAGCGCGTTGGCATCGGCGATCTCGGCGTTGAGCTTTTTCTGCGCCGCGCCGAGCGGATCGATCTGCGCGCGCAGCGCCTCGCTGCGACGCTGCAAGTCCTCGGCCGCCCTGGCGGCGCTCTCGAAGACCTCAGCGGAATCGCGTGCGGATTTGACCGGCGCGCCGACGCCGAGAATCTGATTGAAGCCGCGCTGCGCCTGTTCCGCGGCGGCGGCCTGCCTCGCCGCCTGCGCAAGCCGTTGCAGGCGTTGCGTCTCGCGGTCGGTCGCGGCGCCGGCCGTGTCCATCGCGGAGGCGATGCCGCGGAAGGCCGCCGTGCCGCTGAGGGCGACCTCGTCAAAGGCGCGCTTGATTTCTGCCTTGCCCTCGACATTGAGGCGGATCGAAACACTTGTCGTGGACATCGCTCGCTTAGGCTCGCGGTTGCGTCGTGCTCATGTCAGTCGGCGTCCCGCGCATAGGCGCGCACGACGATCGGTTCGATCTCGGGCAGCGCTTCGACAAGGAGCGGGTTGAGGGCGTCCATGGCGGCGGCCAGGAGCAGCACCGCGCCAAAGTCGAGCGCATAGACACGGGCATCGGTTGCCCGCACCTGGCCGGCGGCGCGCCGGATCGCCTCCCAGGCCGCAACCCCGTCAGGCGTGCGCGGGGCGTTGAGGACGTAAGGGCATTCGGCGCATGTCTTGGGGCACGCGGAGCAGTAGCCGTCGCCCCCGCCGAAATGCCATTCGGCGAGGGCGATCAGGCGTTTTTTTCGCCGGTCCGCAGCAATACCGGCGCGACATAGAGCCGGTCGATCGCGTCGAAGACCGGCCAGCATTCGAGCGCAGCATCGATCGCCTCCGGCGAAGGCGCAACCGGATTGCCGTCCCGATCGCCGATGCCTTCCCACGCGACGATGCCGAAGCGCGCGAGCGCGCGCGTGAAGGCAAAGCCGGCTTGCGTTTCCACATCGTCCCCGCCGGCGCGCAATGTGTCCGCCGCGGCGGCGCGCGCGGCAAGGATCGCCGCGACCGTCGCCGGCCGCATCTTGAGACGCACGCCGGGTTGCACATCGAGCCAGAACGGTTCCCTATCGATGGAAAGCTTGAGCATCGCCACCCTCAATAGGTTTCCACGTCATTGACGAGCGCGGCCGTCAGCGTCTTGTTCAAACTTGGGTCCTTGGCGGCCTGGAAGGCGAACGTCGCCTGCACGCCGCCCGGTCCGCTCACGGGGAGTTTCGGACGCGGCAGATAGACTTCGTGCAACGTGAAGAGAAGCGAGCGGTTGGCATCGATTTCCCAGCCGAACGACAACTCGCACGCCGTGCCGTTGACCGCCTGATCGAGCAGCGTCGTGTTTGCAAATCGCACGACGACGTTGCCGGTCGCAGCCACCATCGCGGGTTCCGCGTCCTCGATCCGCCCGTCGGAACGGATGACCTCGACCTTGTCGAGATTGTTGGAATAGTTGAGTTCCGCCGACACGACATTGCCGAGCGCGACGCCGTTGCGCTCGATTGCGCCGATCCCCTGCGAAAACCGCTCGATCGCAGCTTCCGACGGCGTCCCCGCACCGGACGATGCCGCGCGCGTCTCGCCCTGCGCGATCAGGCCCATGGTGGCGTTCAGAAGCCCCGAGCGTTGCATCTGGATGCTCATGGAATTCGCGCGCGCGCCGAAATTCATGCCGTAGCTCGGCACGTCGGGCAGTCCGATCTCGATCGCCATCGAAGGAAGGGAAAGCGCGCCCGAGACGAAGGTGTGCGTATAAGGCCCCGTTCCCGTCGTTGTCGGCGCGCCGAGCAGAAGCTTGAGCCAGTAGCCGAAATTGCGCAGATCGACGGGGACGACCACGTCGCCCTCATTGTTGGCCACGTCCTTGCTCGGCGGCAGGGGTTCGCGGCCGAGCCCGAGGAGATCGCTTTCTATCAGGTTCTGCTCCTCGCCGAGCGCGGAGGAGACGAACGGCAGCTTCTTGTAACCGCTTACCGGCGGCGTGCCGTAGGTGGTCTCGAATGCCGCCGCCATAAGGGCATTGGCCCCGCGTGCTCTCGCCATAGGATGCCTCCTGGAATGAACATGATCAGTTCAGCGGATCGGACGTGCCGTAACTCGCGACGATCGCGGCGTCCGCCCAGCGCGCGGTCTGCGCGCCGGCCGCATCGATGTCGGCGGTCGCCGGCGCTTCCGCCTCGATGAAATCGCACAGGCCGCCGAGCGTGCGGTCGGCGGCAACCGCCGCGCCGATCGCTGCAAGCATGGCGTCCAAGACTTGCTCACGCGACTGCGTTCCGCTCTCGCGCGCGGCAATCTCGACCGGAATGCGGTGCGTATAGAGATACGTCAATGGCGAGAGCAGCATCTCCGGCTCGCCCGGATCGCCGTCGCGCACGATCGCGAGTCCGCCCGGCGGAATGCGCTCGGGCTTGGCCGCGTTGCGCTCGACCTTCGCCGCCGGCAACGCGGCGTCGATCAACGCGACGACCGCGTCGAGCACCTGCTCGCGCTTGCTGGCCAACTTTCATCTCCAATTCTGAACGAGCAACGGGCCGACGCGCGCCGCCCAACGCTGCGCGATGCCGTCGATATCGAGACGCCTGCGGAGCGTCACCTGCGACACGAGAATGAAGACGACGACGGTCGATCTGCCTGCAAGCCGCGTATAGGTTGCGCCGCCCCTGCTTCGCCCGGTATTCGCCCGTGCGAGTCCACGCTTCGTGAGCCGCGCGTTGTCCGCGACGAGCAAGGAGGGGGCTCCGCGCCGATAGACGAAGCGCAGCCGCATGCCGGTGCGCCGTTCCCAACCGCCCGGCATGATGCGCTTGCGCGCGCCGGTAGACGTGAGACCCATCTTGCCCGCCGCCGGTGTCGGAATGGCGAGCCAGAAGCCGCGGTTTGAACGGATGGTTACGCCGCGGTCGAAGGCATCGACGATGTTCGGCGCCTTCGACCAAACGAACGCCGCCGCCTCGATGCTCGCGCCGTTCTCAGGGAATGTCCTACCGCGCCAGGTGTTGGCGAGCCGCTGCCCGAGCCCGGCATCCAGCACATCGGCCCGCAGGTCGCCCTTCATGCCTTCGGCCGCCCGCCGCATGGCGGCGGTCACCGAACGCGCAACATCGCCTTCGGCTGACTTCAACCCGCGCGTGAGGTCGTCCGCCTTAAGCGAGAAACGCATCGGATCAGTCCCGCGGCGCAGCCTCGCAGGACCATGCGAGGCCGAGGCTGTTCAGCACCGGCGTACCGATGATTTCGAGCACAAGCGTTCCGATCTCTACCGTATCGCCAGATGCAGGCGACGCTATTTCCGAAGCGCGCACGTCGATCAGCACCGTGGGCAGAACCGCCCGGCTGTCGCCAAAGCCGACCACCTGATCCGGCGTCTTGCGCACGACCCGCACCGCGATGCCAGGGCCGGCATCGCCCGGTCGCCACGTCGCGTCTTCCGCGACATTGGCGTCGCGGAAGATTGCGTCGATCGCCGCGGCGAAGGCGGCCTGCATCGACATTACGCCTCGTTGGCGCGCGCCGCGCCGTTGAGACGGACGCGGCCGATGGTGCTGCCGGCGCCGTTATCGACCGCCGTCACAGCCACGCCGATCAAGAGATTGCCGGTGGCGACATTGGTGCAACGCTTGTTGGTGTTGTCCCAGTAGATCAGCTGCCCGACCGTCCAGGCCTGCGAACCGATCTTGGTGAGATCGAACACGCCGGAAACCTTCAGCGCCACGTCGGCGCCGCTTACGGCATCGCCGGCGCAGACACCGAAGATTTGACCGGCTTGGGCGCCCTGGCCGGCGGAACGATCGTAGGGAGCGGGAACGACGAGGGTATCGCCGGCTTGAACGAAATTCTTCATGGCCTTCTCCATCGGAGATGAAAAAAAGCGGAGCGCCATGAACGGCACTCCGCAGTCATGCCCCAGCCTCGGGAGGAGGAGACGGAGGCGGCTTAAGCTCAAGCCGGGTTGGCGCCCGCGTTGTAGAAGAGGCCGCGGAAGTCGAGCGCCTTGGCGGCGAAATCATGCCGCACCTTGATTTCGACGCCATCGACCTCGAAGCCGGCGCGCTGGTCGATGAACGGCTCCGTCTGCCCTTCGAGATGGGCGTATTCGACCGTATCGACGAGATTCGGGTCGGCCGCGAGATACCAGGGCTGCGGACCGCCGGTCTTGAACAGCCGCGGTTCCTCGACGATGGTCAGAGACCCCGTAAAGGCGTTCACGTCGGAAGCCTTCGCCGGCGTGGTCGCGGCGATCATCTTGCGCGCCTCGATCGAACGTTGACCGGGCGGGACGAGGATGAAGCGCGGGCGGGCGTCGATATATTCCTTGTCCGCGCCGGTGCCGTCGCCCAGGTCCTTCTGCTGGGCCATCTTCTCCCAAGCCTCGGAAAGCGCGGTTTCGGCGATCACCGCCGCCGTGCCGACATTGCCGTGATCGGCATGGAAGAGCGCAATGCCGTCGGCGAGGTTCGCGTTGGCGATCAGCACATTGTAGACGATGGCCGATTCCAGATCGGCCGCGCGCTGGCCGGCGGAGCCAAGCGCCCGGTCGAAGGCGCGCAGATCGTCGTTGATGATCGCCTGTCGCGTCAGCGGCACGATCCGGCCATAGGTCGCGAGCTGATAGGACTCGCGGCCCTCCGAGATCGAGCCGTAGCTGAACTCGGCGCCTTCCATGACCGGCTTGAGCGCCGGGAAATTGCCGATCTGCGTCGGATACATCGGCTTGAAGTCGGTTGCCGTCGTGCCGCGCGCCCAAGTCTGGAAGGTGCGGGGCGTGCCCGCATAGGCCTGCCGGAGACGCTTACCGGCGACCGCCGCGAGGATCAGCGGAAAATCAGACGTGCCCTGCATGCCGGCGGCGCGCGTCGCCTGATACGCGATCTCGCCCGAAGTCATGCCGCGGGTGCGGACGCCCGCCGTTTCAAGGCAGTCGCGCGCCACGTCAATGAGACGCATGCCGCGATATTCGCGCGCGCGATCCGTCATCTGGAACGCCTGCGGCTGCGCGCGATGGAGGATCGCTTCCGCGATCGCCTCGCGGCGGGTGACGGTAGCGTCGAGACCGCCGGCCGGCATCGAAACCTGCGAATGGCCGACCCCCCGCGCGTCACGCTCCGCGAGCTTGTCGAGGATCGTCGCGCGGGCATCGGCGACCGAGACGTTGCGCTTCACAAGATCGTCGGCAACCGCGCGATCGAGCTTGAACCGATCGACGAGGCCCGTGATGGTCGTGATGCGTTCCTGTTCCTCGGCGCGCACCGCGTCGGCATTCGCCGGCGCGGCGGCCGTTTCCGCGGCGCGAGTCGCCTCGGCGGCCTTCTCTTCCGTTGCCGGTGCGTTGCCCGGCATGCCGTTCTTGTCGGACATGACATGAACCTCCTGGTTGGCGGGCTGCGCCCGGTTGACGATCTCGAAGGGAAAGAGGCGGTCGGGCGGCGCCGACCGGACCTGCGCGCCGGGATCGGCGCCGATGGTCACGAAGCTGATTTCGTAAGGGGTCCAGCGCTCGACGAACCACTTCTCGACCCCGCCAGCGGTCTCGGACTTCTCGATGCGCACCTTGTCGATCGCGTAGCCGACCGACACGTTCCGGACGATCTTGTCCGCGACGAGAGCGAACAGGCGGTCGGCGTTCTCGTCCACGCCCGGCCTCGGGAAGCGCACGGTGGCGATGCCCTGGCCGCCCTCGATCGCGGCGCGTTCGACTACCGCCACCTGCGACTGCGTGGACCACGTGTCGTGGCTGTCGAGCACGGCCGCGCCGGCGTTGAGGGGCGAAAGATCGACGGCCTTCTCCGAGACGACGAGAATTTCGTCATAGTTAAGGACACGCCCGCTCTCCCAATCGTACCGGCGCCGGCGGACCGCCGCTCCCGTGGTCCAGACGAGATCGACGGTGCGCGCCTCCGCGTCGACGGAAGAAACGGGCGCGAGCCGGGTCTGCATCGGAAGCGCCTGCCGGCGCTCCCGAAGGGCTGCTTCGGGCATGACTGCCTCCTGTTCAGTTGTTCGCGGGGCCGGGCTTCGGCGCGTTCTCGTTCGCCGGGTCCTTCTGGTAGAGGCCCTGCTGCGTCACCTTGCGCGGATCGCTGTCGAGGACGATGCCGAGCGCGTCGAGCTTGGCGTTGGTCGCGGCGATCTCGGCAAGAATGTCGTCCACATCCTCGCCCTGCCGGCCGATGACACGCGGGAGCGAGGTCGCGCCCATGCGCAGCATCATGAGATCGGCGCGCGCGTCATCGAGCGGGTTCATATACTCGAAGCGCGGCGGCGACCACGTGACCGCGATCCTCGGCGCGGGCACAAGGCCTGCGATGTAGGCCGCCTCGGTGAACCAGTCCCAGATCGGCTGGCAGAAGACCGGAATGACGATCTGCCACTGGATCGCCTCGACGATGCGCCGGAACTCCACGATCCCGGCGCGGATCGACGAATAGTTCACCTGGCTCAAGTCGCCGGTGAGAAGCTCGTAGGGGATGCGGAAGCCGGCCGCGATGATGTGCAGCTGCGCGCGCAGCCATTCACTCACCCCGGCGGTTGCCGCCGGCTGGTTGAACTTGATGTCCTTGCCGCCGCGCGCATAGGCGATCAGGCCGGGCTCGAACTGCTCGATGGTCTTGCCGTCGGCATCGACCACCGACGGCGCCACGCCCTGGTCGGCATCATCGCCGCCAGTCACGATGCCGACGAGGCAGGCCTCGGTCTTCTTGCGCACGAGCTCGGCGTTGGTCCAATCGTCGAGATCGCGGAGCGCGCGCATGACGGGCGCGCCCCACGGCACGCCGCGCTGCTGCACGCGATCGCGCTTGAAGAGATGGACGACGCCATCGGCGGGAACGCGCACCGAAGCATAGCCCCGCGACAGCGGCACCGCGATGTCGCCCGGATGATCCGGGAAGAGCCAATAGGCGACACGGCGGCCGAGCGGATCGTATTCGATCCCGCGCACGGTCCGGCTTCCGTCCGGCCGGCCGTCGATCTTCGACTCGTCGAGATGATCGGCCTCGTTCAGCTGGATTTGCAACGGCACCGGCAGGCCGTCGCTTGCCCGGCGGATGCGGCGCCGGGCGAAGATGTCGCCTGCCTCGACCATTCCTGAGACCGCGAGCGTGGTGAGCCCGTAAAAGTCGCTGCGGCCGTCCGCATCGCAAATCTTCGACCATTCCGCGAAGAGATCGTTGATCCTCTTGTCGAGCGCCTCGTCGCCGCTGGCCGCGCGCGGGCAGATGCCCGAGCCGACGATGTTGCTGACCCAGGCGCTCACGGCCTTCGCCGCGTGCGGGTTGTTGCGCACGAGGTCGCGCATGCGGTTGCGCAGAACCGCGCCGGCCGACGCGATCTCCGCGTCCGCGGACGCGCCGGTCGAGCGCCAGCCGTCGGTGCGCCGGCCGGTGGCGGCGCCGTCATAGGCGCGCTTCGCCAAGCCGGCAAAGGCCTGCCTAGCGAGCAGCCGCTTCACGCCGGCTCGCGGCGCAACCGCCGCGATCGCGCGATCGAGCAACGTCGCGACTGAAGCCTGCATCATCGATCGCCACGGCCAAAGGAGGCATAACCGGCCACCGGACGTGGGTTGCCGCCGGCCGCACTGATTGCGGACTCGATCGTCTGAATGCGTCGGAGCAGCGCCGCCTCCGAATCGTATTCGACGGTCTTGCCGTCATAGGTCACGCGCGTCGTCCCGCTCGCATAGGCCGCCTTGAGCGCGTCAAGCTCTGCCTGCGTCCAACTCATCGGAACCATCTCCCGCCTTCGCGACCGCCAAGCCAGTCTGATTTACGCTTCTCGCCGGCCTTCACCGGCTGGCGCACTTGCCCGGCCGGTTGCTCCTTCGACCGATCGGCCGCAACCTGCTGCTCAAGCGATTGCCATTTCGATTCGGTCCAGCGATCGATGCCGAGCAACCATGCGGCGGCGCGGGCGTAGACCCGGCAATCCAGCGCCTCGTTGCGCTCGCGCATCTGCCGCCATTCGAGTTTCGAGAACCCGCGGCGATCGCGGACCGTGACCAGCTGTTCGGCCGTGAGCTGCTTCACCCACTCTGCGGAGATCCCGACCGGCAGGTGGATGAAGCCGTCGGGGAAGGCGACGCCCTCCGCCGTCTCCTCGGCAGTCGGCCGTTCGAGCCTCAGAAGGCGATAGGTCTCGGATTTGAAGACCGCGACCGAAACCTTCCAGAGCCGGACGCCGCGGCGAACCTTGCGCCCGTCCTCGGTCGCATCGACGTAGGTCGGCCCGTCAACCGGTGACGAGCGATCGAATCCGTCAACGCCCTTGATCGCGGCTGCGACGCCGGCTCCGAATTTTCGGACCCAGGCATAGACCTGCGATGTCGAGCGGCCGTCGCCGGAATCGATGGCGAGGCGCGCGATCCGCATCGGCGCCCCGTCCTCGTGCCGCCATTCCATGCCGATCAGTCTGGTCAGATCGTCCCAGACGGCGGCCTGCGACGTGTCGCCTTCGAGGACGACGTGATCGACAAGCCAGCTTTCGAGGCCGCGGCCCCATGCCCAGACATCGACCTCGATGCGGTCGTGCTGAACGTCGGCGCCGGCCGTGAGTACCAGCGCTCCCCAAGGAACGACGCGCAGCGCGTGCTCCTTTTCGCGCTCATAGAGCCGCTTCCAATCGGGCGCCTCGCCGCGCTCCTGCCAGGTCTCGCCGAGCAGCGTGTTCTTCGCCGTCTTCATGGCGGCATCGTTCCCCTGCGCTGCTTCCCATTCGCGGGCGATCTGCGCCCACGACAGCCATCCGACCGGCGAATAGAGCGCCGAAAGATGAAATCCGACCACATGCGGGTCCGCGCACTCGGCCGTCGCGCGCCACTCGCCGCGCGCGAGCATCGCGGTCTTGTGGTGCTCGGCGATGCCGCGCTCGCATCCTTCGCAGACATACTCGGCGGTATCGGGCCGCCCCTTCTCCCAGCGCAGCCGCTCGAAGCGCAGCCATTGCATATGGCCGCAGTGCGGACACGGCACGAAGTAGCGGCGCTGGTCGGTCGCCTCGAACTCGCGTTCGATGCGCGACAATCCCTTGATCGTCGGCGTCGAGACGATGAAGACCTTGCGGCGATGCCCGAACGTCCTCGTCCTCGCCTCGGCAAGCGCGATCGGATCGCCTTCGCCGTCCACGTCGCCGGGATAAGCGTCCACTTCGTCGAGGAAGAGCCACCGCGCCGGCATCGATCGAAGACCGACGGCGCTGTTGGCGCCGGCCAGGATCAACTGCCCGCCGGCGAACCGTTTCGCGAGCACGGTATTGCCGGAATCGCGGCTCCGCGCCGGCAACACGATCCCGCGCAGTTCCGGGCTTTCCTCGATCAGCGGCTCGATGCGCTGCTGCGACAGGCGTTTCGCCAGATCGGTCGTCGGCTGCACCGCCAGGATCGGGCCGGGCGCCTGGTGGATGCAGTAGCCGATCCAGTTGTTGCCGGCTTCGGTCGCACCAACCTGCGCCGCCTTCATGAACACGACGCGCCGCGCCGGATGCGACGGCGAGAGCGCGTCCATGATCGCGCGCATGTAGGGCGTGCGATCGGTCCGGTATCGTCCCGCTTCCGAGGAGGCGCGCGGCGAAAGGATGCGATAGCGGTCCGCCCATTCGGAAACCGTCAGCGCCGGATCGGGGGCGAGACCTCGCGCCCAGGCGCGAATGATGTCGGCCTCGCCGTCATAGGCCTCACCGGAGTTCGACCCGGACGTCCGAGAGCTCGGCGAGATGCCGTCGGACATGCTGTTCGAGAACCGTTTCCATCTGATGCGAATCGACACCGAGCTCCGATGCCATCAATGCGGCTACGCGCGCCGGCCATTGCACCCATGCGTCGCGCTCGCGCCGCGCCAGGGAGAAGACCGTGGCGACCGCGCGCGCCCGATCGACCAGCTTGCCCTTGAGCACATCGAGTCTGACGCGGCGCTCCTCCGCCTTGAGGGCCTCGCCAACCGTTCGCACGCGCGCGTAATTGTTGCCCGCCGGATCGGTCGCATCGCCGGCGCCGGTGCCGTTTGCGCGATCAGCGGCCGCTGATCGCGGAAAAGCCGGGTCGCTGTTGGCGGCCCAGGCCGCGTCCGCCTTGACAGGATCGATCGTGCCGTCCGGTTCGAGCGTAATCCGGCCGGAGACAATCGCCTTGCGCACGGCCATCTCCGACACCCCGCGCTGACGCGCGTAAGCCCTGCGGGACAGCCCCATGATTTCCTGACGCTCCCTGTTGCTCTCCTTCGCAAGTCGAGCCTGAGTGACCCCTGTCAAACGGAGGGCAATTCATGCCGAGAGTTCATCCGCCAACCGAACGCGACGCCGCGATCATCGCGAATGCGGTCAGGTTCGACATCGCGCTCTTCATCGGCCGGGGCAAATACGCGCACGCTTCCGCGCGAACCTTGGCCGAAGCTCGGACCGAAGCTGCGCCCGCCCTCGAAGCCGAACACCCCTACGGCCGCCGCGCCCTGATCTACGCCATCGACGCCGAGGGCCGCTCGGCGCTCGTCACCGGCGACATTCCAACCGAAAGCCAGGAGAGCTCGATGAAAGCCTATGCGAAGAAGTTCAACGCTCAGCGGGCAGCACGCGCGGCCGGCTTGAAGGACAATGAATTCGAGATCGTCAAGGCAAAGGGCGGCTTTACATGGCGCGACCTGCGCAACACGCAGCTTACACCCGATCCGTCGCGCGAGCCGCGAGCGAAAGGCGGACCTCACCCCACTGCACCAAAACGGCCACCCGGTCAGCGCGCGCAGATCGAGGCGGACGCCCGCGCCGGCAAGCTGCCCGAGCCGCCGGACTTCAGCGCCGAGACGCACAAGCGGTTTCGCAACAAGCTTGCGACCGTGGTTGCGCTCGCCAACGCCGGCGATCTCGAAGGCCTGCGCGCCTTCCAGATCAATCCGGTCAGCTCAAGCCCGAAGGCGATCAAACGCTATCGCGATCTCTGCATCATCGCGTTGGAGGCGCGCAGGAACTAAGCGGCGAGCGTGTCTTTGGACTAAGAACGCGGTCTCGGCGGCACCGCGGCGTTCCGGCCTTTCGACGAATACGACCCAGAGACGAGGCTTGATAGTGCGGGGCGCCCGGTATGTCGCGCCATTCCTCAAGGCGCTGCAGGACCGGCGACATTCCACATGAGGACGTTTCCGCGCCCTCTTTTGGCAACGCAGAATTCCCAGGCTTTTGCATCATAGTGGGGGTCGCTCGGGAACGGCGGCTTGCTCTTCGCTTCACGGCCGAACGGCGCGGGATAGACGTGGATCGCCGCGCCGGTGACCTCCGCCGGCGAAAGCTCGCGGCCGACCTGAACGACATGCCGCCACGCTGTCGGCCACGCACGTGCAAGGCCGCGCGCAAGAACTCCCGAACCTGCCGCACACCAGACTTCATCCGGCTCGATGGCAAGCGAGCGGGCCGCCGCGGCAATGGCCTCGATGACCTCCGGCGTATCGACGCCGAACGGGACGAGCCGCGCGCCTGTCCGCGCGCAATAGTCGCGAGCGCGGGCTTGAACGACGGACATATAGCCTGGGCGAATGCGAACGATCTTTGCGCCAAGCCGCGCCGCTTCAATTGTTCGCGGATGCAATACCTTGCGATCCGCCACGAAGATCGTCGCCCGCTTGCCGAGTTGCCGCGCGACCGTTGCCAGCGCCGTCTGCGCGCCGCCTTCCGCGGGGCTCGCATAGACGGCTTCGTCGGCATCGACAAAGAATGCGCCGATGAACCGTGCCTTTGTTCCGCCCGGATAGAGATCGTCCCGGACGACAAGCACGCCGTCGTGCTCAGCCAGCACCGGGATGGTTGCAGGGGCCGGAATCGAACCGGCTACCTCGCGGGTATGGGCCGCGCGCGCTGCCAATGCGCTACCCTGCCTCAAGCGTCGTCTCCTTGCGTGATTTCGCCAAACTCGACCACGCCGCACGCTTCGGTTGCTTTGCGGGGATCGCCCTTGACGAAGACCATGACGTTCTGGTGCGTGCGCCCGAGCTTGCGCGATATCTCGAACTGCCGTCCGACGCGCACCGGCAACGAGCCGACCGCAGTGACGAGGATGGCGTCGTTGTAGAACCGCGCGCCTGCCGCCTCGAAAGCCTCAACCGTGCGGCCGGGCAGGTTCACATAGCAGCCGTCTTCGTCGCGCACGTCGCCGATCACCCAAACCACGAAGCGGTCGTCACGCAGTCGCGCGAGCGCGTCGCGAATGATCGCTCCGTAGGCCGTGAAGAATTCCTCGCGTTCCATATTCGACAAGTCGGCCGGATCGTCCGAATACCGCTCGAGATTCCAATAGGGCGGACACGAGAAAATAAGATCGGCCTCGACATCGAACGCATGGCGCGCAATCTCGCGCGCGTCGCCTACGCGCCACTGTGGCTTCGGCCCGTCGGCGAGGTAAAGCTGCGCCATGTTCGCCGCGACCTGCTCCTCGCGAAGCTCGATGCCAACATAGCGCCGCCCAAGCCGCGAAGCGACGATGCCGCGCACCGATCCGCCCGCGAAGGGATCGAGCACGGTGCCGCCCGGCGGGCAGAACCAGCGATAGGCGATCTCGCAAACGACGGGATCAAAGATTGAGGTACCCGAGCCGACTTCAAGGATCGCCTGCGAGACCGGATCGAGATCGTCCGCCTCGCGGTCGCCTTTGACGAAGGTCAGATTGTTCATGCCAATTGCCGGCCGCGGCCGTCGCCTCGCGCCTTGGATTTCGAGTAGTTCGCCGCGGGCAGCGGCGATCCGCCGGGAGATGCGGCTTTCGCGATACGCGCCCGATCGAGCGGACGCGGGCTTCCGCCGGGCGCGGCGCCGCGGCCAAGCTCCGAGCGGATGCCCAGATCGATCCAGGCGCGCTTGCGCTCCTGCCACCAGCCCTTGCGCGCGTCGAGCACGGAGAACGGCGGAATCCCAAAGCGCTCGGCCAGCGTCGCGGACGGTTCTGGTGCCGGCGATGCGGCGGAATGAGAACCGACATCGTCTGCGACTTCGCTTCCGAGCGAAGCGGCAGCGCCGATCGAATCGAGGATACGGCCGAGATCGGTGTCGCTGAAGCCCAGCACGCCGAGATCGAAGTCGCTCTCGCGCAGCGCCGCGAGCTCGGCGCGCAGCATCGCCTCGTCCCAGCCCGCGTTCTCTGCAATGCGGTTGTCGGCGATTACCAAAGCGCGCCGCTGCGCATCGGAAAGATGATCGAGGACGATGACCGGAACCTCGCTCAGCCCCAGGAGCTTCGCGGCGAGCAGCCGCCCGTGGCCGGCGATGACCACGTCATCGGTCCCGATCAGGATCGGATTCGTGAACCCGAACTCGGCGATCGACGCGGCGATCTGCGCGACCTGATCCTCCGAATGCGTCCGCGCGTTGCGAACGTAGGGGATCAGGCAATCAATCGGGCGGGTTTCAACGTTCATTGAATACAGAGCGATACGACTGCAATAACCTCACCCGATCATGGCGACGCAGCCGCCTTACCGCCCGATCAACAATCATCATTGCGCGCGAGCCTGAACAGCCCCCAAGTGCACGACCAATCTCAGCATAATCGTGCGTGCGGCAATAAGGATCGAATCCAAAACGCATCTGCACTGCTTGTCTATCCCGCTCCCCGAGCGTTGCCAGCATGGATGTAACAACACCCCTCAATTCGTTCTGCAAAAGCAATCGTTCGGGATCGCCGGAATCCGGCACCAACACAGCTTCGGAAGCCACTTCGCCTAAAACAAACACGTTCCGTTCCAACGCGCGCGACCGTTGAAACCAACTGAAAAGTTCTTCCGGTTCCTTATGCAGGGCCGCGGCGATGGCAAATGCCGCTTCGTGCCAATCCCCTCGTTGATTTAACGCCGGCCTGCGCATCCCGATTATATCGATGACTGTAGCGTATGAAATTCCGGAGCGTTCGGATAACTCTCTCGCCGTCTTAATTCCGACTTCCTTCATCGCGCGCAAAATCAGATTATTCTTGAACCTGATCTCAACGCGAACGTCGCGCGTCGGCGCAATTTCGGTCAGAACCTCGATCGTCTGCACGCACGTCCCCCTTCAAGAAAAAAGACCGCCCCATGCAGGGGCGATCTCCATCGCCGCATCGGTGCGCCGTCCGGCTGCGCTGGGGTTCACCCCGCCGCACCCGCGGGTAACGCCTCTATCGGGCAACCGGCATGTACGCGGCGGCGAACCGCTCGCGAGGCCAGGCGTCCTTGGCTTGGCCCTCCCCGTCGCAGGGATCGGACGCGAGCGGTTCGCCTCCGGATGCGAACCGCGAACCATTTTTTTCGTTCTAGCGCTGAATTTAGATCGGGCCTTCGCCCCCCGCATACGCCCGGCGGCGAAAAGAACCTATGGCCGCCCCCCTCGATGCGCACTGCGCCCGATCTTGCCAACAAATTCTGCGTTCTTTGTTTCAAACGTCAACAACAAAAATGTTTCATCGAATTGCGAGTCGTTTCAATTGCTTATCTCGATTTTGGCGCGCATCGCCGCGCTTGGCGGGTAACGAAAGCCGATTTGAAATCGTAACAAGAGCGAAGACCCATCGCCGCCACGCCGCGGCGCGGGACAGGCCGACCCGCCAGCAGATCGGCTTCCAGCGCACGCCTTCGGCCCGAAGCCATACGATCCGCGCGTCGTCCGGTTCGAGCCATGCAAGCCACGTGAAGGTCTCTTCCATGCGGGTGATGGCCTGCGGAGGCGGGGCAATCCGCGGCAAGCGCGCCGGATCGTAGCCATAGGCCTCGACGGCCGATCGGATGACTGGCGGCCAAGTGCTGAAGTAGCCGGGCACGCGCGTGTCGGGCAGGCGGCGCAACGTTGCGGCAGCTTCTTCGAAGCGTTCCTCGATGTCCTTGGGCGTGTATCTCATTTCGGGCGCGCCTCGCTGACCAGTTGGGAGAGGATGGCCGCGTACCCCGCGACATCCTTGATGCTGTCGGCATGCGACCAGTTGTGGCTGAGCCGTGCGAGCTTCACGCCCACCATGCACAAGGCGACCTGCTCGGGCTCGACCTCGAAGCTCAGGATCACCGTCCATATCTTTGCGATCTCGGCGAACAGCTGGGCCGGCGCGCCATATTGGTCCTCTCGGGCGGTGAGGACGCCTGCGATCTCGTCGAAGAATTCTGCCCGGTCCATGCTCATGCTCCGATCCCGTTGGAGATCGCCCAATCAAGGAGCGCAAGCGCATCAGCCTCGTTGTCGTCCTTCGGCGCATGCCCTCGCGCTCGCACGGCCTTGATCACGTCGTCCTTCGACGCGTTTCCCTTGCCCGTGACGTGACGCTTGATGGTCGCGACGGGCACGCCGAGATAGGGCGCGGCATGCCGTTCGCACCAAGCGGTGAGATGGGCGAGGAAGCCGCCATAGACTTGTGCCGCAAGCGTGCCGGCATGCGCGCGGACCTCCTCGAACACGACCACGCCGAACGGGCCCGATGCTTCGGACGCATCGGCCAGGAAGCGTTCGAAGCGAAGGAACGCCATGCCGGCGCCTTCGAAGCGGCCCGGGCGGAATTCCTGCGTGCCGCTCGCGATCGCGCCGGTTGCGCCGCGCAGCGCCCAACCGGTGCGCGATCCGAGATCGAGCGCGAGAATGGCCGGAAAATCAGAAGGGGATGTCATCGCCTTTCTCCCAGTCGATGTCCCGCGCGAGATCGGCCGACGACGAACCGGCGATTTCGAATCCAGAAGGCCACAGATTCGTTTTTTGCCTTCGTCGGCCATTACCCCTGCGGGCGGTGGCGGAAAATGAATCCTTGGCCGGTTTCTGGCCGATTGTGCCTATGTTCAATCGCGGAGATCGGACGGCCGTGACCTCCGCGCCGGGAAACGCGCGCTTGACCGCGCGCACCTGATCGCCGAACGCTTCGACCGCGCGCGCAACTTCTTCGAGCGTCCAAACCGCGCCCTTCCGTTCACGGGCGATCGCCGAAGCTTCCTCGTGCGTGCGGACGATCGCAATCACTTCGCCAGTCGAAGGCAAGACGCATTCCCAGATTTCAGGCGCGAGCGGATTTGCGCCCGCGGCGCTCGCGGCCTTGTCGAGCGCCGACCACGCGCGCGCCATTGCCTCGGCCTGAATTTTGATCGCATCGGCGCGGCCGGAGGCGAGCGCCTCGTTGAGCCGATCCTGTTGAGCGCGGAAGCGTATAGCGAGATCGGGCGCGACGAGTCTCGGAAGGCGGTTGATCCCCCACTTGCGCTCCATCGCGAGCGCGATTTCGTCGAGGAAGTCGATTGCGGCCTGCGCAAGAACATCGGCGTGCGCAGTCATGTCCTGGACTCCTGGGCGAGGAGATCGGCGAGCGCGCCGATGATCGACGCAGGCGAACTGCCGTCGCCGAGTCGGCCCATGCTCGCGGCGAGCGCGGAGGGATCGGCGCCAAGCTGGAGCAGCAGCGAGATCGCGACGCAGGCGTCGTCGAGGAGGAAATCGATTTCGGAGCCGGCCTTGGCGCCGTGCGTAAAAACTTCGCCGGCGCGGCCGTCTGGATGGAAACCGATCGTGACCGCGTAGGAGCGGCCGGCGTGCTCGACCGCGGCGGTAAGGTTCGGCCGACGGTCGGGGAGGCGCGCGCGGTTCATGGCGCGACCCTCAGCAAGCGCGTGCGTGCGCGGCCCTCACGCGCGCGCGCACGCGCGTAGGGGGTATGGGGGATTATTTCCCCGCACATTTCCGCACATTTCCGCCAAGGAATATCAATAACTTGGCCACCCCGTTTCCGCACGTTTCCGCACATTTCCGCAACATCTCCGCCAAGGAAAATCAATGACTTAGGCACCCCGTCTCCGCAGCGCATTTTCAGAGCCATGACAGCACCTTCAGGCCGGAAAGCTTGCTCCTTCGATCGACGACATCGATTCCGATCACACCGTTGTTCATCCAGTCGGTAATGAGATTTTTCGCTGCCTGTGCGCTCATTCCGTATTGCCGCATGAGGAAATGGCCGAGATAACGCGCCTCGCCTCGCGGAGAATGCGAGAACGGGTTTCCTTCGTCGAAGCGCCGCTGGATTTCCTTGAGGACTTCGCGAGCCTGCGCGATCGTGAAGGCGTTCTCGTGCTCGTCCCCGGCGCCGGGTTCAGTCTCGAGCTGAACCAGCAGCCCGCTCTCTTCGCGCGTATAAGTGTGGGCGCTGTGGTCGGCTTCGTCGTTCGCTTTCACCACCGCGCCGCGGACGATGCGCCCGCGTTCGAACGGGACGCCGAGCGAGTTGCAGATCGGCCGCGCGGCTTCGTCGTCGAGCTTCCAGAGCGCGTAGGCTAACCGTGCGCCGTCAACGAGCGCGGTGGTCCCGCGAATGGCCTCGCGCGCGTCATCGCCGTCGGCGATGCGGAGCATGCCGTCCTTGCGCATGTGATGCGTAAGCAGGATCGTGGCGCCGGTCGCAGTGGCGAGCTCTGCCATCGCCGACCACAGGAACTGCGCCGCCGCCGGATCGGCGTTCACGTCGGCGAGGACGAACGCCTGCAACGGATCGATCACGACAAGCCGCAGGTTGGGCAAATGGACCAGCTGGCGTTTGAGATCGTCGAAGAACGGCGTTCGCGCGAGCGCCTTGCCGTTGGTCGCGATCAATGGGCGCGGGCCGCCGGCGTCAGGCAGGGGCAACACGATCAGCCGCTTCGGATGGCGTAGCCGGCGTGCGGCCGGATCGATGCGGTTGAGCCGCCGATGCACGGCGTCGAAGCTGTCCTCGGCGGTGACGACCACCGCAGTCCCTTCGATCGCGATCCGTCCGCCGAGAATTTTACGCGGCTGCTCCAGCCCGGCGACGCCCGCCGCGATCTGAAGCGCGAGATCGAGCGCGAGATAGCTCTTGCCGAGCCCGCCCATGGCCGCGATCAGCGCCGCTATGCCGAGCGGGATCGTGCCGCGGCAGAGCCATGTTATCGGCCGTGCTTCACCGGCATAGCGGTCGGCGGTCCATTGCAGGAGGTCGATGCCGGGCGGCGGTGGCGCATCGTCGATCTCGTGCAGCGGGTTCGGGATGTTCCACTTTCGTCGGCCGCCCTCGATCATGCGAGCGAGGTCGCGGCGTGTTTCATCGACCGTCCATCCGGGCAGCGTAAGTTCTCCGGCATGGCCGAGGATTTCCACGTCGGACCAGCCGCGCGCGACCCAGTATCCGACCAGCCGGACAGTGTGATCGTGCCAACGATCGCCACGCTTTATGGCGGCGATGGTGGCCTCGACCGAGAGGCTTCCGATGGCGAGGCCGTTATCGTGACGCGGGGAGGCGGAAACAGGCGGAGAGGCGGAAACAGGCGGAATGGTCGCGGTTGTTTCCGCCTGAGACGGCGCGGCCATGAGCGGCCCCGGCTCGGGCGCGAACGCGCGTTCGAGTTGCGGGAGATGATAGACGGCCGGGCGGCCGTCCCGAGGCACGTGAACCTCCGTGCGTTCGAGGACGCGGCCGTCCTTCGTGGGCCAGGCGACCGAGCCGCCGAGCCGCAGCACCCGGCCGGGGTTCACGACGGATGGATCGCCGCCGATCGCGGCCGCGACGCGCGAACAGATCGCGCGCAGCGCAGCCGGGTCGCGGCAGGGTTCCGCGAGGCGCCACCACATCTGCGCCCGCGTGTGCGGATGACGCCCGGTGACGACGGTCATGGTCGGCGGGACGCCGCGCCGTTTGCACGACGCGATGGCGGGCGCCACCACATCGGTGTCAACGTCTGCCCAGATGCAGCTCGCCGCGAGGAAATCGGCGTCCGAAGCGCGCCGGTTCGATGCGGCCTGTGGATGCCGCAGCGCCGCCCCGACATAGACGTTGACGCCGGGCGTCCGGTTGAGGGCGACCGCGCGATCGACGAGGTCGTCGATGCGGTCGGTCCCGAAGAGTTCGGCCGCCGACAGCGCGCCGGTCTTCGCGTCGTTCCAGGCGAGCTCGATCAGGCCGTCGTGCGCCCCGTCGAGATCGCCGAGGAAGACATGCTCAAGCTGCCTTCGCATCGCGTCCGGATCGGGCTTGAGGATGGGCGCCACGGCGGTCATGTCAGATTGTCGATGTTGTCCCGGAGGACGCGCACGAGCGCGAGGGTGCCGTGCCGGAGCTCGACCCGGCGCGCCTCGACGATGTGGTGGATCGCCTGAAGGTTGGCTTCCGGTGTCGCGTAGCGATCGACCGGAATGCAGACCTGGATGCCGTCCCATACAAACCAGACGGCGACGGCTGGGTCCGCCGGGCGGTTGACGCCAGAGTCATATTCGACGAGAAAAATCAGGTTCGATATCGGCTTTCCGGAGTCGCGCCCGAACAGGCGAAGGGAGTCCTCGACGTTGCGGAGGGCGCCGGCGAGGGAGGTCTTGAACGCGCCCGTTTCGCGCCGCGTCGCGCGTGGAACGTTCGGCGGCCAGCAGAGCGGATAGGCGGAGATGGCGCTCATTGGGCATCCCCTGTGCTCGGACCGCCGGCCCTGCCCAGCATCACGCGGGCGGCGCATCGCGCCGCGGCGATGTGGTGCTTGACCATCATGTCCGCGTTGAACTCGACGTTCTCGTGGGCAAAGGCGACGTAGACGGCGGTCGTGATTGATCTGTTCCGGGACTTTTCGTCCAACGCCTGCAGCGCCTCCGCCAGCGCTTCCGCAAGGATGAGTATGGTGAGAGACGTTTCGGGGTGATCGAAGGTCGCGGTCATTCGGCATCCCTCAGCGCGGTAAGGGTTGCCATGACAGCCATCATCGCGCGGAGCTCGCGTTCGGCCGTCTCGGCCTTCATTCGTCCGGCGCTTACCCACTTCGGATAGACGCGCTCCCGCATTCCGATTTCTCGACGGACGCACGCGATCTGCTCGGCGAGCGAGATTTCGCCGTTCATTGCGCGCCTCCCTTCCGCGGCATGGGCCACTCAAGATCGCTAAGGGTTTGCGCAATGCCTTCCTGCCACAGTGGCGGCGGCTCGAAGGGCGCGGCATATCGCTTGATGATCGCGAACCGCTCGTCTTCGGTCGGGAGATCGACCGAAATCTGCATGTCGAAGCGACGCCACAGCGCACTGTCGAGGAAGTCGTGTCGGTTCGTCGCCGCGAGCGCGATCCCGTCGAACCGCTCGATCCTGCGAAGCAGGACGTTCAGCGAGTTCGCCCGTTCGACCGACGCCCCTTGGTCGTTCATGCGGCGGGCGCCGAGCGCGTCCACCTCGTCGAAGAAGATGACGACCCTGCCTTCGGTCTTCGACATGGCGTCGAAGAGCTGGCCGATGTTCTGGCCGGTCGATCCGAGATAGCTGTGGATCAGGCTTTCGGAGCGGACGCACGCGAGCGGCAGGCCGAGCCGCGCCGCGAAGTGATGCGCCCACGTCGTCTTGCCGCATCCCGGCGGACCATAGAGCAGCGCGGTGCGGCGCGGCTTCAGGCCGGCGGCGGCAAGCTCGCCGGCGAGATGGATTTCGGTCATCCACTCGAACAGCGCCGCGCGCGGTCCCGGCGCCAGGATGGGCTCCTCGGCCTCCTGCGGCATCAGCACGTCGGCGAACTTTTCGAGCGCGAATTTAACATCGACTTCGTTAGCGCGTTCCGGACCTGGGGGAGAGATGTAACGTTTCATGCCGCGCGCCTTTTTTTCGCCGCCGGCCGATAAGCGATCAGCGCGTGGGCAGGGCAGTAGGAAAGCGGTTCAAGCCGGCGCGCGCCGCAAAAGCGGAAGCCGGGCAAGCAGGGGTCACCGAACGGCCAGCGGCAATGCTCTGGTTTAAGTTCGGCTGTTGTTACGCCGCCACCAGAGATTAGGGGAGGTGGAGAGACGGCGAGCGCAATTCGAGTAGCGCGCAGTGGCCGACCTCTTGAGAACCACTGTGTTGGTGGCAGTTGCCGTGTCCGGTAGTTTCGGGTCGGCAACCTCATTCGCCTCGCCTTACCGATCACCGCATTCCGTGAGATCGATGTGCCGAACTCGTTGTTGATCGCGCGCGCGCATTGAGACGCGGACAAGCCCGCCTGCCAATGCTCGCGCAGCCGCGCGACGACTTCTGGCGACCAGACGAAAGTTGTCATTGGCCGCCTCCGTCGTCGTCGCCCCCGTCCGGCGGATTGTCGTCTGACTTTTTGCAGCGGCGCCACGCCTCGGGCACCTCCATGCCGTCGGTGCCGGTCTCGGCGCACCATCCCTCGTCCCACGCGGCGCGACGTGGATCGTCGGCCATGTAGGGATTGTCGATGATGCGCTTGCCCTCGCGCGCGGCGGCGCGACCGGCGGCGCGGGCGGCTTCGATGTCCATCGTGCGATCGACGGCCTCCGGCGCGGCCGGCGTCGATGCGTCCGCCGGGTCGGGCGGCCTGGGGATTTCTCCCATGAGCCGCTTGCGCGCGGCTTCGCCGAGCGGCGTGCCGCCGAGCATGCCCAGCGCGGCGCGATACATCTCGCAGAGCGCCTGGAACTCTTGCCGCTCAAGCTGCGACATGCGCCGCTCGCGGAGCATCTGGTTCAGCACCTTGGTGTCAAAGCCGGCGCTTCGCGCGCTGGCCTTGACTTCCTTGATCCGGTCAGCGATCCGCCGCTTCTCGACCTCCAGCTCCTCGATGTTGGCGGCGAAGTCGGCGAGCAGGTCGGCGGCGCCGCCGCCATTGGCGTTCGCGTTCATGTCAGAACTCCGTTTCGAGCGCGGGATCGGTTGTCGGCGCCGGTTGCGGGCGCGACGGCGGCGGGACGTGCGCCGCCTTGGCCGCCGCGGCCGGGGCGCCGCCCTTCCATACGTCCGCGTCATCGACCGGGCTGGCGTCCGGCAATTCGGCGGGGCGATCGACCCACTTCACGATTTCGAGGCGCGGCCGGTAGTTGGTGCCGTACTTGTCCTTCATCGGGTCGGAGCCCGTGCACTCGACGACCGGCACCTTCCCGCCGTTCTTCGCCTGCTGCTCCTCGAACTTGGCATAGATGTCCCGGATCGCGTTCGAGAGATGGATCGAGGCGGAAGCGAACTCGACCGTTCCGCCGAAGAACTTTTGCGAGAAGGCGCTGACGACGAAGCCGCGCTTGAAGTCCTCGCCGGGCGACGGCGCGGTGCGGTCGAGCGAGGGATCGATCAGGCGCTCGGGCGCCTGGCCTTCGCGGAAGCGAAGCCAGCCGGTGCGGATGTTCTTGAGGTCGAGCAGGAACATCGGCCGCGCGATTTCCATGTCGCCGCCTTCGGGCGAGCGCACAAACCATTTGTCCGCCTTGGCGTTGTACTTGACGTATGGCTTCACCGTGCCGGAGCCGCCGATTTGTAGAGGCATTGGAGTTTCTCCTTTCGCGTTGAGAGGCTTTCAGAAACCGAACACTTCCCGCCCGGCCGCACGCGCGGCCGGGTCGGACCACCAGAAGCTTTCGAAGTCGGGGACGATCAGGCCGGCGAGCTCGCGCGCATCGTTCGAGAGCGCAAGGAATCGGCCGAGCGAAAGAGCGATCAGGCGCAGCGCTTCGAGGTGCCGACGCACATCGTCGCCCGACATTTCATAGACACGGACCTGCTGCGGCTCCTTCTTCCCCGGCGCCGGCTTCGCGTAGGCGAAGCGCATCCCGAAATTCCCATGCGCCGACGCATAGACCGCCCCCTGGCGGCCATGCGGATCGCCGATTGCGCCGGGAAAGCGCTCGGTCGTCTTGAGATCGACGATCAGGCCGTGATCGGAGAACAACCAGTCGATGAAACCGATTACCGGCACCGGCACGTCGTCGAGCCGGCCTTCGACGCGATGCTGATAGGCATCGGGCACGCCGTATTGGCGAAGCTCGGCGAGCGCGCCGCGCACATAGCCGCCGATCTTCGGCCGTTCCTCGTCGCGACGCGGATCGCCGGCGAGCGCGGTCAAGCGGTTGAACTCGCGTTCGGCCGCGGCCGCGCAATCGTCGATCGGCTTGGCCGGATCGATCAGGCCGATATGCACGCCGTGTTCGACCGCCTTGCCGCGCGCGGCAGGGATACCCGTGGGCGTTTTGCGGCCGAGAAGCCGCTCCATGATCCAAAGCGCGGGCTGCGCGGCCCAGAGGTTGAGCGACGACGCGGAAAGGTGTTCCACGCCGTGCCGTTCGAAGGCATTCATCGCCCACCGCCCGGGCGCGCGCCCTTCGACACGGGATGACGCTCGCGCGAGACCAGCCATTCCCGGAAGGCCTCGGCGCGATACAGCACCTTGCGGCCGATGCGGACGCGGGGCGGGCCGACCCGGCGGCGCTCCCATCGCCTCAGGGTGTATCTCGACACGCCGATCTCGGCCGCCACGCGATCATCGGTCAGCCACCCTTCGAACAGCGGGGGCGCGACCATTGCGTCGATTGACCGTTGTCCATTCATACAAATCCTCCCTCGCAACGAGCGGCGTCGAAACGTTGCGATCCAAACATGGGAGGGCCGTCAGGTCTTAGGCCGAAACAGGCGGAAACAGGCGGAAACAGGCGGAAAGAAGCGCCCCATTTAAGGAGACTTCTGAAGAATCAAACGCTTAGGCGGCGTTGCCGCACCGGCTTACGAACAGCCGTCGTGGGGCAGGCGAAAAAAGGACTCGACTCCTACCCAGGATAGAACATAAAAGGAACATTGCTGTTGATGAAGTAGTCAACGAAGAGGCGATCGGCATGGCGCTCAACGTGGAATATCCGTGTTTTCACTCGGGCGAGCCGGCAAGGCTTCCGGCCGATGCGATCCGGCGGCTCGGGGCGGATCTCCGGCAGCGGCTCCTCGGCTACAAGGCGCGGCCGTTCGAACCGGCCGACCTGTTCCGCCGGGTGGCCTCTCTCTGCGTGAACGGTCGGCCGCTACGAATCGTTTGGGACGCGGCGCATGCCGTGCACGACGAGGCCGGCGAACCCGTGCTCGGCGTCTGCGAGTACGATCCGCAGGAGCCCGCAACGGTCATGATCAGCTTGAATGCCGAGCTGCTCGGGGATCAGCCCGAGATGCTGCGCTCGACGGCGGCGCACGAGCTCGGCCACGCGATCTTCGACATGCCGGCGGCGGTGGCGAAAGGCGCGGCCCGCGCCTTCCGCAGCGGCGCGATTGCGGCGCGGGGCGCCGCGCCGATCGATTGGCGCGAATGGCGCGCCGACGAGTTCATGGGCGCGTTCTTGGCGCCGCGGCGGCAGCTGGCCCGAGCGTTCGCGCGCGAGGCCTCCGCGTTCGGCGCGGCGATCCGATGGAAGGTGATCGACGAGATCCCGACGCCCTACGTCGCGGTAAACGTTGCGGGTTGGCCGGCGATCGATGCGATCGCCGGCGCGCTTGCGGAAGAGTTCGGTGTGACGAGCGCCTTCATCGGCGTGCGCCTTCGCAAGTACGGGCTCGTTGGCTGAAGGAGACCGACATGGCATTCGGGCTAACGGTCAGGGCGAAACGGATCGAGCAGGGCATCGGCCTCAACGACTTCGCCGAGCGGCTTGGCGTCTCGCCCGCCTATTGGTCGCGCGTCGAGCGCGAACAGGAGAAGCCGCCGCGCGACGAGCTGGTCGAGCGCGCCGCGGCGATCCTGGGCGTGCGCATGGACGACCTGTTCGTCGAGGCAGGGCGCCTGCCGCCGGACATGCGGAGCGATCTCAGGCGCGTTGTCCAAACCTATCGTCGGATGAGACAAATTCTTCCGAAGTAGTCCAAGGGATTTTTTGAACGAGAGACTTGCTCCGGTGCCGAAGTCGAGGCGAGGTCTGGTCTACCTCATGGAGGTATGTGAATGTTGCCGCCACGATCGTTTTATTCTCTGAATGAGGTTGCCGCGCGGTGGTCGGTTACTTCGTTCGACCTCATCGGTTGGTCAACAGACGGTCTGCTGGAGCTCTCAATTGCCGTGCCTCCCGTAAAGACCGGCCCCTCGGAATCGCTGTCTGGTCTCGTCGATGTCGAGGCGGCGCATCTTTTGCCGTTATTCCGAAGGGAGGGAACTCCAAGCCCAACGGTTGCAATCCGCCGGGTGAAGCTCGGCGACAACGATTTCCGATGGATCATCGATCCGGCCGAAGGCGTCGCGATCGCCGCCGCGGATGTTCTTGTCAGGCGAGCGGAGGTCGAACGCTTCGAGCGGCAATACGGATTGTTCCATGGCTTGCCAGAAAGCGACGGTGCCGCGGCAGCGCGACGCCGCGCCGGCTCAGGCGTTCCTCCGCGGCACGATTGGGACGCATTCTATGCGGCGCTTGCGCGACGCATCCATGAGCACGGCATCCCAAGAACACAGGCCGAGCTGGTGAGAGAAATGCGCGACTGGTTCGAGCGGCGCAAGGAAGAGCACGCGCCGGACGAAAGCACGATTGCAAAAAAGATCAGGATTGTTTGGCAGGAGCTTTGCCGTGCATAGCGCGATCTTCTTCTTCGTCCACGATCGCGCGGACGACTTCAAGGTCCATTGGGCTATCGCCGATCCGGGCTACTTCCGCGGCTACGCGCGCCCAATGAACGACTCCTTTGCCGTCTCCGGCGAACCGAGCGCGGGCGGCCAGGCGCTGGGCGTCGTAGTAGGCCGTGGCCGGGCTCTTCGTGAGGAGAACACGAGCGTCGTCCCGGACGGAGGCGATCGCCACCCGCCTTCGCTCAAGCCAGTCTGAAATTGCGCCCCACATGAACGCAAAACCGATGATCCTCGCTTCCCCCCTTCTAGCATCATTTGTCACGCCGCGCGATCCGATCGCATGGAGTCCGATACAAGCCTGAGCTTCGGGCGCAGCATCTCGCCGACGGCGTCCGCGCCTTGACGGACGGGATCGTCAAGCAGGTGAGCGTAGCGTTGGGTTGTCTTCGGGCTGCTGTGGCCGAGCAGCTTTCCGATCATGGGCAGCGACATTCCTCCGCTGACCAGGAGCGAGGCGAAGGTGTGGCGCAGATCGTGGACCCGGACCCCTTCAAGGCCAGCTGCCTTCTGGATGTCGGCCCAGAACCGTCGGATGTCCTCGATCGGCTTGCCTTCCAAATCGCCGGGGAAAAGCCATTCGGCTTCGACCGGGAGGGCGGTCAGCCGCGCGCGGACGAAGGCGACGGCCGCTCGCGAAAGCGGGACGCGGTGCATCTTCTTCTGCTTTGTCGTTGAGGCCTTCTTCGTCCAGATCGCCAGACCGAGATTGAACTGCTCGGGCCGCGCGGTCAACGCCTCCCCTTTGCGCGCGCCGGTCAGCAGTATGAACCGCACAACATCGGCCGCACGCTGGTTTTCATGGGCGTCCAGCGCTGCGGCAAGACGATCGATTTGCTCAAGCGAAAGGAAAACCTCGCGCTCGTTCTCAATGTTGCGTGCGAATCCGATGGCCGGATTGTCGGTCCGCATTCTCCAAGGCTTGATCGACAGGTTGAACATCTTTCGCAGAACTTCGCCGACACGATTGGCACGGACCGGGGTTGGACGCCGCCCTGCAAGAGGCTTGGCGCGTTTCCGCGTCGGCTTCGTCTTATGCGGCCGGCGGCGGCCGCCGGCGATCTTGGAAAGGAGCTTCGCCACGTCTGCCTCGGTGATATCGGCGACCTTCCGAGCGCCCCATTCCGGCTCGACAAGCTTCCGCAGCATGGCAATCTGGTCCTTGCCATTGCGCTTGGAGAGCGTGGGCACGTGCTCGGCAACGTAACGGTCGATCAGATCGCGCACGGTTGATGCTTCGCGCGCTTCTTGCCGTTCAGCGAGCGGGTCGTCGCCGTTGTCGATCCGCCGCTTCAGTTCGCAGGCCTTCTCGCGCGCCGCCGTGACCGACCATTCCGGCCAGGAACCGATCGTGATCCGCCGCTCCCGATGGGCGATCGTATAGGTCAGAACGAACGACTTGGCGCCCGCGGTGGTGATGCGGAGACCGAACCCGATCACCTCGTCGTCGCGAACGATGATGTTGCGCACGGGATCGGGTTCGGAGGCCTTCACGAAACGTTCGGTGAGATGAGTCTTCATCGCGATCTTGCCTTGCTCGAAGCGAGTGACGTTCGGGTCGCTTCGACAGGCAAGATGCTCTTTTCGGGCGCTGGCGAGTTAGGCGGAAACAGGCGGAAACGGGTGGAATAAAGAAAGCGGCCTGCCTGTCTATCGTAATCGCGCGGCGTGTCCGCCAGGTGTCCGCCGGGCTCACACCTTCTGGCGCACGCTAACGTCTACCAATGCCCGCGACTGTCGTTTAATGCGCGCGAGAAGATCGCGACAAATCAACGGCTTCCGGCTAAGTGGTTGAAATTCCTCGTGGTGCGCGAAGAGCTGGCGGTAGGCTCATAACCTGAAGGTCGTCAGTTCAAATCTGGCCCCCGCAACCAAATTTCCGAAGCAAGATCAATTTCTTCGACAAACGCCCCGGACCCGCGTCCGGGGCGTTTGATTGTCAACTCCGCAATACCTCACCAAAATCCAGGTTTCGACGCCTGAGATGCGAAGTGGCGATGGCAGCGATGGAGCACCGCGGATCGAGGAGGTTCTTGCCCAGCGTGCGCCAGCGAGACGCGCCGCGTGGCTTTATCGTGGACGCGGCGATCCTGTCGACTGGAGTTCTTTGAAAAGGCGCTTCCACGAGAGCGGGGGCGTCTTGCATATCCCATCCGCGCGGACGAATGCCCATTTGCCGGGGGTAGCGTTGTTCTTGCTGATGTCCGGGTTGGAGTGGCGGCATCCAACGGTCTCAGTCTCGGTGTCGGCCGCGCTCAAGGGTCTCCTTTGGTCTGGCCGCCTTTGAGGCGCGCTGCCGGTCATGCATATGCCATTGGTGGTATAGCTAGCCGCAGTGTTGATGCTACGGACTTTAGGCCAAGGAGCGCGAACGATCCACCGGCTATGATGCAGTGAACTGTCCCCCAATCACCCACGCAAAGGATTTTGGTTGTGGGACTCGCGGCATCCCTCAAGAGGTTCGCTGGACTTGAGAATTCGCCTGCCGCTAAGGTCGAACTGACATAGCGAATCGAGGTAGTGAACGCCTGTGCCGCACACCGAAAAAATCATGAACGTGCTAGCGGTCGAGAGCCGCGACGTACGAGGCATGCTTGAGCTGTTGATCGAGCAGCTTGACGGTCGGCTCGGCGGGAACCCTTGGTTCCGGCTGTGGATGGAGCACACCGGCCGTTATGTTGATCTCGGCGAAGCGGATCGGGTACTGGCGGCAGGTTTGGATTTGCCGCGTGTAACTACGACCGCGGGGGCGTTGTTGTTCTGTGCCCAGACCTATGCCTCCCTCGTACTGGATGCGATCTCTAGATGCTCGGGAGTCGAAGGGGCGAATAATCGAGTTTCACTCTTCGATTGGTATAGGCTATGCCATCCCGAAGAATACGAGCGATCGGTTGAACGGCTCAGCGCGCTGTTGCTGAGCCAAAACGGTGACCTCCGCGAACTGAATGACCTGGATTTTTCCGCCCTGCTAGGTGCGGTCTTCCAGCAGATTTTCCCTCCGAGCCTTCGCCATCTTCTCGGCGAATATTATACGCCCGAATGGTTGATTGATGACGCATGCGGACTCTTGGATTTCGAAAGCCTGCCGACAAATCTTGTATTGCTTGATCCTGCGGCAGGCTCAGGCGGGTTCGCGCTCCGTCTTCTCAGAAGACTGCGAGAAAAAAGGACATTCGCAAACGCGACCGTGATCTTGAGCGATGTGAGTCCAATCGCGGTACGGTTCGCCGAGCTCAACCTCGCCTTCTTCAACAAGTCCGCCAAAGAGAGCGGGGAAGCACCCGCGAAATCGAAAGTTGTCCTTGCCGACACCATCTGCGACAGCGTTTCCGAGGAGCCCACGCTGTTTGACGCCACCTCCGCAAAGCTGCGCTTTCTGGGTTCATCGTTCAGTGAAGCTATCGAATCTGACGAGTTCGAGCGAGCGATAGACACTTGCGGCTTTGTCTCGGATGAAGAGCGGAGCGCTTTTGCGATTCTCTTTCGAGACTTTTTGAGTGGTCAATTTTTCTTCAAGCGGTCGGTCAGCGCTAATCTGATCTGCGGAAACCCTCCCTGGATTAGCTGGGACGGCGTGATCCCTGAATATCGTCGCACGCTTGCGCGGCAGTGGGCAGATTCGAGCCTGATTACCAACAAAGGTTGGAGGGCAAAGGTCGCGGCCGGGAAGCATGACCTATCGACACTCTTCGTGCATAGGAGTGCTGAGCGCCATGCTGCTCCGAACGCAGTTATGGTCTTTGCACTGCCAATTTCTGTATTCCAAGGGAGACACTCCGCTGCCGGCTTTCGACTATTTCGTGCCGGACCAATTCGACGCTACGCGGTAACGACTATACTCGACCTCGCGAAGTCCGATGTTTTCACGGATGCGCTTAACCGGGCTGCGCTCGGAGTGTTTCGTGTCGATCAGGAGCCAACCTATCCCATCCCCTATGGCCGATTGACGGGCCAGCCGCTGGTGGACTGTAGGCAATATGAATGGGGTACGGCGAGGCCAATCGATGCGACTGCCGAGGGGTCGCCGATCGTGCTAGCCGAAGATCACGAAGAGGGGCTGTTTGAATCAATTGCACCTAGCGAGTACCGAGCTCGCGGTGGGGTGAACACAGGGGGCGCGAATGCCATTCTCTGGGTGGAATGCTTAGGCCGCGATGGAAAGCATGTCCGCATCGTCAACTCAGGAAAATCGAAGGGGACCTCGATCCGAAGAATCGAGGGAGTTGTAGAGTCGGAATGCGTTGCCCCTTTGTTGGTTGGCCGAGACATTCGAAGATGGCGCGCTACGCCGTCTCGTCACATCCTTTTCCTCTATGACAAGGCCGATCCAAAGAAGGCAATTCCGCAATCACGCGCCTCAGAGAAGTACCCCCTTGCGATCAACTATCTATCGCAATTTGAAGAGGACCTCCGATCTCGAAAAGAATACCACCGCTGGGGTGGGCAAGGGCCGTTTTACGAGGTCTACCGGATCGGCCCGTACACGTTTGCAGATGTGAAAGTGGTTTGGCAGCACACCGGGTACAGAGGTCGAATGAATGTGGCTGTCATTTCACATGCAGGTGGTCATGTGGTTGTCCCGGATCAAAAGGTAATCTTGCTGCCTTTCGCGGACGAGGATGAAGCTCACTACGTATGCGCGTATCTAGCCTCCTCTATCGTTGAGAAGGTTCTTGCAAAATATCTCGGACTAGATGCGTCAACCCACATCTTGGATTACATCGCGCTCCGGCGATTCGATCCGAACAATTCGCTCCATCGCCGATTATCCGAGCTGTCAAAGAAGGCGCATGCGATGGCCTTGGAGGGTGCCGATTTAAGCGCCTTGGAGCGCGAAGTAGACAGTACGGCCAATCAGCTATTCTTTGGCGTCGCCAAGGTGGCGGCATAGGCAGGCTTCATTTTGCCACGGCACGCAACGCTGGCTCCCATTGCGTTAGCACTTCCTTGCCAAAAAAAACTTCATCGACATGGCCTGTATGAAGCATGTCGATGATTCTGCACAGATACGATCGCCCGCAGTCCCACCACGTGAAACGGTCATCGACAAATAGGAAGTGTTTGGCTCGCTCGCCGAACAACCGCGCAGCCTCGTTTATCTCAAAGCCATCGAGTAGCGTTTCGTAAACGCCGTCTGCTACACGACTGCCGAAGGTGGTCGTGCCATAATACTCCTTGATTTCCCAGACCGCTGCGGGGTTTGCTACGGTAGGCATTGCACCATCGTATCGCCGGGAAAACGCAAATTCTGCGACGCCATTCATAGAGACGACAGCGAGGCGCCTTGCGTCGTCCACAAAGCCGTCTGATCCGAGAACTTTCTCGGCAATAAGTGAGACCATGCTGGCCAAATAGGCTGGGTGCCTCTTATCGCCTTTTTGCTTGTTCATTGAAGGGGCGCGGTTCGATCCAGTGCTCTTGCGCAATGCGTCGTATGCTGCAGCTGCTTGGTCCCGGTCCATAAGAAGAGGCTGGACCTGATTCTGAATCAGGTCGGCGCGGTAGTTCATGTATGCCAGCACGTGCTCAAAAAATGCACGCTCGCGATTCGTGAAATCAGTGTCGAGCCCCTCATCTGCATAGACCCGCTCGATATCGGCAAGCGTATATTTGCGCAGAGTTTTCACCTGCCCGCGAGGGCCGCGGATGCTGTAACCGACCTGCTCCGACACGAGCTTCACGTTGGCCCAGAATCGAGCGGGCTGGCCCACGAATCGGGAATCTGGCTTCATGTTCTTTTTCTAGTCAGGAGTCGGTGCTCTGTCACGCCATTAAGGCGTGCCAGCCCCACGGCCATCGAAGAACGAGGCAGCACGCCGGCGGGAGACGGCCAAAGTCGTCAGCGGGGATCGCCCAGAGAGGCTTCCAACCGCGCGACAAGGTCCTGCTTGTGGGCTATTTCTGGCCCATTCGTGATTTTGGGATAGCGCGCTACTATCTTTCCCTTGCTCCAGCGCATCGGGCAGGAAAATGGGCAACAGCCATGAGCCATCCAGTTGAAGCCTTTGGGCGCACGATCCAGTTGTTTCTTGTGGACGGCACGCCGAACGGGCTCATCATTGCGTCAATACATGGCTGGACGGGTTCGGTACTCGTTGAAACGCAATCGACTTTTGCCAAGCTGCTTGCACGTCCCGAGGTTGATCGAACCGGCGTCTACATACTCTTCGGGCCTGACCCCAAAGATGCACTTTCGATGCGAGCCTATGTCGGGGAAGCGGATAGCGTTCGCGATAGGATTACTCAAAGCGCCGGAGATCGAGGTTTCTGGGAAGCCGCAGTCGTCATCACGACCAGTGATGAGGCACTGACAAAAGGGCACGTCCGCTATCTTGAGGCGCGCCTTATCGAGATGGCGATCAGTGCCGGTCGCGTGACCCTCGACAACGGACAAGCGCCGAGTTCTGACAAGCGGCGGATTGCTGTGACCCCCGTCATCTCCTCCAGGCTGAGGTAGAGTCCGGCCCGACGAGAGGACCGGAGCATGAAGCGATCGAGGTTCAGCGAGGAACAGATCATCGGCATCCTGCGTGAGCAGGA
>NZ_JBKBVB010000177.1:0-5806 GCF_046289595.1 Pseudorhodoplanes sp.
AGAACATCACGCCGCCGCCTTCTCGGCCGGGCGCAGACCCAGCATGTGGCAGATCGCGTAGACGAGATCGGCGCGGTTCATGGTGTAGAAGTGGAAGTCAGTGACGCCGCGATCGGCGAGGTTGAATACCTGCTCGGCGGCTATTGCCGCAGCGACCAGCTTGCGGGTCTCGACATCGTGGTCGAGCCCCTCGAAGCGCTCGGCCAGCCAGTTCGGCACGAAGGTGCCGCAGCGTTCGGCGAAATTCTTGACCTGCTTGAAATTCTGCACCGGCACGATGCCCGGCACGATCGGGATATCGATGCCGCGCGAGCGCACGCGATCGACGTAGCGGAAATACACGTCGTTCTCGAAGAAGAACTGGGTGATGGCCCGCGTCGCGCCGGCATCGACCTTGGCCTGCAGCATGTCGAGATCGACATTGGCGTGGCGTGAATCCGGATGCTTCTCGGGATAGGCCGAGACGGAAATCTCGAAATCGCCGATCCGCTTGATGCCGGCGACGAGATCGGCGGCATTCCGGTATCCCTGCGGATGCGGCACATAAGTTGCGCCGACGCCGCCGGCCGGATCGCCGCGCAGCGCCACGATATGCTTCACGCCGATGTCGCGATAGTTGCGGATCACCGCATCGACCTCGTCGCGCGTGGCGTCGACGCAGGTCAGATGCGCGGCGGGCACGAGCGCGGTCTCGTCGAGAATGCGCTTGACCGTCGCGTGGGTGCGCTCGCGGGTCGAGCCACCGGCGCCATAGGTCACCGACACGAAGCTCGGCGCAAGCGGCGCGAGCCGTTCGATCGCCTCCCACAGCGAGCGCTCCATCTCCTCGGTTTTGGGCGGGAAGAATTCGAACGACACGCGCAGCGTCTTGCCGCGTCCGTTCACCAGCCGGCTGACCGGCGGAACCGCTGTATAGGTCATGCAACCTCCTGACGCCCGGCGATCCGCAGCCGGCGATCCTGTGCAAGCCAGAGCGACACGGCGATCTTTCCTTCCGTGCCGCGCTCCGGCGCGATGCTCCTGTGCATGGTGACGTCGAGGCCCGCCGCAGCGAGCCATTGCGACATGGTCTCCGGCGCAAAGCCGAGCCTGCGATGCGCATGCTCCTCGCGCAGGAATTCGAGTTCGTGCGGCGCGAAGTCGACGATCAGCAGCCGCCCCGAAGGCGCCAGAACGCGTGCAGCCTCGCGGATCGCGCGCGCGCCATCGTCGAGAAAATGCAGCACCTGATGGATGATGACGACGTCGAAGGAATCGCGCGGCACCGACAGATCGTAGATGTCGCCCTGCCGCACGCTGCAATGGCGCAGCCCTGCGCGTTCGAGGCGCGCGCGTGCCAGCAGCAGCATGTCGAGCGACATGTCGATGCCGAGCCCGCGCTCGATCTGCGGGCCGAACAATTCGAGCATGCGCCCGGTGCCGGTACCGAGATCGAGCAGCGAGCGGAACGGCTTGTCGGCGAGCGCCTTGACGATGGCCTGCTCCACCGCCTCGTCTGCGGCGTGAAGCTTGCGGATGCGGTCCCATTCGGCGGCATGTTCGCGGAAATAGGCCTGCGCGGCCGCAGCGCGCGCCTCGCGTACCGCGGCGAGCCGTTCGCGATCCCGGCTGACGATGGGATCGGCTGGATCGAGCTGCGCCACGATCATGCGCGCGACACCTGCCGCATCGCCGCTTTCCGCAATCCGGAAAAAGGCCCAGGCGCCCTCGCGGTGGCGTTCGATCAGATTGGCTTCGGCCAGCAGCTTGAGATGGCGGGAGATGCGCGGCTGGGACTGCCGCAGGATTTCGGTGAGGTCGGAGACGGTCAGTTCGGCCTCGGCGAGCAGCGCAAGGATGCGCAGGCGCGTGCCTTCCGCCACCGCGCGCAACGCATCGTGCATCGTCTCGAAGGCCAACGGGCCGGGCATCGGGACATTCCGGTCAGGATCGATATAAGGATATCTTTATACGGTAATTCGATGGGCGCAAGCCCACTTTTCTGACTGGCGTTAACTTTTTGTGTCGGGACCGCCAGGGTCCGGAACATCGGGCGTCTCCGGCGGATAGCTGCTCTTTCCAAGATGTGTGGTCGGCGCACTGCATTTCGCCTAAACCCACGTCATGACCCCTGACCCGAAAGCCGAAACCATCGACTGGTTTGCAGCCCGTCCGGGTGAAGTCGCGGTTGACCTTCCCGCGCAATTCGACGCGGGGCTTTATTTCATCGGCCGCATCCGCACGCCCTGGACGAAGCGCGAGGACTGCCCGAAGAATGCCGGCGAATCCGACGCCGTCTGCACCATCGAGGTCGACCCGCGTTATGCCAAAGCGCTCGACAAGGTGGAGACCTGCACGCATCTGATCATTCTGTACTGGATGGATCGCGCGCGCCGCGACCTCGTGGTGCAGACCCCGCGCCACTACGGCGAGGGCCGCGGCAGCTTCGCATTGCGCTCGCCGGTGCGTCCCAATCCGATCGCACTCAGCGTGGTGCAGCTTCTCAAGGTCGAGGGTACGACATTGTCGGTGAAGAATATCGACTGCCTCGACAATACGCCGCTGCTCGACATCAAGCCCTATTTCGCCTCGGTCGATTCCAAGCCGGATGCGCAAGTCGGCTGGCACCGCGACCGCAACAAAGGCTAATCGTCATGCGTCAGCTCCTGCCGCTCGTCCCCGCGAAAGCGGGGACCCAGATGCAAAAACTGGATTCCCGCCTTCGCGGGAATGAGCGGAGTTTGCTTTTGCTCGTTCGCCCAAATCGGAGTTTTTCATAATGCGCCTGCGTTCGTCCATCACCCGTGACGGCCTCGACCGCACCCCGCACCGCGCTTTCATGCGCGGCATGGGGCTCGACGATGCGGCGATCCACAAGCCGATGATCGGAGTCGTCTCGATGAAGGGCGAGAATACGCCCTGCAACATGACGCATTATCCGCAGGTGGAATGGGCCAAGCAGGGCATCGAGTCAGCCGGCGGCACGCCGCGCGAATTCACCACCATCTCGGTGTCGGACGGCATCGGCATGAACCACGAGGGCATGAAGTTCTCGCTGGTCAGCCGCGAAGTGATCGCCGATTCCATCGAGGCCGTGATGCAGGGCCATGCCTATGACGGGCTCGTCGCCTTCGGCGGCTGCGACAAGACCCTGCCCGGCGCGATGATGGGCATGGTGCGGGTGAACGTGCCGTCGGTCTTTGTCTATGGCGGGGCGGCGCTCCCCGGCCGCTTCGGCGGCCGCGACATCACCGTGCTCGATTCCTACGAGGCGGTTGGCGCGGTGCAGACCGGCACCATGAAGGAAGCCGATCTGAAGGTGCTGGAGCGGGTGGCCATTCCCGCGATCGGCGCCTGTGCCGGGCAATTCACCGCCAACACCATGGCGATGGTGTCGGAGGCGCTCGGCCTCACCGTGCCGAACTCCGCGATGGTGCCGGGCGTCTATGCCGAACGTTCGGCGATCGCGCAGCGCGCCGGAGAGATTGTGCTCGATATTCTCAAGCGCGGCGGGCCGCTGCCGCGCGAACTGGTCACCCGCAAATCGCTGGAGAATGCCGCCGCCATCGTTGCCGCGACCGGCGGCTCGACCAATGCTGCCTTGCATCTGCCCGCCATCGCCAACGAGGCAGGCATCGCCTTCACGCTCGACGATGTGGCGGCAGTGTTCGCGCGGACCCCGCTGATCGGCGATCTGCGTCCGGGCGGGCGCTTCCTCGCGAAGGACGTACACGATATCGGCGGCGTCTCGATCATCATCCGCGAACTGATCCGCTCCGGCCACATGCATGGCGACGTGCTGACCGTCACAGGCCGCACGCTCGCCGAGGAGCATGCCGGCGCGCCCGATGCGGACGGCCAGATCGTGCGGCGCGCCGGGAATGCGATCCGCCCCGACGGCGGGCTTGCGGTGCTGAAAGGCAATCTCGCGCCGGACGGCGCATTGCTGAAAGTCGCGGGACTGAGGTCGCTCGTCTTCGAGGGCACCGCGCGGGTGTTCGACGGCGAAGATGCGTGTACCGAAGCCGTGCGCAAGCGCGACTACAAGGAAGGCGATGTGCTGATCATTCGCTATGAGGGCCCGAGGGGCGGGCCGGGCATGCGCGAGATGCTCGGCACCACGGCGCTGATCTACGGCCAGCAAATGGGCGAGAAGGTCGCCCTCCTCACCGACGGCCGGTTTTCCGGCGCGACGCGCGGCATGTGCATCGGACATATCGCGCCGGAAGCTGCGGCCGGCGGGCCGCTCGCCTTCGTGCAGAATGGCGACCGCATCCGCATCGACAGCGCCGCGCGCAGCATCGACGTGCTGATCGACGATGCCGAGATGGCGCGCCGCAAGGCTGCGTGGAAAGCGCCGAAGCCGCGCCATGCCGCCGGATTGCTGGCGAAATACGCGCAGCTCGTCGGTCAGGCCGACAAGGGCGCGGTCACCCATGCCGGCAATGCGGAATGGCCGGAGGGGTGATTGGTGAAGAAGCCGACGCGCATTCGATGGGCTCCCTCTCCCATCGGGAGCGGGCTGGGGTGAGGAGTTACGATCTCGACGATAACCCCTCACCCGCTTGGCGTCGCTACGCTCGCCAATCGACCTCTCCCAAAGGGAGAGGTGAAAGGAGCAAGCCTCACGTTTTGAATCACTGCATCGGCGCGACGATCGTCGGGTGCTTCAGCGTCGAGGCGTCGAGCTTCTTCGCAATCGTCTTGTTCTCGGTATAGACGTCGAACATCGCCTGGATGCCGGCGAAATTCGGCGCAGCACCCGGTTCGCGGGCGAAGTCGTTCGGCTTGAGCAGATAGGTCTCCAGCGCCGCGACCGGCGCCTTCATGACTTCATGCACGACCTGGATGGTCTCGGGCCGGTTTTCCAGCGCCATCTTCATCGCCGCGGTGATGTCCTTCACATAGGCGGTCACCAGTTCCGGATTCTTGTCCACGAAGTCCTTCCGGCAGGCTTCGACGATATGCACGATATTGGGCAGCGCCTCCTCCAGCGCGAACAGCTTGCGCACGCCGCCCTTGGCTTCCGCTCGCGCCGCAAATGGCTGCACCATATTCACCGCATCGACGCGGCCCGAGCGCAGCGCGTCTTCCGACAGCGCGAAGCCCACTTCCACGAGCTTGATGTCCTTTTCCGGATCGACGCCGTGCTTGCGCAGCATCATGTTGAAGGGCGCATGCGTTCCGCCGCCGATCACCGAAATGCCGACGGTCTTGCCCTTCAGATCCTCGACCTTCTTGATCGGCGAATCGTCCTTCACCGCCCAATAGAGCGAGAAGCTGCCGGGACGTTCGCCGACATGCTGGGCGATCACATACATGTCGACATTGCCGGCCACCATGCTCTGGGCGATCGGCAGAATGCCCTGGGTCGCACAGTCGAGTGCGCCCGCCTGCATCGCCGCCGTCATCGGTGCGGTGCCGTTGAATTGCGACCACTCGATCTTGTAGGTCTTGCCCAGATTCGGGAATTTGTCCGGGCGCTTCATCATCCAGTATTTGGCTTCCTCGGCGGGAATGGTCCAGCCGACCCTGATGGTCGGCACGGTCTGGGCGAAGGCGGACGCCGAGACGGCGACCGCACCGGCGGCGAGACCCAAAACTGCAAGACGGCGAAACATATTCTGTATCCTTCTTTGGGAGGCGCGAACCGGCCTGCAGCGGCGTGCGGCAGCGGCCTGCGCCCGGAGGTAAGCCGATCTGAAGTCTGCATGGAACGACGGCGGACACGCCTCCGCAAGCTCAGATCTGCGCCGCTTGCAGTATAAAGCTTGGGCGAAATCCCGCTATCACTGCCGCCGCGCGAAAGGTCGCGCCCTCCCGGCAC
>NZ_JBKBVB010000178.1:0-5806 GCF_046289595.1 Pseudorhodoplanes sp.
TCGAGGCGCGCAGCGTCCTGCATCGTCGGGTGCACTGGGACGAAACACCGGCCGATATGCGACGGAGCGCGCCGGGCGAGGAGCGCCGCACCGAAACCATCGCTTCGCCGGCGCGGCTGCGCCGCGAATCCGCGCGGCGCTGACGGCTATCCGACAACCCGATCGAGGAAATGTCGGCCCTGCGGGTCCTCGACCTCGACCAGCCAGATATCCGGATCGAAATCGATCTGCCGCGCGAGATATTTCTCCGCTTCCTCGTTCGGCCGCGGCTGCGCTTTCAGGCAGGCCATGAAAGCGCGATCGCCGGGATGCGGCTCGTCGAAACTGCTTTGCGGCGCAGGTCCATAAAGGTCCGCGGTGCCGTCGAGCCGGTCGATCTTGACGAAGATGGCGCCAGCTTCCTCGGCGCCGCGACGGCGCACCACCGCATACGCGCCCTCGACCATGCAGCGCCGGATATAGGCGGAAACCCAGATCGCCGATTTCAGCCGCATGTCCGTCCGTGCCGTGGCAGCGCCCGCGCCGCAGGGACCGCCCTGGCGCAATGCGTGCAGCTAATCCAGCTCGCGGCCGGTGACAATCGCCAATTCGCGCATCAGCCGCGGCGAAATCTGTCCGGTGACCGGCATCTTGCGCGCGCGCTCGAATTGCTCGATGGCAGCTTTGGTCTCCGGACCGAAGGTCCCGTTCGGCCGGAACTGTCCATAGCCGTAGTCGGTCAGGGCACGCTGCACCGCAAAGATCCGCTTCGAGGACGGCGCGATCAATTCGGCAATCGGATCCGTCGGGACCGGCTGCGGCGGCACCGGACGCGCAGCGGCAGCCTTCGCCTGCGAGCGCATCACCGCCCGCAGGAAGACCTCGTTCGGCTCGGACCCGGGCCGCAGGCCCGATGCCTGTTCGAAGTCGCGCATCGCCGCATTGGTTTTCGGACCGAACACGCCGTCCGGCGCACCGTCATAGAAACCGCGGCGCGAAAGTTCGCGCTGAATATCGGCAATCACTTCGTTGCGGGGCCGCGGCGCCGGCGCAGCCTCGGGCTTTGCCGTGATCGGGGGCGCGATCGTATCGGTACGGACGGGTTCGCTGCCCTGCGCTACAGGCGTGCGGGCATTCACCGCCGCCTGCGGAGCCGGTCCGGTGATTTCCTGCCCGACGACGCGCGGCAATTTTGCGGGCGCTGCGGGCGCCGGCGCAGGCTTTGCGGCAAACAGCGGCGCCGGATGCGGGCCCGATTGCAGCAACGCGGCATTGGTGACGATGGCGCCGAGCGCCGCTGCCGCGACCGCCGCTGCAATCGCATCCTTGCGCCAGCCTGCATTGCGCGAAGCCTCGTTGTCGTCGACGGCGACCGCTCCTTTTCGCTGCGAAACCCTACGCACTCTTCCTGACCCGTAGCTCGTTTGGCATTTGATCCGGCGTGTCCTGCTGCCTGCGCGGCAATTCGATGGGCATTAGCGGATTGCCCCGCCGCGGCGCAACGGCCTCGCAATCCAGCGGCAGATAGATGCAGATCGTCGTCCCCTTTCCGAGCTCGCTTTTGACCTCGAGCTCGCCGCCATGCAACGCCACCAATCCCTTCACGATCGACAGACCAAGGCCGGTCCCGTCGTGACGGCGATCATAGGTGGAGCGCGCCTGAAAGAACGGGCTGCCGATCCGCGGCAGATCCGCCGCGCTGATGCCGACGCCGGTATCCTCGACCGATACCGCGAGCCGCTCGCCCTCGACCCGCGTGGCGATGACAATCGAGCCCCCGCGATTGGTGAACTTGATCGCATTGGAAAGCAGATTGAGCATGATCTGCTTGAAGGCGCGCTTGTCGGCGACGATGTCGGGAAGATTATCGGCATTGCGCATCACGAGTTCCAGTCCGGCATCGTGCGCGCGAAGCGCGAGAATATCGCAGCAATTGCTCACCACCCTTGCCGGGGCGAACGGCTCGGGCGTGATCTCGAAATCCCCGTTCTCCATCTTCGACATGTCGAGAATGCCATTGACCACGGCAAGCAGATGGTTGCCGGAATCGTTGATGAGGCGCGCATATTCGCGCCGCCGCGCGGCGTCGATGCGCATCTCCGCCTCGTTCGACAGCATTTCCGAAAAGCCGATGATGGCGTTGAGGGGGGTGCGCAATTCGTGGCTCATGGTCGCAAGGAACCGCGTCTTGGCGGCATGGGCGCGTTCGGATTCGATTCGCGCGGCCTCGAGCGCCTGCTCCTGCTCCTTGCGATCCGAGATGTCGCGGATCACGGACACGACTTCCGGAACTGGCCCCTGATTGGCGCAATCGTCGAGCGGACGGCACCGCATCTCCACCCAAACGAATTCCATGCCGGAAGCGACGCCGTCTTTCGAACGGCGCAAGCGAAACTCGACCGATTGCGGAGCGCCGTGCGCCGCATCTGCGAGCGCCGACAAATAGGCCGGACGGTCCGCGACATGGACACGATCGAACAGGCCGCTTTCCATCAATTCGTCCGGCCGCGCGCCCAGCAGGCTTTGCGCCGCCGGCGATACGAACAGCACCGCGCCGTTGCGCCCGTGCCGGGTGATGACGTCTGTCATGTTGCGCGCGAGCAGGCGATAGCGTTCCTCCTCGGCATGGCGCATTTGAAGCGAGGCGCGGGCGAAGGCTTCCGCGCCGAGCGCAAGAGCGGTTCCGTAAAGCGCCGCCGAGACGATGCCGAGCGCAGCGAGGCCGGCATGGTCGGCAAGATTGTAGGGCGGCACCGCACCGATTTCCTGCATCGCCAGCAGGATGCCCGCCGCGGTCAGAGCGAATACGGCCGCCACGAGGACGCACCTGCGCGATGCCGACAATGCCGCTTCGAGCGGCACCACAACGAGCCAGATTGCGGCAAAGGAGGAAATGCCGCCGGTCCGGTACGACACGGCAAACACGATCGCGGTCAGCGCGAAGGCGGACAACAGATGCGCCGCCTCATAGCGGCCGGTCCGTGACAGGAAAAACGCAATCAGGATCGGGGCAATGAGCCAGGCGAATACCGCGATTTCCAGCACGCTCGGGACGCCGCGCACCACCAGATAAACCGGCAGGGCGGCGAGCGCGAGCAGCGCTCCAAGCAAACGCGGCGCGATGAAGGCGCGGTGCCTGGCCGCAGTCAACGGGTCCTGCCGCACCGACGGGTGCACCAGGCTGTTGAAATAATCGCGAAACGGCTCAGCGAAACTCAAGGCAACACCTTGCGCCAGCTTGACGTGAGCCGACGCACTCCCCATTGGCCGGCGATCCTGTCAGACGCGGCTTAAGCGAACGCTAAGGGAACGGAGCCGCGCGATACGGACGCAACAGAGGAAGCCCAAAATGCAAGCCGCGCGCGACCCATGTCGCCGGATGGTGAACGCTTTGTTGCCCGTTAAGGTGTCGAAATCGTTGCCGGGCGCGGAAGGACGCTGCAGCTGCGCACGCCCGCACAGGCTCCGCGTGCGATCGAGTAAAATTCTAATCAAAATCGATGCGCATTCTCATCGAATGAGCCGCAAAAGCCAAACCGGCTTTTCAGCCGCGTTTGCTAGGGAAAGCGCGTGCAAGCGGCCGTTCGAGCCGCGGGGAGCGTCGGGGTCATGTTCTTTCTCCTGCGTGTCGCATTCTGGCTCAGTATCGTGCTCGTGCTGCTGCCGAGCGGCGATTACCGTTCCAAGGATCAGGCGCCGCAAATCGGCGCCGCCGATGCCGTGAGCGCCGCAGGCGCCGCGGTCGCCGACCTCGGCGGCTTCTGTGGCCGGCAGCCGCAGGCCTGCGATGTCGGCGGCCAGGCCGCCATTGCTTTTGGCCAGCGGGCGCAGGCCGGCGCGCGCTTCCTGTTCGATCTTTTGCAGGACAGCCTGGCTCCGGCTTCGACCGGATCGGTGGCCCGCAATACCAGCGACAAGGCGCCGGTTTCGCAGCACACCCTGAAGCCCTCCGATCTGGAACCTGAATGGCGCGCGCCATTGCCGCCACGCGACCCGCGCCGGCCGGCCTGACACCGCAGACGATTGCAGCGCTTTTCCCGATCTCCGCCCCCGCCTATATGTGACGCGGGACAACAAGGCCGGGACGATGACGATCGACGAGATCTCCGACAATTTCGAACTCCTCGACGAGTGGGACGACCGCTACCGCTATCTCATCGAGCTCGGCCGCACCTTGCCGGAATTGCCCGATGACGCGCGCATCGAGGCCAACAAGGTGCGCGGCTGCGCCAGCCAGGTCTGGATGACCACCGAAACCCGGCGCCAAGGGTCCGCCGGACCGGTGCTTGTTTTCGGCGGCGACAGCGACGCGCATATTGTGCGGGGCCTGATCGCGATCCTGCTCGCGCTCTATTCGGGCAAGCCGGCGCGGGAAATCCTCGACACCGATGCCCATGCGCTGTTCGAAAAGCTCGGCCTGCGCGAGCATCTGACGCCGCAGCGCTCCAATGGCTTCCGCGCCATGGTGGACCGGATCAAGTCTGACGCGCACGCGGCGCTTGCCACAGTTTGACAGACGTGCCGGTCCGCGCATGCCGGCGGCCTCATCATTCCTCCGGATCGGTGCCGCACGCCGATATGCCGTCCGACCAGGCGCGGAGCGCGGCACGGGATTTTCCGGCAAGTTCCGCACGGTACCCGTAGTGGCGTGCCAGCCGCTCCAGCGCCAATTGCAGCACCACCTTTGCCGAGCGCGCCGGCCAGCGCCGCTCGCTTTCGACCGTATCGAGCTTCTTGAGGAAGCAGCACACATCGATCAGCAGGCCTGAAAATTCCGGCCCCGTGGCATCGAGCGCATGCCGCAGCCGCTGGCGCGCGGCGACCGCGCCTTCGGTCATCTGGCCGGATGTCTGACCATCGCGGCGTCCGCTGGCGACGGCAGCCTGCCAGTTCGCGGTGGTCCGCGGCATCATCTGCGCGTGGGTGAAATCGGCCCGCAGCCGTTCGCCGGCCAGAAGATGGTGCGGCTCAATCAGCGGGCGGCCATCGGCGCCCTTGCGGCGCGCCAGCCAGAGCAGCGGACTCTCCGCTTCGTCGAATCGTGCGCCAGCCCCGATCCCGGTTCCGGCTGCCTCGACCAGCGACAGATGCTGTTCGCGATAGCGATCGATCGCGACGCCAACAGCCGATTGCGGGCGCGTGCTTGCGAAACGAGGCGGCGTCATTGCAGCGCCTCGTCGCAGTCGTTGCGGGGCGTCACGAAACTCTCCATGGCGTGGAGCAAGGCGTCGAAGTGCGGATCGTCGCGTAGGTCTTCGACCACACGGCAGGCATGAGCGGCCGTTGTGCGGTCGCGGCCGAACAAGCGGCCCGCGCGCGACAAGGTCTGGCCGAGCGCAACGCGCGCCAGATACATCCCGGCCTGGCGGGCCAGCGCAATATCGGCGCGGCCGCGCGTCGGCGCACACAGATGACGCCGGTCCACGCCGAAGCCGAAGGCGACCGCCGTCAGCAAGCGTTGTTCGCAGTCGACCACCCGCGGTGCGGGGCCGCCGCCGGTTACGATCTGCGCCGCACGCAGATCGTTGGCCGTCATCCTCGGTGGCTGCCGCAATGCCGCAGGCCGCTTCGCTTGCTCGCTGGTTTGCCCGTTCATGACGCCTCTCTATAGGACTTAATACCTATAGAATGCAATGGCGGCAGGCGCAGGGGGATAACTTTTTCGCGGCGACTCAAAGGCGGCAAGTTCCGCCGTTGTCTCGGCGCGGATCAGCCGTTCTTTTCGAGGTGGTTGCGCAGTTCCTCGATCGAGCCGAAGCGGACGACGCCCTGTGCCAGTTCGGCCTCGATCGAGCCGTCGGTGTAGAGCGTATAGGCCATCCCATCC
>NZ_JBKBVB010000179.1:0-5794 GCF_046289595.1 Pseudorhodoplanes sp.
TCGCCGACGTGCCGGCAGCCGACCTCGCCGATCTCGGCTGTGCGCATCCGCTGCGTTCGCTGGGTTACGATTTCACCGTGCCGATGCTCTCCGGCGATCATGTGACCGACGAGACCGGCACCGGCTTCGTTCATACTGCGCCTGGCCACGGCCGCGAAGACTTCGAGGTCTGGACCGCGAACGCCCGTTCGCTCGAAGCGGACAGGATCAACACCGCGATCCCCTATGCCGTAGACGAGAACGGCGCACTGACCGCCCATGCGCCGGGCTTCACCGGAAAGCGCGTCATCACCGACAAGGGCGAGAAGGGCGACGCCAACGAGGCCGTCATCAAGGCGCTGATCGAGGCCGGCATGCTGATCGCACGCGGCCGGCTCAAGCACCAATATCCGCATTCCTGGCGCTCGAAGAAACCCGTCATCTTCCGCAACACGCCGCAATGGTTCATTGCGATGGACAAGGATATCGCGGGGAAGGGCGATACGCTGCGTCACCGCGCGATGACCGCGATTTCCGTCACGCAGTGGATCCCCGCCGCAGGCGAAAACCGCATCACCGGCATGATCGAGAGCCGGCCGGACTGGGTGATCTCGCGCCAGCGCGCCTGGGGTGTGCCGATTGCGGTGTTTGTGAAGGAAAAGCCCGACGGCTCGGTCGAGATCCTGAACGATCCCGCCGTTAACAAACGGATCGGCGATGCCTTCGAGAAGGAAGGCGCCGACGCCTGGTATGCGGAAGGCGCCGCCGCGCGCTTCCTCGGCGACCGCGCGAAGGAAGGCTGGCAGAAGGTCGACGACATCCTCGACGTCTGGTTCGATTCCGGCTCGACCCACGCCTTCGTGCTGGAAGACGAAAAGAACTTCCCGCAGCTCAAGGGCATCGTCCGCAAACATGCAGGCGGCACGGATACGGTGATGTACCTTGAAGGCTCGGACCAGCATCGCGGTTGGTTCCAGTCATCGCTGCTGGAAAGCTGCGCCACCCGCGGCATTGCGCCGTTCGACATGGTGCTGACTCACGGCTTCGTGCTCGACGAGCACGGCCGCAAGATGTCGAAGTCGCTCGGCAATACAGTGGCGCCGCAGGATGTCATCAAGAATTCCGGCGCCGACATCCTGCGCATGTGGGCCTGCGCGTCCGACTATGCCGACGATCTGCGCATCGGTCCGGAAATCCTGAAAACCAACGTCGAGACCTACCGCAAGCTGCGCAACACCATCCGCTGGATGCTGGGTTCGCTTGCTCATTTCCATGACGACGAGCGCGTTTCGGTCGAAAAGATGCCGGAGCTGGAGCGGCTGATGCTGCACCGGCTCGCCGAGCTCGATGCGGCGGTGAAGGAGGCGTACCGCGCCTTCGACTACAAGCGCATCTTTGCGATGCTGAACGCCTTCATGACGTCCGACCTCTCGGCGTTCTATTTCGATATCCGCAAGGATACGCTGTATTGCGATCCGATCTCGTCGATGAAGCGCAAGGCGGCGCTCACCGTGATCGATCATCTGTTCCGCTGCACGGTGACCTGGCTCGCGCCGATGCTGTGCTTCACCGCAGAGGAAGCGTGGCTGTCGCGTTACGGCGACGATGCGGGCTCGGTGCATCTGCAGCTGTTTCCGGACGTGCCGGCGGCCTGGCGCGACGACAAGCTCGCGGAAAAATGGCGCAAGATCAGGAATGTCCGCCGCGTCGTCACCGGCGCGCTGGAACTTGAACGGGCGGGCAAGCGCATCGGCTCCTCGCTCGAAGCCGCGCCGATCATCTATGTGTCCGATCTCGATCTGTTCAACGCCATCGTCGATGCCGATCTTGCGGAGATCTGCATCACCTCGAACGCGACGCTCGCCGAAGGCGATGGGCCTGCGGATGCGTTTCGCCTCGACGACGTGCGGGGCGTCGCGGTCGTGCCGGCGCGTGCCCATGGCAAAAAATGCGCGCGGTCGTGGAAGATCACCGAAAGCGTCGGCGAGGATCCGCAATATCCCGATGTGACGCCGCGCGACGCGCAGGCGCTCCGCGAATGGGATACGCTGCGCAAGGCGGCGGAATAGTCCGCCGCCGATGAACTTTCGCTCCTTCCTCATCGGCCCTTTCACCCGCGACGGCGTCGCGGCGGCGCTGGTCACCGCGCTGCTCGACCAGGCCCTGAAGCTCTGGCTCCTGTACGGGTTCGAGCTCGGCAAGCTCGGTCGAGTCGTGATCCTGCCGTTCTTCGACCTGGTCCTCGTCTGGAACCGGGGCATCAGCTACGGCTGGCTGGCGCAGGACACCGCGGTCGGGATGTGGATGCTGCTCGGTTTCAAGGTGGTGGTGGTCGTCGTGCTCTGGGGCTGGTTGTCGCAGGCCGAGAACCGCCTGACCGCGCTGTCGCTCGGCCTCATCATCGGCGGCGCAATCGGCAACGCCATCGACCGCCTGATGCATGGCGCGGTGGTCGATTATGCGCTCCTGCACATCACCACCGAAACCTGGGCCTTCAACTGGTACGTGTTTAACCTCGCCGATGTCGCCATCGTTGCCGGGGTGGCGGGTTTGCTGTATGAAACCTTTCTGGGTGGGCGCGCCGCAAAAGCGCCCTGATTTCTGACGATTTTCCGGTCGGGGAGCGATGGGGGACACTCTGCGGGGATCCGTCTTGCAATCAGCCGTCTCAAAACGCGCACGCGATATCTTTGCCTGCGGCTCGGGCGCCTGGCGCCGTGCTTTGATGGCGTGCCTCGCCGCCGTTGCCCTCGCGACCGCGGTTTCCGTTGCCGTTCCATCCGTCGCGCTGGCCGCCGAGGACGAAGAGGAAGAAAGCTTCGAGACCCGGTTCATCAAGAAGCTCTTCGGCATCAGCAACCGCGACTCGATCAATTACCGGGAGCGGCCGCCGCTGGTGGTGCCGCCCGACCTCAACCGCCTGCCGCAGCCGGAAACCAATGCGGCGGTGAACCATCCCTCGTGGCCGAAAGACCCTGAAGTCGTCGAGCGGAAGAAACAGGCGGCAGCCCGCAAGAACCAGCCGCGCCGCTCGTCCGAGGACGACGACCGGCCGCTCACGCCCGCCGAACTGGAGATGGGGCGCCTGGCTGGCGCGGGACGGGTGACCAATCCCCGCGGTCCGCAGGACGCGGAAGCGGATGGCCAGCGGATGATGCGTCCTGGCGAATTGGGCTACCGGGGCGGCCTGCTCGGTGGGCTGTTCAAGGACAATACCAAGCCCGAAGTCGCGACGTTCTCGCGTGAGCCGACCCGCAGCGACCTGACGCAGCCGCCTCCTGGCTATCAGACCCCCTCTGCGGCGCACCCCTACGGCCTGACGCCGCGGCAGCAGCGGGCCAAGCCGCTTGACCTGACCAACCGCGGCACCGGCGAGTAGCGTTTCCGAAATTTAATCGTCGGCGGGGCCGCAAGGGCTTTTTATTTCCGCGATTGCGGCCCAGATTGGCCGACGATCCGCTTCCTGCCCTCCCGGCGGACGGCTTTCGCGAGGCGATTTGATGATTTGCCGACGAACCTTTCTGGCGCTTTCCGCGGCTGCGGCCGCCTTGCTCTCAGTCGGCTCAGCGTCCGACGCCGCAGCCAGCGGACCCGACATTTCCCATTTCAAGCTCCAGAACGGCATGGAGGTCGTCGTCATCCCGGATCGCCGTGCGCCGGTGGTGACGCATATGGTCTGGTACCGGGTCGGTTCCGCCGACGAACCGCCGGGCAAGTCGGGCATCGCCCATTTCCTCGAACACCTGATGTTCAAGGGCACCGAGAAGAATCCGGCCGGCCGTTTCTCCAAGGTGCTGGCCGCGATGGGCGGACAGGAAAATGCGTTCACCTCGAGCGATTACACCGGCTATTTCCAGCGCGTCACGCCCGATCGCCTCAAGATGGTGATGGAGTTCGAGGCCGACCGCATGACCGGACTCACGCTGACCGACAAAGAGGTGCTGCCGGAGCGCGACGTCGTGCTGGAGGAGCAGAACAGCCGCGTAGCGAATTCGCCGGCCGCAAAGCTTGGCGAGGAAGTGCTCGCGGCGCTCTATCTCAACCACCCCTATGGCCGTCCGGTGATCGGCTGGCGCCATGAGATCGAAAAGCTCAGCCGGCAGGATGCGCTCGATTTCTACAAGCGCTGGTATACGCCCAACAACGCTATCCTTGTGGTGGCTGGCGACGTAACGCCGGAAGAGGTGAAGGCTTTTGCCGAGGAGACCTATGGCAAGATCGCGCCGCGCGCCGAGATCGGGCCGCGGCAACGGCCGCAGGAGCCCGAGCAGCGTTCGGTGCGCACCGTTACTTTTGCCGATCCGCGCGTCACCCAGCCGAGTTTGCAGCGCAGCTATCTCGTGCCGTCGGCGGCGACCGCAAAGCCCGGCGAATCCGAAGCGCTGGAAGTGCTGTCGCAGATCCTTGGGACCGGCACCAACAGCCGCTTTCATTCGCGGCTGGTGATTGGCAAGCCGATGGCCACCTCGATCGGCGCCTGGTACATGGGCACCGCGCTCGATCATACAAGGTTCGGCATCTACGGCACGCCGCGCGCCGACGTGACGCTCAAGGAGCTGGAAGAGGCGATGGACGCGGTGATCGCCGAGATCGCCGAGAACGGCGTCACCAATGACGAACTCGAGCGCGCCAAGATCAAGCTGGTCGCCGATGTCGTCTATGCCCAGGACAGCCAGGCCACGATGGCGCGCTGGTACGGCGTCGCACTCACCACCGGACTGACCGTCGATCATCTCAAGACCTGGCCCGATCGCGTTCAGAAGGTGACCTCCGACCAGGTCCGCGATGCAGCAAGAACCTGGCTCGACAAGCGCCGGTCGGTGACCGGCTATCTGGTCAAGGAACACGACAAGCCGCAGGAGCGCCGCTCATGATCGTCCACCGCGTGTCTGCCGGTCTTGCCGCGGCGGCGTTCGGCGCTCTGGTTCTGGCCGCGCCGCCGGCGCTCGCCATGACCAAGATCGAACGGGTGGTGAGCCCGGGCGGCATCGAAGCCTGGCTGGTGCGCGAGACCTCGGTGCCGCTGATCGCGATGGAATTTTCCTTCCGGGGCGGCGCCAATCAGGATCCCGCGGGCAAGCCCGGCGTGTCCTTCATGGCCGCGTCGGCGCTTGACGAAGGCGCGGGCGATCTCGACGCCAAGGCGTTTCAGGCGCGTGCCGAACGCAACGCCGTCGAGATGTCGTTTCGCGCCAGCCGCGACGACGTGCGCGGGTCCCTGAAGGTCCTGAGCAACCGGAAGGACGAGGGCTTCGATCTCTTGCGGCTTGCGCTGACGCAGCCGCGCTTCGATCCCGAACCGGTCGAGCGCATCAGGGCGCAGATGCTCACGGCGATCAAGCGCGCGAGCACAAGTCCGAACGACATCGGCTCGCGGTTGTGGTGGCGCACGGCGTTTCCGAACCATCCCTATGCGCTGCCGACCAACGGCACGCTGGAATCGGTTCCGGCCATCGTCCGGGAGGACTTGAAGGATTATGCCGGCCGGGTTTTCGCCCGCGACAATGTCAAGATCGGCGTGGTCGGCGATATCGACGCCGCCACGCTCGGCCCGGTGCTCGACCGCATCTTTGGGGCATTGCCGGAAAAGGCGCGGCTGCTGCCGGTGCCACCGGCTGTTCCGGATCTCGCCGGCCGGCGTCTCGAAGTGCAACTCGACGTGCCGCAAACGGTGGTGAGCTTCGGCGGCTCCGGCATTCCGCGCAAAGACCCCGATTTCATCCCGGCCTTCATTGTCAATCACATTCTGGGGGGCGGCTCCTTCACCTCGCGGCTCTATAGCGAAGTGCGTGAGAAGCGCGGGCTGGCCTATTCG
>NZ_JBKBVB010000180.1:0-5784 GCF_046289595.1 Pseudorhodoplanes sp.
CGCCTGACCATGTGTCTCTGCTCGAGGAACTGCTGGAAGCCGGCGCTGCGATCTCGGAAATGCCGCTCGGGTGGGAGCCGCGCGCCCGCGACTTTCCGCGCCGTAACCGGCTGATCGCCGGATTGTCGCTCGGCGTCGTGGTCGTGGAAGCGGCCCGCCGCTCGGGCTCGCTGATCACCGCGCGCCTTGCCCTCGAACAGGGACGCGAGGTGTTCGCGGTTCCCGGTTCGCCGCTTGACCCGCGCTGCGAGGGCACCAACGGCCTGCTCAAACAGGGAGCAACGCTGGTGACGGAAGCGCATGACGTCTTGAGCGTTCTTCGCCCGATCATCGGTCGCGATCCTGCGCTTCCGGTCGAGGATCCCGGCTCCGATGCTGGCGAGGCGCCCGCGGAGCCCGCGCCGGACGAGCGCAACCGCATTCTTGCCCTGCTCGGGCCGACGCCTGTCGACGTCGACGAGTTGATCCGGCAATCCGGCGCGCGCGCTGCCGTGGTCAGGACCGTTTTGCTCGAGCTGGAAATTGCCGGGCGGCTGGACAGGCAGCCCGGCGGCCGGGTGGCGCTCCTGTAAGCCTTGCCGTTGCAGGACTTGCCGCTGAGAGCCTCGCCAGCCCCGTCGGGTTCAGGAGGTACCGGCCTTTACCGGCCCGAACGCTCCTTGCTCTGGACATACTCGGCCTCGAGCTTGGCCATATCGAGCAGGTATCCCAGTGTTACAAGACCGTGGCGGCGGGCGAACGGGGCCAATCCGCCGACAAGATCGGCGATATAGGCGGCAGCCGCGACGGCCTGGTCCTCAGCCGGAGGAGGCGCTTGGTCGGTCATCGCGCGGGCGCCGCTTTCACCTATCCAAATGATTGCATACGGTAAATTTATATCTTTAAAGTTGCAATACGCGACCCTCACAATTCGTCCAGTTCCGTTGTCGCAGGCGGACGCCTATTTGACTTGGCGGGACGATTTACCCATGGTCGCGGCCCGGCTGACCGCCTGACTCGCCTTAGAATGTCAGAAAAGCGGGCTTAACCTGTTGGAATTTCATGAATATCGTTGTCGTCGAATCCCCGGCCAAAGCCAAGACCATCAACAAATATCTCGGGCCGGGATACGAGGTTCTGGCTTCGTTCGGCCATATCCGCGACCTTCCTGCCAAGGATGGCTCAGTCGATCCCGATCACAATTTCCGAATGATCTGGGAGGTCGATGAACGCGCACAGAAACGCATCAACGACATCGCCCGGGCCGTGAAGGGCGCCGACAAGCTCATTCTCGCGACCGACCCCGACCGCGAGGGCGAAGCCATTTCCTGGCACGTGCTCGAGGTGCTGAAGGAAAAGAAGGCGCTGAAGGACCAGGCGATCGAGCGGGTTGTGTTCAACGCCATCACCAAACAGGCCGTCAGCGAGGCGATGAAGAATCCGCGCAAGATCGACCATGCGCTGGTCGATGCCTATCTTGCGCGGCGCGCCCTCGACTATCTCGTCGGCTTCACCCTCTCCCCCGTGTTGTGGCGCAAGTTGCCCGGCGCGCGCTCGGCCGGCCGGGTCCAGTCGGTGGCTCTGCGCCTGGTCTGCGACCGCGAACTCGAGATCGAGAAGTTTGTCCCGCGCGAATACTGGTCGCTGGTCGCGACCCTTGCGACACCGCGCAACGAGAGTTTCGAGGCGCGTCTGGTCGGCGCCGATGGCCAGAAGATCACGCGTCTCGATATCGGCACCGGCAAGGAGGCGGAAGACTTCAAGCGCGCGCTGGAAAGCGCCGCTTTCACGGTCGCCTCCGTCGAGGCCAAACCGGCACGGCGCAATCCGCCGCCACCCTTCACGACCTCGACCATGCAGCAGGAAGCCAGCCGCAAGCTCGGCTTTGCGCCGGCGCATACCATGCGCGTGGCGCAGCGGCTTTACGAAGGCATCGATATCGGCGGCGAGACCGTCGGTCTCATTACCTATATGCGAACCGACGGCATCGACATGGCCGAGGAAGCCATCGCCGGCATCCGCGCGATGATCGGCAAGAATTACGGCCGCGATTATGTGCCAGACGCGCCGCGCCGCTACCAGAACAAGTCGAAAAACGCGCAGGAAGCCCATGAAGCCGTCCGCCCGACCGATGCGTCGCGCACCCCGCGCGAGGTCGCGCGCGCGCTCGACCCCGATCAGGCGAAACTCTATGAGCTGATCTGGAACCGGGCGGTCGCGAGCCAGATGCAGTCGGCCGAACTCGAACGCACCACCGTCGACATTGTCGCCAAGGTCGCCGGACGCAATCTGGAACTGCGCGCCACCGGGCAGGTGATCAAGTTCGACGGCTTCCTGACGCTTTATCAGGAAGGTCAGGACGACGACGCCGAGGACGAGGATTCCAAGCGCCTGCCGGCGATGGCGCAGGGCGAGCCGCTGCGCAAGGAAGCAATCAGCGCCACCCAGCATTTCACCGAGCCGCCGCCGCGCTTCACCGAAGCCTCGCTGGTCAAGCGCATGGAAGAGCTGGGCATCGGCCGGCCCTCGACCTATGCCTCGATCCTTGGGGTGCTGAAGGACCGCGGCTATACGCGGCTCGACAAAAAACGCCTGATCCCCGAGGACAAGGGACGCCTCGTCGTCGGCTTTCTGGAGAGCTTCTTCCAGAAATATGTCGAGTACGACTTCACCGCCTCGCTCGAGGAGCAGCTCGACAAGGTCTCCAACAACGAACTCGAATGGCATGCGCTGCTGCGCGACTTCTGGGACGATTTCATCGCCGCGGTCGGCGAGATCAAGGATCTGCGCATTACCCAGGTGCTCGATGCGCTGAACGAGTTGCTCGGTCCGCATGTGTTTCCCAAGCGCGAGGACGGGGGTGATCCGCGGCAATGCCCGAATTGCGGCGAGGGTCAACTGTCGTTGAAGGTCGGCCGCTTCGGCGCGTTTGTCGGATGCTCGCGCTATCCGGAATGCAATTTCACCCGTCAGCTCACTCCCGGCGCCAATGGCGGCGACACCGGAACCAAGCTGCTCGGCAAGGATCCGGTCACCGGGGAGGATGTTACCCTGCGCGGCGGGCGTTTCGGTCCTTATGTCCAGCTCGGCGAAGGCAACAAGGAGACCAAGGAGAAGCCGAAGCGTTCGGGCCTGCCGAAGGGCATGGCGCCCGACGACGTCGATTTGCAGGTGGCGCTTGGCCTGCTCTCGCTGCCGCGCGATGTCGGCAAGGATCCGGAGAGCGGCGAGATGATCATCGCCGGCATTGGGCGGTTCGGCTCCTATGTGAAGCTCGGCAAGACCTACGCCAATCTCGAACCGGGCGACGACGTTCTCACTATCGGCCTCAACCGCGCCGTCACCCTGATCGCCGAGAAGAAGGCCAATCCCGGAAAGACGCGGCGGTTCGGCGCGGATCCGGGCCGCTCGCTGGGCGATCACCCAGACAAGGGCGGGCCGATCATCGTCAAAAACGGACGTTATGGCGCCTATGTCAGCCATGACGGGGTGAACGCCACCCTGCCCTCGGACAAGACCCCGGACACCGTCACGCTGGAAGAAGCGGTGGCGCTGATCGATGCGCGAATCGCCGCGGGCGGCGGCAAGAAGAAAAAGGCAGCCCCCAAGGCCGCGAAGGCCGAGGCGGCCGACAAGCCGGCCAAGGCGAAAAAAGCCAAAGCCGCTCCTGTTGCCAAAAAGCCTGCAGCCGAGAAAACGCCGGCCAAGAAAGCAGCAGCCAAGAAAGCAGCAGCCAAGAAGACCACGGCGCGCAAGGCCTCCTCGAAGGCTGCTGCGGCCAAGTCCCGTTCCAAGACCGCAGGGCAAACCGCCGCCGACAAGCCTGAGGGTGCTCCCGCCGGTGGAAAGCGAAAGGCGGCGAATTAGCCTCTACAACCAGCCCTTGCCGGTTCGGCCGGCCGGGACCACATCACAGGTCATCTTGGCCCGCACCAAACCACACAACGCCCCCTTCCCGACGCGCGAGCAACTGCTTGCCTTCGTCAAGGACCATGCCGGCAAGGCCGGTACCCGCGAGATCGCGCGGGCCTTCGGACTGAAGAATGCCGATCGCGCGCAGCTGAAGCGTGCCCTGCGCGACCTTGCCGAGGACGGCGCGGTCGAGACGCGGCGCAAGAAGCATCACAAGCCCGGCACCCTGCCCTCGGTGACGCTGGCCGACATCGTCTCGCGCGACCGCGACGGCGAGATCGTCGCGGTGCCGACCGAATGGGACGAGGAAACCCATGGCGAAGCACCGCGCATCCGCATCCTGACCCCGCGCAAGGCAAAGCCCGGCGAGGCCGCGGGCGTTGGCGACCGGGCGCTGGTCCGTGTCGAAGCGTTGCCAAAGGCGGAAGGCGGCGCGGCCTATAGCGGACGTGTCATCAAGGTACTGGATCGTGCCAGGAAGCGCATGCTCGGTATCTTCCGCAGCATTCCGGGCGGCGGCGGGCGCCTGGTGCCGATCGACAAGAAAGCGCTTGGCCGCGAACTCAACATCCCCCCGCATGCCACCATGGATGCGCAGGACGGCGAACTGGTCGCAGCCGACGTTGCGAAATCCGGCCGTTTCGGACTGCCCATGGGGACGATCAAGGAACGGCTCGGGTCGTTGAAGTCGGAGCGCGCCGTCAGCCTGATCGCCATCCATGCGCACGGCATCCCGCATGTCTTCCCGCGCGAGGCGCTGGCCGAGGCCGAGGCGGCAAAGCCCGCCGATCTGAAGGGCCGCGAGGACTGGCGTACGCTTCCGCTTGTGACCATCGACCCGGCCGACGCCAAGGACCACGACGACGCGGTTCACGCCGAGCCGGACACCGATCCCGCCAATCTTGGCGGTTATATCGTGACCGTCGCCATCGCCGATGTCGCCCATTATGTGCGGCCGGGCTCGGCGCTCGACCGCGAGGCTCTGGAGCGCGGCAATTCGGTCTATTTCCCTGACCGCGTGGTGCCGATGCTGCCGGAGCGCATCTCAAACGATCTGTGCTCGCTGAAGCCGTCGGTGGATCGCGCCGCGATGGCGGTGCGCATGGTGATCGGCGCCGAGGGGCGCAAACGCTCGCACAGCTTCCACCGCGTGCTTATGCGTTCGGCGGCCAAGCTGCATTATGCGCAGGCGCAGGACGCCTTCGACGGCAAAACCGACGACACCACCGGCCCGCTAAAGGAGAGTGTGCTTGATCCGCTCTTCGCCGCTTATCGCGCCGTGAAAAAAGCCCGCGATGCGCGCGCCCCACTCGACCTTGATCTGCCGGAGCGAAAGATTCTCCTGAATCCTGACGGCACGCTCGATCGGGTCATCGTTCCGCAGCGGCTCGACAGCCATCGTCTGATCGAGGAATTCATGATCCTCGCCAATGTCGCGGCAGCCGAGACGCTGGAAAAGGCGGGCGTGCCGCCGATCTACCGCGTCCACGACGAACCCTCGCTCGAACGGGTCGAAGCGTTGCGCGATCTGTTGCGCACGCTCGACATGTCCTTCCCCAAAGGTACCGTGCTGCGGCCCTCGCTGTTCAACACGGTGCTGCGGCAGGTCAAGGGCACCGATACCGAGATCCTGGTCAACGAGGTGGTGCTGCGCAGTCAGGCGCAGGCCGAATATTCGGCCGAGAATTACGGGCATTTCGGCCTAGCCTTGCGGCGCTATGCGCATTTCACATCGCCGATCCGCCGGTACGCAGACCTGATCGTGCATCGGAGCCTGATCCGGGCGCTGAAACTCGGTGACGGCGCCCTGCCCGAAGGCACCGATGTGAAGTCCCTGAACGAGATTTCCGCCCGCATTTCCGCCTCCGAACGCCGCGCCATGGCGGCGGAACG
>NZ_JBKBVB010000032.1:0-38994 GCF_046289595.1 Pseudorhodoplanes sp.
CCGCATCGAGCGTTTCCACCGTGACGCTGCGGTTGGTATAGACGCAGATATCGGCGGCGATATCGAGCGATTTGCGCACGATCTCCTCCGCCGATAGCGGACCGTCGGCGAGCGCACGCGCGGCGGCGAGAGCGTAATTGCCGCCCGAGCCGATGCCGGAAATGCCCGATTCCGGCTCCAGCACGTCGCCATTGCCGGTGAGCACCAGCGAGACCTGCTTGTCGGCGACGATCATCATCGCCTCGAGTCTTCGCAGATAGCGGTCGGTGCGCCAGTCCTTGGCGAGCTCCACGGCCGCGCGCAGCAATTGTCCCGGATATTGCTCGAGCTTCGATTCCAGGCGCTCGAACAGGGTGAAGGCGTCCGCCGTGGCCCCGGCAAAGCCCCCGATTACCTCGCCCTGCCCTGCCTGTCCTTTGCCCAGACGGCGCACCTTCTTGGCATTGGCCTTGACGATGGTCTGGCCGATCGAGACCTGGCCGTCGCCGCCGACCGCCACGACGCCGTTCTTGCGGACCGTGAGGATCGTGGTGCCGTGCCAGAGCGGGGAAATTTCAGGAGAGGACATGCGGATTAACCCTGTGCGAACGGAGATTTAGGGAAGGGAGAAGGCGTTTGCAAATCGGCAGGAGCCAGGTGGCAGAATGACGGCAGCCCTGTTACAAGGCCGCCCGAATATCGAGGATCGACGCCATGCGCAAAGGTCAGATCGCGCGCAAAACCAAGGAAACCGATATCGCGGTCGAGGTCGCAATCGACGGCTCCGGCCGTTCCGCCATTGCGACCGGCATCGGCTTTCTCGACCATATGCTCGATCTCCTGGCCCGGCACTCGCGCATGGACCTCACGGTCAAGGCCAAGGGCGACCTGCATATCGACGACCACCACACCACGGAAGATGTCGGCATCGCGCTCGGACAGGCGGTGAAGCAGGCGCTGGGCGACATGAAGGGCATCACCCGCTATGCCGACGTGCATCTGCCGATGGACGAGACGCTGACCCGCGTCGCACTCGACGTGTCGGGACGTCCGTTTCTCGTCTTCAAGGTGACGTTCGGGCGCGACAAGATCGGCACCTTCGACACCGAGCTGGTCAACGAATGGTTCCAGGCCTTCGCCATGAATGCCGGCATCACGCTGCATGTCGAGACATTGTACGGGTCGAACGACCACCATATCTCCGAATCGTGCTTCAAGGGGCTCGCCCGCGCATTGCGGGCGGCGCTTGCAATCGATCCCAAGGCGGCAAACGAGATTCCGTCGACCAAGGGTTCGCTGGGAAACTAGCGTCCGGGCTCAAGGTCTCCGCTTTCGCGGGGACGGGCGGTTGCGAGACTGAGGAAGAACCGCATGGCCGTTTACACCGTTCATCAGCCGCCGCTGGGCAAGGGCGAGAACACGCCGGACCCGGCGCGCTTCACGTTTGTGCGCGACGGCTTCTATGTCTGGGGCTTCGTGCTCTCGTTGTTCTGGATGCTGCGGCACCGGATGTGGCTGGTGGCGGTCCTCTTTGTCGCGCTCGAAATCCTGCTCGAAGCCGCAATGCGCTATGCCGGCGTCACCAGCGGCTGGCGCTCTCTCGTTTTCGTCGCCATCGCCTTTCTGGTCGGGCTTGAGGGCGCGACGCTGCGGCGCTGGACGCTGAAGCGGCGCGGCTTCACCAATGTCGGCGTCGTGGTTGCCGACAATCAGGACGATGCGGAACGGCGCTTCTTCGTGAACTGGCAGGCGGGAAAGCGGCCGCATGCCGCCCCACCTCCGGCGCAGGCCGAGAACGTGGTGCGCGGACCGGTCAACCCGCGCCCGGCCTATCCGCAAAGCAATATGACGGGCGTGATCGGCTCGTTCCCGCAGCCCGAGCGGCGGCCGTGACAATACGACCATGACCACGGCGATCATCGATTACGGCTCCGGCAATCTGCATTCTGCAGCAAAGGCGTTCGAGCGCGCGGCACGCGAGCATGCGCTGAACGGCGCCATCGTCGTGACCGGCGATCCAGAACGGGTAACCCGCGCCGACCGCATCGTGCTGCCGGGCGTCGGCGCGTTTGCCGATTGCCGCCGCGGCCTCGATGCCGTGCCCGGCATGGTGGAAGCGTTGAACGAACAGGTCGTTCGGCGCGGCAAGCCGTTTTTCGGCATCTGCGTCGGCATGCAGCTGATGGCCTCGCGCGGCCACGAGAAGGAGGTGGTCGAGGGACTCGGCTGGATCGCGGGCGAGGTCGACCGCATCCATCCTTCCGACCCCTCGCTGAAAATCCCGCATATGGGCTGGAACACCTTGCGCGCGCGGAAAGCCCATCCGCTGCTCGACGGCATCGCGACCGGCGACGACGGCCTGCATGCGTATTTCGTGCATTCGTACCAGCTGACGCCGGCCGATCCGGCCGATCTGGTGGCGCAGGCCGACTATGGCGGCCCGGTCACGGCCATTGTCGGCCGCGACAATATGGTCGGCACGCAATTCCATCCGGAAAAGAGCCAGAAACTCGGGCTTGCGCTGATCGCCAATTTCCTGAAATGGAAGCCGTGAACCCTTAGCCGGTCATTCCGGGGCGCGCCTGAAGGGCGCGAACCCGCCGCTCTGCGGCTCGCCGGAATGACGATCGAGAGAGTTGCGTGATCCTGTTCCCCGCCATCGATCTGAAAGACGGCCTCGCCGTTCGCCTCGAACAGGGCGACATGGCGCGCGCCACCGTCTTCAACCGCGACCCCGCCGATCAGGCTTTGTCCTTTGCGCAGGCCGGTTTCGATTATCTTCATATCGTCGATCTCGACGGCGCCTTTGCCGGCAAGCCTGTCAACGCGCGGGCGGTGGAGCGCATTCTCGAAGTCACCAACAGCCGCGTGCAGCTCGGCGGCGGCATCCGCGACATGGCGACGGTGGACGGCTGGCTCGGCAAAGGCGTCGACCGCATCATCATCGGCACCGCGGCGGTGCGCGATCCGGCGCTGGTGCGGCAGGCTGCCGCCGCCTTTCCGGGGCGGGTCGCGGTCGGGCTCGATGCGCGCGACGGCAAGGTCGCGGTGCAGGGCTGGGCGGAAGCCTCCGAACTGACGGTGCTTGATATCGCCAGGCGCTTCGAGGACGCCGGTGTCGCCGCGATCATCTACACCGACATCTCGCGCGACGGCATGCTGAAGGGCATCAACTGGGACGCGACCTTCGCGCTTGCGGACTCAATTTCGATTCCGGTGATCGCGTCGGGCGGCCTTGCCTCCATTGAGGACGTTAAAGCGTTGCTCGATCCGCGTGCGAAGAATCTCGAAGGCGCGATTGCGGGGCGCGCATTGTATGATGGGCGGCTCGATGCCGCGGAGGCGCTGGCGCTGATCCGCGCAGCGAAGCCTGGGACAAATTCTTGAGCAAACCGAATCACTTAGCCAAGAAGCCCTTGATTCATATTAAGAATCTTGATTTTCTAGAGCTTAAAGTGTATATCTGAAATACTCTCGCAGCCCGAATCCGCCACCTATGGTGGCGGGCCCGCTCAAGGCGGTGGCGGAAACGCCTAGGGCTGCGAGACGCATTTCAGCGAAGTCGGCGGTGCCAAATCGTAAACTTCCCGCCGATGGAAGTGTCCTTGAACACATCGACGATACGCGCTCGATGAAGAATGTACTGGGACAGGAATGTTTTTGGTTCCGAGGCGCCCGGCTCCATATCGTGCCTGTTCAAACGGTAGGCGACGGCACCAATTAGCAGGTCCACGAGTTGCAGAGCATATTGGCTTTTGGAATCTTGGAAATGTAGCCGCCTAAACGGCCAGTCTCTGAGATCGCCTTTCTTCCTAATGCCGAAATTCAAGATGGATCGAAGCTCTTCCGTCGAGCTTCTCGTGTTCCTGTGATCCGGATAGACGTGAAACAGGCGCTGTCGATACAGGCGAGCGAATTTCATACAAAGCTGATACACATCTTTGTTGAACCCAATCTCCCGTGACCCCTTATTGAAGACTTTGTCCTTCAGCTTTGGCATGTGAACGACCAAGGAATGAAACTCCATTGGTTTGCAGTCTCTGTCTCCGTCAAAGAAAAAATCGATAACCCGCTTATAGGCGTCGAGCTTTGATCGAGAGACTTTGGCCCATTTCATTTCGCCGAATGGCAGTTCGGGTTTTCGTGCTTGAGCTATCAGTTCGTTAAATCGGGAGGTACAGCTCTTGTGAAGGATCAAGCCGCCAAGAACCAAGTATTCATGGCGGTTCTGACTTGATTCATCGAGATAGATATCACTTATCTCGTCTTCTTCCGGGGCGACTCGGCGCATGTTCGATTGTATCACATCATAACTGCAACCGAAGTGCGAAAGAGAGCGTATGTTCAAAGTCCGAATCATTCCCTGTCTCGACGTAAAAGACGGCCGCGTCGTCAAGGGCGTCAACTTCGTCGACCTGCGCGATGCCGGCGATCCGGTGGAAGCTGCCATCGCCTATGACGCGGCGGGCGCCGACGAACTGACCTTCCTCGACATCACCGCGAGCCACGAGGACCGCGGCACCATGCTGGACGTGGTCCGGCGCACCGCCGAAGCCTGTTTCATGCCGGTGACGGTCGGCGGCGGCGTGCGCACGGTCGACGACATTCGAACGCTGCTGCAATCGGGCGCCGACAAGGTGTCGATCAATACCGCAGCGGTGCTGCGCCGCGACTTTGTGCGCGAGGCCGCAGAGAAATTCGGCGATCAATGCATCGTGGTCGCGATCGATGCGAAGACGGTATCCGCGCCTGGCGAAACACCCCGCTGGGAAATCTTCACCCATGGCGGCCGCAAACCCACCGGCATCGATGCGGTGGAATATGCGCAGGAGGTCGTGAGTCTTGGAGCGGGCGAAATTCTCCTGACCTCGATGGATCGCGACGGCACCAAGGCCGGCTTCAACATTCCGCTGACGCGCGCGGTTGCCGATGCCGTGACCGTGCCGGTGATCGCCTCAGGCGGGGCGGGGACGCTCGATCATCTGGTCGAGGGCATTCGCGACGGGCATGCGACCGCGGTGCTGGCCGCCTCGATTTTCCATTTCGGCGAGTTCACGGTGCGGCAGGCCAAGGAGCACATGGCAAAGGCCGGGCTGCCGATGCGGCTCGATCCGTGAAAGCGCTTAATCCACCTTCTCGTTTGGATACACGCCCCAGAGCCGTACCTGCGGCACCCAGCCGTCGAAGTTTCGGCCGTTGACGCGGCACCAGGTGCCGTCGCAACGCCGGACCTGCGCCACCACGCCGGGCTGCAGCTGCGCACGGACCGCGCCGTCGGCTCTCGGGCCGTCCGAAACCGGGATCAGCTGATCCTTCTCGCGGGCGGTCACCACCGCGGTGCGGCGGCCGGACAACAGCGAGTGATAGACCCAGCCCTCGGCACCCTCCGAATCGCGAATCCGGCGCCAGTTTTCGAACTCGGCGGTAATCTCGACCGGCAGCCCTGACCGCGTGAACACCCAGGCGACGTCATGGTCCTTGGTCGGACCGGATCGGACATTCACGCGGTCCGATTTCAGGCTGACATAACGCGGCACCGGCAATCCGCTGACGCTGCCGGTTGCGGTCTCAGCGGCGGCGAAGGCGTGCGAATTGGCCAGAAAACTTGCGAAAATGCCGGCCATCGCGACGCGGCTGACGGTTTGTGTTGTTGCGGTCATCTGCTACATGGGAACGAAGACGCCGGTATCGAACGGCGCAGTGTCGGGGAGGCCGGTTAAGGAGGGCTGAACGGCACCGCGCGTCAACCATCCGGCCCGAAGGAACCGTCAGGCAACCGCGACCCGAGGCTCTACCGAGAATGCCGAACCGAAAAAAGCCCGTGGTGATCGTTACGCGCAAATTGCCGGAGCGCGTCGAGACCCGCATGTGCGAATTGTTCGATGCAAGGCTCAATCTCGATGACAAGCCGCTGTCGCAAGCCGAGCTAGCCGAAGCGGCCAGGACCGCCGACGTGCTGGTGCCGACGGTGACCGACCGCATCGATGCGGCGGTGCTCAGCCAGGCCGGACCCAATCTCAAGCTGATCGCCAATTTCGGCAACGGCGTCGACAATATCGACGTCACCACCGCTCTGTCGCGCGGCATCACCGTCACCAACACGCCGGGCGTCCTGACCGAGGACACCGCCGACATGACCATGGCGCTGATCCTCAGCGTTCCGCGGCGGCTGTCCGAAGGCGCGCAGGTTCTGACCGGCGACAAGGAATGGAGCGGCTGGTCGCCGACCTGGATGCTCGGCCATCGCATCTGGGGCAAGCGGCTCGGCATCATCGGCATGGGCCGGATCGGCCAGGCGGTGGCGCGCCGCGCCCGCGCCTTCGGCCTGCAGATCCACTATCACAACCGCCGCCGCGTCGCGGCGCAGATCGAGGAAGAGCTCGGCGCCACCTACTGGGAGAGCCTCGACCAGATGCTGGCGCGGGTCGACATCGTGTCGGTGAATTGCCCGCACACGCCCGCGACATTCCATCTGCTCTCGGCGCGCCGCCTGAAGCTGCTGCGGCCCGACGCCTATGTGGTCAACACTGCGCGCGGCGAGGTGATCGACGAGAATGCGCTGATCCGCATGATCGCCGCGGGCGAAATCGCGGGTGCGGGCCTCGATGTGTTCGAGCATGAACCGGCCGCCAATCCGAAGCTGGTCAAGCTCGCGCGCGAGGGCAAGGTGGTGCTGCTGCCGCATATGGGTTCGGCCACGGTCGAAGGCCGCGTCGACATGGGCGAGAAGGTGATCATTAACATCAAGACCTTCATGGACGGCCACAAGCCGCCGGATCGCGTGCTGCCGTCGATGCTGTAAATCTGGTTCCTGTGCGCCTTTAACCAATGCGTCGGGACGGGCTGCGGCGTGACGTCCGGTCCCTTTTGTCCGGAACGCTTCCGGGGCTAGAATAGTCAGAGTTTGGACGATGGACCGGAGGGTTCCGATGCGAGTCCTTTTGTCACTCGCGCTGCTTGCCCTGCTCTCTGCGCCTGCTCAGGCACAGGCGCTGACTGGCGACCAGATCAAGGCGATGTTCTTCAACGGCAAGCCGTTCGTCGCCACGTCCACGACGCGGCAGCGCTTCACCATGGTGTTCACCCCGGACGGCAAGGCGACGCGGGAGCCGATCAGGAAGGCGGGCGAACACGGCGAAAAGACCCAGGGAACCTGGCGCGTGGTCAAGGAGGGCTTCTGCACCTCCTGGAAACAGGGATCGCCGGCCAATTGCTATCGCCTCGTTCCCAATACCAGCGACGATACCAAATGGTCGGTGATGCGCGGCGCGGTTACGGTCGCAAGCTGGACCAAGCCCGCAGAATAGCGGCTCACATGTGAGCCGATAGATCCAGGATCGTCGGCCGCTCGCCCGATAGCGGATTGTGCGGATCCCAGGCATAGCTCAGCGTTTCGAAGCGCATCGCGCGCGCATCGATCATCAGGAGCCGCCCAACCAGCCCCTCGCCGAAGCCGACGATTTCGCGGATCGCCTCAAGCGCCATCATCGAGCCGGCAATGCCGGGCAATGCACCAAGGATGCCGGCTTCAGAACAGGCCGGGATCGACCCCGGCGGCGGCGGCTCCGGAAACAGGCAGCGATAGGTCGGGTTGGGCTCGCCTTGCGGGGTACGCTCGTGGGCGCGCAAGGTGGTGATCGCCGCATCGAATGGACCGAGCGCGCCGGTGATCAGCGGCTTCCTCGCGAGATAGCAGGCGTCGGAGACAAGATAGCGGGTCGCGAAATTGTCGCAGCCGTCGATCACCAGATCGTAGCGCGCAATCAATTCCAGCGCATTGCCCGGGGCGATCCGTGTCGGATGGCGCTCGACCGCGACATGCGGGTTGAGGCGGCCGATGGCTGCGGCGGCAGACTCGACTTTGAAATCGCCAATATCGGCCGTCGAGTGCACGACCTGGCGCTGCAAATTCGACAGCGACACGAGGTCGTCGTCGACAATGCCGAGCGTGCCGACTCCGGCCGCGGCCAGATAGTACAACACCGGCGCACCGAGCCCGCCGGCGCCGATCACCAGCACCCGCGCTTTCTTGAGCGCGGCCTGCCCGGGACCGCCGACATCGCGCAAGACGATGTGGCGGGCATAACGCTCCAGTTCCTCCCGGCTCAGCACGGCCTTGCTCCCGATCCTTGCCCGTAAGCCACACCGATCTTGCAACAACTGCCGCACAGGCCGTCAAGTCCTTGCGCAACAGCTCACGGCCCGCGCATCATAGTGCCGTATCCGGGACTTGAGGGGCGGCTGGGGGGTACTGGCTGACATGCATAAAGTTGCGTGGCTTATCGTGACCGCGCTCGCGCTTGGACCGCCGGTCGCGTCTCAGGCGCAGACGCCGGCAAATCAGCCGGCAGCCAAGACCAAGCCAGCCAAGAATGCCCCCGCCAAGAAGAATGCCGCCAGGGACAGGCCGGCAGCGCCCGCCGCGGTTGCCGCGACGCCCGCACAGAGAGCGGCGTATGCGGCCATGCCTGTTGCCGAGCGTATCGCGATCCAGTCGGACTTGATCTGGACCGGCGATTTGTCGGGTTCGGTGGACCCTGATTTCGGCGATCGCGCCATCGCGGCGGTCCGGACCTTCCAGCGCCGCAACAAATACGAGGAGACCGGCATCCTGACGGCAGAGCAGCGTCAGACGCTCGCCAATTCGATGCGCAGCCGCAAAGAGTATCACGGCTGGCAGCTGGTCGAGGACACAGCGACCCCCGGCGTACGGCTCGGCATTCCGGCCAAAATCGTTTCCAACACCGAGGTCGGCACCATCGGCACACGCTGGTCGTCCGGGCGCGGCGAGGTCCAGATCGAAACCTTCCGCGAGAAGATGGCGGGCTCCTCGCTGGAGGAATTGTTCGAGGAAATGAAGAAGCGGCCCGCGGGCCGGCGCGTCGAGAGCCATTCGATGCAGGCCAACGCGTTCTCGCTGTCCGGCATGCAGGGCCTGAAGAAGTTCCACGTGCGGGTCTACTTCAAGGACAACGAGGCGCGCGGGCTGACCATTCTGTTCGATCAGGCACTGGAAACCATCATGCTGCCGCTGGTGGACATTGTCGTCAGCTCGTATCTGCCATTCGGCGACCCGGCGACGGCATCCTCGGCACGCCGCGTCGACTACGGCTCCGGCATCGTGGTCAGCCGCGACGGCCATGTGCTGACCGAGCGGCAACTGACGCAGGATTGCCGCGGCATCATCGTCGCCGGTCTCGGCCCTGCCGACCGCATGGCCGAGGAAGCGGCGACCGACCTCGCGCTGATCCGCGTCGCAGGCGCGCGCAATCTGAAACCGCTGCCGCTGTCCACCGCACCGCCGAGCGGCGTCGAACTGACGCTGATCGGCATTTCCGAGCCACAAGCGCAGGACGGCGCACGCGAGGTGTCGACCCTGCCCGCCCGCCTGCAGGGGATCGACGGCGGGCGCGTGCTGCTCGATGCGCAACCGGCCCGCGGCTTTGTCGGCGGCGCTGCGGTCGACGGCGAGGGCCGTCTTGCCGGCATGGTCGACCTATCGACGGCATCCGTCGCTGGTCCCGCCGCCGGCGCGGCGCAAGCCTCGTTCGTTCCCACCGCGACCATCCGCAGCTTTCTGGACAAAGCCGGCGTCGCAGCGCTTTCCGGCACCGGCGACAAGGATACGGCGAAGAACGCCTTGGTGCGGGTGATCTGCGTGCGCATGTGAACCGTCATGCCGGGGCACGCCATCCGATCTCGGGTTTACCCGAGATCGGCACTGCACCTGCCCAAGTCGGCCATAGCCGACTTGGGTTGGCGCGTGAACGCGGAAACCGGCAGCACACGTCACGCATGTGAAATGGATTGCAGGTTCGCGCGCCGCGCATGCGCCGCGGAATGACTGGCAGCTACTTGTGCTCGAATTTCGCCGGGCGCTTTTCGACGAACGCCGCCATGCCTTCCTTCTGATCCCTGGTCGCGAACAGCGAGTGAAAGAGGCGGCGTTCGAACAGCACGCCTTCGGCGAGCGTGGTTTCGAACGCGCGGTTGACTGCCTCTTTTGCCATCATGACGGCGGGCAGCGACATCGAGGCGATGGCAGTGGCGATCTTCATCGTCTCGTCCATCAGCGAGGCAAGCGGTACCACCCGCGCAACAAGACCGGAGCGCTCCGCTTCCTCTGCATCCATCATCCGGCCGGTCAGCGTCATGTCCATGGCCTTGGCCTTGCCGATGGCGCGGGTGAGGCGCTGGGTGCCGCCGATGCCGGGAATGACGCCGAGCTTGATCTCGGGCTGGCCGAATTTCGCATTGTCGGCAGCGATGATGATGTCGCATTGCATGGCAAGTTCGCAGCCGCCGCCAAGTGCGAAACCCGCGACCGCAGCGACCACCGGCTTGCGGGCCCGCGCCGCCGCATCCCAGCCGGCGGCGAAATTGCCCATGAATGTATCCATGTAGCTCTTGCCGGCCATCTCCTTGATATCGGCGCCGGCGGCGAACGCCTTGTCCGATCCGGTGATGACGATGCAGCCGATGCCGTCGTCGGCTTCGAACGCGGCGATGGCCGCATTCAGTTCGCCGGCCAGCTCGGCGTTGAGCGCATTCAGCGCCTGCGGCCGGTGCAGCCGGATCAGTCCGACACGGCCATGGGTCTCAACCTGGATCGTGTGATAGTTCATCTTGCGTTGCCTGTGCCGTATCCCGCTCGTCCCCGCGCAGGCGGAAACCCCGAGCCAAGCGCGCTGGATTCCCGCTTTCGCAGGAATGAGCGGAGAGAGTGTGCCATTGCTTTAACTGAATTCACCGACCGCGGCCAGCAGCCGCTCGATGTCTTCCGGCCGCGACAGCCGGTGATCGCCGTCCTTCACAAGCGTCAGCACCACATCGTCGCGGGCGATCCGCGACACCAGCGATACCGCGTGCTCCCACGGCACATCTTCATCCTTCACCCCTTGCAGGATCCGCACCGGGCAACCGGTTTCGATCAGTCCGCCGAGCAGCAGGTGATTGCGGCCGTCCTCGATCAATCGGCGGGTGATGAGATAGGGCGCGTCGGAATATTCGGACGGCCGCTGCCACGAGCCCGTGGTCTCGATCTGCCTTTTGATGTCCGGCGGAAATCGCTCCCACATCAGCACTTCGGTGAAGTCCACTGCAGGAGCGACCAGAACCAGACCCGCGAGCGAGCCGTGTCCCGTCACGCGCCCCTCGCGGATGTCGCGCGCCAGCAGCAGGGAAATCCAGCCGCCCATCGAGGAACCGATAGCGATCGTCGGTCCGTCGCAGAATTGCGAGAAAACCGCGCGGCTTTCCTCAAGCCAGCGGCCGATCGTGCCATCGGCAAAGCTGCCGCCTGATTCGCCGTGGCCGGAATAATCGAACCGGATACAGGCGCGGCCTTGCTCCGCTGCAAACCGGTCGATCGCCTCTGCCTTGGTGCCTTTCATGTCGGACTTGAACCCGCCGAGCCACATCAGGGCGGGCCAACGTCCGGATCGCCGCCGTACCGCGATGGCCCGGCGGTCACCACCCTCACCCACCTCTATTGCAGTCAATTCTACGTCACTCATCGCCAATCCCGGTCTCCAATCATTCTTTCGCCGCAAAGCGGGATGCAGCCTCGCACCGGGCGACGATATCCTGCAACCGGTTTGCCTCGCGGCTCGACAAAGCCTAAGAGTTCGCTTTGTCCGGCCCGGTTTTGCGTACGCAAAATGTCTGTCATCAGGTCTTTGCAGTTCTGATACTGCTTGGCATGTCGAAGAGGTAAAGTGTGAATTCCGGTTCGGCCGCACGCAAGATTCGCCCTGCAGACGAGACGAGCGTGCCGACGGCCGTGCAGGCCCGCAATGTCGTGACGCAACTTCGCCCACTCACCGTGCTGATCGTCGTGCCGACATTGCAGGCCGGAGCCGCCGAAATGGGCGCCGTCGATCTGGTCCGGACGTTGGCTGCAGGGGGGCACCGCACCATCGTCATGTCCAAGGGCGGCCGCCTCGAATCGCGGGTGACGTCAGCCGGTGGCGAGTTTTTGTACGCCGATGTTGCGAGCAAGAATCCGGCGGTGATGGCGAAGAATGCTGCGGCGATCGCGCGCATCGTGCGCAGCCGGCATTGCGACATCGTTCATGCCCATGGCCGCGCTCCGGCATGGAGCGCGCTTGTTGCTGCGAAGCTGACCGGCGTGCCGTTCGTCACCAGCTGGTACAAGGGCTTCCGCGAGCAGAACGCGTTCAAACGCCTCTACAACAGCGTGATGGCGCGCGGCGACCGGATCGTCACCGTCAGCGACCAGCTCGCCGAACTGATCGGCGATCGCTATCGCGTGCCCCCCGAACGCATCCATGTCGTCCCGGCCAGCGTCGATCTTGCGCTGTTCGACCCCTCGCTCATCACCTCCGAGCGCCTTGAGGCCGTGCGCCGGATTTTCGGGGTGACGCCATCGGAAAAGGTGGTGCTGGTGGTCGGGCGCATGCTGCGCCGCAAGGGGCACCATGTCGCGGTTCAGGCTGCGCGCCGGCTCAAGGACATGGGGCTGAAGGATTTCGTCTTCGTCTTTGTCGGCGAAACCGGCGGCCATACGAGTTACGCGGGCGAAGTCTGGGACCAGGTTCTGGCCGGCGACCTGACCGACGTGGTGCGGTTGATCGGCCCGATCGACGACATGCCGGCCGGCTATGCCGCGGCCTCTGTCGTGGTCTCGGCGGCGATCCAGACCGAAGGCCTGCAGCGCACCATTCTGGAAGCGCAAGCCATGGAGCGGCCGGTGATCGCGTCCGACCTCGGCGCAGGCCCCGATGCCGTGCTGGCGCCACCCCTTGTTCCCGAGGACAAGATCACCGGGCTGCGCGTTCCGGCCGGGGATGACGCCGCGCTCGCCGCGGCCCTGGTCCGCTTCTTCTCCATGCCCGCCGCCCAGCAAACGGCAATCGGCGCGCGCGGCCGCCAATGGGTCGCCGAGCACTTCAATCAACCGGCTGTCACCGACCAGATGCTGCGGCTCTATGCCGGCCTGGTGCGCGGCAAGGGGTGAGCGCAGCGATACCGCTTTCGGCTCAAATCTGCGGGATTGCGCGGGATTTGGCCGGGTGGCCGTTGACTTGTGCCGGATTTGTCCCGATCTTTGCGCGGCTCGTGAACCGGGCGGACGCTTGGCAATGGCCGCTGCGGCCCTTTCGCCTTGAATGCGCACCTCTGGTCACGACCTCACTGCAACAACAAGGGAGATCATCCATTCGCCGTCCCATGAAAGCCGCGCCCCCCGTCCAGAAGGACGGTCCGCGCGTCAACGAGGAAATCCGCATTCGCGAGGTTCAGCTGATCGACCAGGCCGGAACCAATCTCGGCACGGTTCCGATTCAGGAGGCGCTCGCAAAGGCATCCGAAGCCGGGCTCGACCTCGTCGAGATTTCTCCAAACGCAACGCCGCCGGTTTGCAAGATCCTGGATTATGGCAAGTACAAGTTCCAGGCGCAGAAGAAGGCTGCCGAAGCCCGCAAGAAACAGAAAGTCGTCGAGGTCAAGGAGATCAAGCTGCGGCCGATGATCGACGATCACGACTATGACGTGAAGATGCGCTCGATGAAGCGCTTCTTCGAGGAAGGCGACAAGGTCAAGGTGACGCTGCGCTTCCGCGGCCGCGAGATGGCCCATCAGGAACTGGGCACGCAGCTCCTGGATCGCGTCAAGGCCGACCTTGCCACGCTTGCCAAGGTCGAGATGGATGCGCGGTTCGAAGGCCGCCAGATGATCATGATCCTTGCGCCGCGCTGACGCGGCGCCTTCATGTGCCGCCGGTCAGATCACCGGAGCGAGAGTGCGCTTGCGCCCCGCCTTGCGCGCGCGCTGCAACGCCGTCTCGCCATGCCGGCCCAGCACATTGGTCCCGATGGTCCAGGGCTTGTTGGCGCCGCTGACCACATTCACCAGTTTCTGGATCGGCAGCTGCTCGATGGCCTCGGGCGGGCGCGAGACGTAAAGATCGGCGACATAGACGCCTTCGGTCTCGTGTCCGCGCGTATCGATGCCGAGCGCTTCGACCGCGGCGATCGCCGCTTCCATCTCGCCGCGATCCGCAAAGCGCCGCTGCACGAAACTGGCGCCTTCGAATTTCTCGGTCACCAGCCCGTAATCCGACAGCGTTTTTGCGATGCCGTCATAGGGAAACATGCGCAGCACGAACGACGCCACCCAGGCCGGCTGTCCCCTGCGGGCCAGGGCGATGACACGCTCGAAGGTGCGCGAGGTGACGTAACCCACGCAGCCGGTCGACACGATGATGTCGGTATCGGCAATGGCGGCGGCCGCATCGGGATCGGGGTCGCCGGCCTCGAGATCGGCGCAGAAACCGCGGTCGACGGCGCCGCTGGCCTGCGCATACGAGATTGCGTTCTGCGAGATGTCGAGGCCGATCACCCGCACATTCGGATCGCGCGGCCAGGAACGGTAGAAGGCGCGGTCGAGGTCCAGCATCTGTTCGCTCGGCAAGGCCTGCAGCGCCGGCGCGGTATAGCGGTCCCGCAGGGCGTCGTAGCCGACCGCATATTTCATCAGCGCGCCGTTCAGTCCGTAGGACGAGCCAAGATCCAGAACGGTCACGGGCCTGTCCTGGGTCGCAGCGCGGGCGCGGATCAACTGGTCGAAGACCGGCTGCGCCAGATGCGGGATGATGTAGTCGAGCTGGCCGAGATAGTTGAAATACTGCCGGGGATCCTTCTCGATATAGATGTGGTCGAAATTGGCCTTGGCCTCGTTGACGTCAGAAAATGCCTTGGTCGCCATCAGGATCGCCCCTTTGTCGTTCAGTGAAAAGCAGTGCGCGCCCAAACAGGGCCTCTGCGCCGCGCCTCGCGTTTGTTGAAGATGAATGTTCCTTAACACGAGCGGGTAACAGGTCAAAGACGCCCGTCATGGTGGTGTCTTGATACCTACACCCGCCCTCACGCCGGGACGTGAGGCTGCGGCGAACCCGGCGAAGCGGTGAGACCTGTTGTCAATTTGCCGATCCTCTGCCATAACCCCGCCCGCTCGCCGCCCGGCTGGTAAGGGCTGCCGTGGCGGCGACACTTGCTCAATCAGCAAACGCGCTCGTTTCGAGCCATTCCCGGCAGACGGACGGCTTTTGCCGAACGTCAGAGCCGTATCAGGAGAGCCAAATGCCCAAACTGAAGACCAAGTCAGGCGCCAAAAAGCGCTTCAAGATTACCGGCTCGGGGAAGGTGGTTTCCGCCCAGGCCGGCAAGCGCCACGGCATGATCAAGCGAACCACCAAGCAGATCCGCAACCTTCGCGGCACGCGCGTCCTGTTCAAATCGGACGGCGAGAACATCAAGAAATACTGGATGCCGAACGGCTGAGCGCCGCACGCAGCCTGCCTTTCTAGGTTTCTGCTTACAGTTTTTTCGCTTCAGGAGATCAGTCATGGCCCGCGTCAAACGGGGCGTCACGTCCCACGCCAAGCACAAGAAGGTTCTGAAGGCCGCCAAGGGCTTTTACGGCCGCCGCAAGAACACCATCCGCATCGCCAAACAGGCGGTGGAGAAGGCCAACCAATACGCCTATCGCGACCGCAAGCGGAGGAAGCGCACCTTCCGCGCGCTGTGGATCCAGCGCCTGAATGCCGCGGTGCGTCCGTTCGGTCTGACCTATAGCCGCTTCATCGACGGCCTGAACAAGTCCGGCCTCGAGATCGACCGCAAGGTGCTGTCGGACCTCGCCATCCGCGAGCCTGCGGCGTTCGAGGTCATCGTCCAGAAGGTCAAGGCTGCCCTGCCGGCTCAGGCAGCCGTTTAGCTGTTGTCATGGCCGGGCTTGTCCCGGCCATCCACGCCTTCAAGTCTTTCAAGACGTGGATGCCCGGCACAAGGCCGGGCATGACGGATGAAACAGGCGTGCATCATGTCCGATATCGCTCAACTCGAATCGACGATCCTGCAAGACATTGCCGCGGCCTCCGACGAAGCCGCTCTGGAAGCGGTGCGCGTCGCCGCGCTCGGCAAGAGCGGATCGGTCTCCGCGCTTTTGAAAACGCTCGGCACGATGACGCCCGACGAGCGCAAAGCCAAGGGGCCCGCCATCAACGGCCTGAAGGACGCGGTGAACGCGGCCCTTGCAGCACGCCGCGACGCCCTGAAAAACGCCGCGCTCGACGCCCGTCTCAACACCGAAACGCTCGATGTCACGCTCCCGGTTCGCGAAAGCCCGGCGGAAACCGGCCGCATTCACCCGATCTCGCAGGTCATCGACGAACTCACTGCGATTTTCGCCGATATGGGCTTCGCCGTCGCGGAGGGCCCGGACATCGAGACCGACGATTACAACTTCACCAAGCTGAACTTTCCCGAAGGCCATCCGGCCAGGGAGATGCACGACACGTTCTATTTCAACCCCAAGCCCGACGGTTCGCGGCTGCTGCTGCGCACCCACACCTCGCCGGTGCAGGTGCGCACCATGCTGGCGCAAAAGCCGCCGATCCGCGTCATCATCCCCGGCCGCACCTATCGAAGCGACAGCGATCAGACCCACACGCCGATGTTTCATCAGGTCGAGGGTCTGGTGATCGACAAGGGTTCGCATCTCGGCCATCTGAAATGGATTCTCGCCGAGTTCTGCAAGGCGTTCTTCGAAGTCGATAACGTCAAAATGCGGTTCCGGCCGTCCTTCTTTCCGTTCACCGAGCCTTCGCTCGAAGTCGACATCCAGTGCAGGCGCGACAAGGGCGAGATCCGGTTCGGCGAGGGCGAGGACTGGCTCGAGATCCTTGGCTGCGGCATGGTGCATCCGAATGTGCTGAGGAATTGCGGGCTCGATCCCGACGAATATCAGGGCTTTGCCTGGGGCATGGGAATCGACCGCATCGCCATGCTGAAATACGGCATGCCCGATCTGCGCCCGTTCTTCGAGGCCGACATGCGCTGGATTTCGCATTACGGCTTCCGGCCCCTCGATTTCCCGACGCTGGCGGGAGGATTGAGCAGCTGACGATGGCCGATTCCGGGATACCGAAGGAAGGAATCGCCGGCCTCATTGCCGCGTTCACCAACCGGTTGGACGACGCGACGACCGCTTCATACGCGCAGCTTCTGGCGGGCTGGAACACTGGCCGCACCGAAGCCACTTTCGCCGCGTTTCAATCGCTGGATGCGAAAGCCTCCGGCCTCCTGACGCATGTATCGATGATGATCGCCGGGCTCGGCATCGTTGCGCCACTCCTTGCGCAGCATCGCATCGAGGAGGTCGTGATCGTCTGCGAGATTATCGTCTATCTGGCGATCGCAGTCGGCTGCCTGCGCTGCCTCGCGGTCAGGGCGGCGGCAGAACTGAAAGGCTCGCATATCGAGCGCGAACTGATCATCAAGCACGAGCTTTACAGGCTGTGCAATCAGGCCACGATTTATTTCACGATCCTCGTGTTTATCAGCTTTCCGATCATGCTGATCTGGTCATAGGCAATTACGAGATCGCGCATGAAGTTCGTTCTCGCCGATGCCGCCTCCTGGTCCCTTCCCCCGCTTGCGGTGGAAGGGAGCGCGCCAGCGCAATCCGAAAGATAACCCCATGAAATTCACCCTCTCCTGGCTCAAAGAGCATCTCGACACCGACGCGAGCCTGCCGGAAATCGCCGACAAGCTCACCATGATCGGACTTGAGGTCGAGAAGATCGAGAATCCGGCGGAGAAATACGCACCCTTCAAGGTCGTCGAAGTGATCTCCGCCGTGCAACATCCGAATGCCGACCGGCTGCGCGTGTGCATGGTCAATACCGGCGAGGGCAAACCGCTGCAGATCGTCTGCGGCGCGCCGAATGCGCGGGGCGGCATGAAGGCCGTGCTGGGTTTGCCCGGCACCTATATCCCGTCGAAGGACATCACGCTGAAGGTCGGCAAGATCCGCGACGTCGAAAGCCAGGGCATGCTGATTTCCGGCGCCGAGATCGCGTTCAACGACGACCATTCCGGGATCATCGAAATGCCGGCCGATGCGCCGGTCGGCGTGCCGTTCGCGGACGTGCTCGGCCTCAACGATCCGGTGATCGAGATCAATCTGACGCCGAACCGCGCCGACTGCACCGGCGTGTCCGGCATCGCCCGCGATCTTGGCGCCACCGGTATCGGCAAGTTTCTGGAGCGCACGCCGAAGCCGGTGAAGGGCGCGTTCCCCTGCCCGGTCGATGTCACGCTCGATTTCGGAACCACGCCGTCGCTCTGTCCGGGCTTTGCGCTGCGGCTCATGCGCGGCGTCAGGAACCGACCCTCGCCGGAATGGCTGCAAAAGCGGCTGACCGCGATCGGACTGCGCCCGATCAATGCGCTGGTCGATATCACGAATTTCATGACCTATGACCGCGGCCGCCCGCTGCATGTGTTCGATGCGAAGAAGGTGCACGGCAATCTGGTGGTGCGGCGTGCGAAGGCCGGCGAGGAACTGCTCGCGCTCGATGGCAAGACCTACACGCTCGACGATTCGATCTGTGTGATCGCCGACGACAAGGGCGTGGAATCGCTTGCCGGCATCATGGGCGGCGAACTGTCCGGCTGCGACGAGACCACCACCGACGTGCTGATCGAATCGGCGCTCTGGGAGCCGATCAACATCGCCCAGACCGGGCGCAAGCTCGGCATCAACTCCGATGCACGCTACCGCTTCGAGCGCGGCGTCGATCCGAATTTCATGGTGCCGGGCCTCGAACTGGCGACGCAGATGGTGCTCGAGCTGTGCGGCGGCGAGCCGTCGGAAATCGTCGTCAAGGGCGGCGAGCCGGCCGAGGACCGGCCGATCGATTTTCCGGTCGACGAGGTGAAGCGTCTGACCGGACTCGAGGTGCCATTCGGCGAGGTGAAGCGCATCCTGACCGGTCTCGGCTTCTTCGTCGCCGGTTCGGGAAAGGTCGTGAAGATCGCGGCACCGTCCTGGCGCGCGGATGTCGAGGGCAAGGCCGATATCGTCGAGGAGGTGGTGCGGATCGTCGGCGTCGATCGCGTGCCGCTGACGCCGTTCGAACGCGGCGACGCCCCGCGCAAGGCGGTGCTGACGCCGATCCAGGTGCGGACCCGCAAGGCCAAGCGGGCGCTTGCCGCACGCAATCTCGGCGAGGCTGTCACCTGGTCCTTCATCGCAAAGGCCGAAGCGGAATTGTTCGGCGGCGGTCAGCCGGAACTGGCACTGGCCAATCCGATCGCGTCCGATCTGTCGGATATGCGGCCGAGCCTGCTTCCCGGTCTCATTGCGGCGATCCAGCGCAACGCCGACCGCGGTCTCTCCGATGTCGGGCTGTTCGAGGTCGGGCAGATTTTCAGGGGCGACCGGCCCGAGGATCAATATACCGCCGCGGCCGGATTGCGGCGCGGCCTGTCGCATGCCGGCGGTAGCGGTCGCTTTTGGGCAAACGGCAACAAGGAGCCCGATGCGTTCGAGGCGAAGGCTGACGCGCTCGCGGCATTGGCTGCCGCCGGCGCGCCGATGCAGGCGCTGCAGATCGTGCCGGGCGGACCTGCGTGGTTTCATCCGGGCCGCTCCGGCACCATCCAGATCGGGCCGCAGAACGTGCTCGGCCATTTCGGCGAATTGCACCCGCGGGCCCTCGAGGCGCTGAAGGCGGACGGCCCGCTGGTCGGCTTCGAGGTGATCCTTGAGCGAATTCCTGAGCCGAAGGCGAAGCCGACGCGGGCAAAGCCTGCGCTCGAATTGTCGGCCTTCCAGCCGGTGTCGCGCGATTTCGCCTTCATCGTCGACAAGAGCGTCAAGGGCGGCGATCTGGTCCGCGCCGCGCAGAATGCCGACAAGAAGCTGATCGCCGGCGTGACCGTATTCGACGTCTACGAGGGCAAAGGCATCGAGCCCGGCAAGAAGTCGATCGCGATCGCCGTCACCATTCAGCCGCGCGAGAAGACCATGACGGACGCCGAGATTGAGGCGATCGCGGGCAAGATCGTGTCGGAAATCGGCAAGCGCACCGGCGGAATTCTGCGCGGTTGAGCCGCAAGATGGACGAAATTCAAGCTGCGATGCGTCGCATTGTCTCGCCCTGCAGGGAAACATATCGCTGCTTTAATCGTTTGCCACGCTGGATGTCTTGAAATCTGGAGACGTACAGCATGACTGCATCGAAATTCCTGACGGCATCAGCCGGTCTTTCCGCATTGGCACTGGCGGCATTTCTGGCACCGTCCACCGCCTCTGCGGCGCCAGCCGCCGCCGGGCTCTCTTCCCTGGGTGCTCCCGACAAGCAGCTCGTGCAGCAGGTCCAACATCGCGGACGCTATTATCGCGGCGGCCGCCATTACGGCTATCGCGGGTATCGCGGCCGCGACGCAGCCATCGCCGGCGGCATCATCGGCGGCCTTGCCCTCGGTGCGGCAATCGCGGGTGCCGCTGCCGCGCCGCCGCCTCCCGTGGTCTATGCGCCGGCTTATGGCGCGCGCGCCGACTGGATTGCGTATTGCTCGTCGAAATACCGGTCCTTCAATCCGGCGACCGGTCTCTATCTTGGCTATGACGGACAATACCATCCCTGCCGCTAGAGCGTGGCTGATTTTGTCTGAACCGGACGGGATGTCCGGATCAGCGCGAACAGAGTTCAAGATGCTGGCTGCATTGGTAGCCAGCATCTATCGACCAAGCCTATTCGTTTGATCTGCGCGAACGCGCGTTGCGGCTGCTTCGAGAGGAATCAGCGCGAGCGGAGTCCGCGCCGACACCGCCGAAACAACGCGTAGACCGCGCAGTGCGGTGGCTCCGCGTCCCTTGGCGATGGAATGGCGAAGCCCGTCACACGGTCCCCGGAACTCACCCCTGCGAGATGAACTTGCGGTTGGTATAGGCCTCAAGCCCCTCGATGCCGCCCTCTGAGCCGTAGCCGGATTCCTTGATGCCGCCGAACGGCGTTTCCGGCGTCGAGATCGCAACCGAGTTGACGCCGACCATGCCGGATTGCAGCGCGTCGCCGATCATGGTCGCGGTCTGCGTGTTCGTGGTGAAGGCATAAGAGGCGAGCCCGAACGGCAGCGAATTGGCGCGTTCCACCACTTCGTCGAAGCTTTTGAACGGCACGATCGGGGCTACCGGACCGAACGGCTCCTCGGTCATGATCTTGGAATCGTCCGGCACGTCGGTGATCACGGTCGGCTCGAAGAAATAGCCCTGGTTGCCGCGCCGCTTGCCACCGGTGACGATCTTGCCGCCGCGGCTCTTGGCATCGTTCACGATCGCTTCCATGGCGTCGAGCCTGCGCGCATTGGCGAGCGGTCCCATGGTCGTATCCTTGTCCAGTCCGTCGCCGAGCTTCACGTTGTTGGCGAACTCGGTGAAGCGCTTGAGGAAGCGGTCATAGACGCCTTCCTGCACATAGAACCGGGTCGGCGAGATGCAGACCTGTCCGGCATTGCGGTACTTGAACGCGGCGATGGTGTCGGCGGTCTTTTCCGGGTCGGCGTCGCCGAACACCACGACCGGCGAGTGGCCGCCAAGCTCCATGGTGGCGCGCTTCATGCCTTTCGCGGCAAGCCCGGCGAGCAGTTTGCCGACCGGCACCGAGCCGGTGAACGAAATCTTCTTCACGCTGTCGGCGCCGATCAGATGCTCAGACACCTCGGCGGGCACACCGAACACGAGATTGAGCACGCCCTGCGGCAGGCCGGCATCGGCGAAGCATTTCACCAGCTCGACGCACGAGCCCGGCGTCTCTTCCGAGGCCTTCACGATGATCGAGCAGCCGGCCGCCAGCGCGCCCGCGATCTTGCGCACCGGAGTGAGCGTCGGGAAATTCCATGGCGTGAAGGCGGCCACCACGCCGACCGGCTCCTGCAGCACGAGCTGGCGGATATTCTTAGCTCTGCCCGGCACGATGCGGCCGTAGGCACGGCGGCCCTCCTCGGCGAACCAGTCGATGATGTCGGCGGTTGTGACGACTTCGATGCGGGCTTCGGCAAATGGCTTGCCCTGTTCCTGCACCATCACGCGGGCGATATGCTCGACGCGCTCGCGCACGAGATCGGCAGCCTTGCGCATGATCTTGCCGCGTTCATAGGCGCTGGTGGCGCGCCACACCGCGAGCCCCTTGTCGGCTGCGGCAAGCGCGCGATCGAGATCGGCCTTGGAGGCATGCGGCAGTGTGCCGAGCGACTTGCCGCTGGCGGGGTTGATCACCTCTTCGCCCTTGCGGCCCGCGCCATTGAGCCATTCGCCGTCGATGTAAAGCTGAAGGTCGGTGTACATGCCTGTTTCCTCACACTCGATGTCATCACCGGCTTGACCCGGCGATCCACCTTACAAAGGGTGGCGATGGGTGCGCGGCTCAAGTTCCGCGCATGACGCGGTGAAATTTCGTCGCGTGGGTCTTAGCAGCTTTGCACTGGCGCAGCCACCACGTCGCTGTGCGATTACATTTCACAAAGTGAAATTGCTGAGCGACACACGCGCTATTGCCCCGTAAAGACGGGCTTGCGCTTTTCCATGAACGCGGTGCGGCCCTCGACATAATCCTTGCTGTCGAAACAGCGCTTCACCGCAGCCGCGACGCTGTCGATGTCGCGCTCGATTTCATCCTTCAGGAGTTCGCTGACCGCATATTTTGCGGCGCCGATGGTGAGCGGCGCATTGCCCGCGATCGTGTCGCCGTAGTTCTTCACGTAGGTCTCCAGTTCGGCATCCGGCACCACCCGGTTGACGAAGCCCATCATCCGCGCCTCCTCGGCGTCGAATTGCCGCGCCGTGAAAAAGATTTCCTTGGCGAAAGAGGGGCCCACCACGTCCATCAGCCGGCGGATACCCTTGTGGTCGTAGCCGAGACCGAGCTTGGCCGCGGGAATGCCGAATTTCGAACCGGGCGTGCAGATGCGCATGTCGCAGCAGGTCGCCAGCGCCATGCCGCCGCCGATGCAATAGCCGCGGATCATGGCGATGGTGGGTTTCGGAAATTGATGCACGCCGGAAAACGCCTGTTCGGTGGTGGCGTTATATGTCGCAACCGCTTCCTCGCTCGACCGCTCGGCGCCGAATTTCGAAATGTCGGCCCCCGATACAAAGGCTTTGCCGCCAGCGCCGGTCAGCACCACGACGCGAATCTCGGGATCGTTGCGAAACGACTCCAGGATGTCGCGCGTTGCCGCCCACATCTCGAGCGACACCGCATTGTGCCGTTCGGGATTGTTGAAGATCAGGTAGCCGACCCCGCCGTCCTTGCGCGAGAGCATCTTGTCGGTCATTTGCTCAGTCCCTTCCGTATCCGTCATGGCCGGGCTTGACCCGGCCATCCATGTCTTTGCTTGCTTCAATACGCGGATGCCCGGCATAGGCCACTCATGACGGCCAAAACTAAACCGCGCCCGCGTTCTTTAGCGCCTCGATCTCGTCCTTGCTGAAGCCGAATTCGGCGAGCACCTCGTCGGTATGTTCGCCACGCTCGGGCGTGGGCATCGCGATCCTGCTTTGTGTGCGCGACAGCGTGAAAGGCTGACGGATCACCTGCAGCGTGCCGCGATCCGGCGTCTTCATGTCGGTGGCGATGCCGAGATGCTGCACCTGCTTGTCCGCAAACATCTCGTCGATCGTGTAGATGGGACCGGCGGCGACACCCGCCGCGTTCAGCCGCTCGATCCAGGATGCACTGTTATCGGACGCCAGCGTCTTTTCGATATCGGCGTTGAGCGCGTCGCGATTTTTCAGCCGCAGCGCGTTGGTGGCGTAATCGGGATGTTCGATCAGGTGTTCGCCGCCGATCGCCTTGCAGAAGCGCACCCAGCTGGGCGAGCCGGTGGTGGCGATGTTGATATGGCCGTCCCTGGTCCTGTAGACGCCGGTCGGCACGCTGGTCGGGTGGTTGTTGCCGGCCTGGCCCGGCACCTCCTTGTCGATCAGCCAGCGCGCCGCCTGAAAATCGAGCAGGAAAATCTGCGCCGCCAGGAGCGAGGTCTCGATATACTGCCCCTCGCCGGATTGCTCGCGTTCGAGGAGCGCGGTCAGCGCGCCGATCGCCGCGAACAGTCCTGCCGCCATGTCGGCAACGGCGGCGCCGGCCCGGACCGGTCCCTGTCCCGGCAATCCGGTCACCGACATCAGCCCGCCCATGCCTTGCGCGATCTGGTCGAAACCCGGCCACTTTTCGTAGGGACCGTCCTGACCATAGGCCGATATGCTGACATAGACGATGCGCGGGTTGACCGCCTTGAGGTCCGGGTAGTCAATCCGCAGCCGCCGCTTCACGTCGGGCCGGTAATTTTCGATCACGACATCGGCCTGTTGGGCGAGCCGCAACAAGGCACCGCGGCCGGCCTCACTCTTGAGGTCGAGTGTAATCGAACGTTTGTTGCGGTGAAGATTCTGGAAATCCGCCCCGTGCCGCGCGCCGCCGATCGGGTCGCCGCCCTCAAGCCGCTCCGGCGCTTCGATCTTGATGACATTTGCGCCCCAGTCCGCGAATTGCCGCGCGCAGGTCGGGCCGGCACGGACCCGGGTCAGATCCAGCACGGTGAAACGGGCAAGCGCGGTGGAGGCGCGCGGGATGGTCGTGGATGCCGGCAAGGTATTCTCCGGAGACGGGCGGACAGGCGCGACCATTCCCGAAGAAGCCGGCAAATTCAACCGATGGACCTGCGGCGCTCAGGCTTTCCGGATGCGGAACCGCAATATCTCATCCGCGCGCTCGGTGCCTTCCAGCACGTCGCCGGTCTGATTGACGAGGTTGGGAATGTCGATGGCCGAAAGCGGATCGGTGCACTCGACCAGGATCACCTCGCCAGCGGCCATGCCCTTGAGCACCTTCCGCGTGCGCAACGCGGGAAGCGGACATTTCAAGCCGCGCAAATCGATGATCTTCTCGGTCATCCCCATAGGCTCAGGCTATGCCGGCGGGCATCTGGCAGCTTTGCAAAGCGACAAATATTTCAGTGACTTGACCCAGTATTGGGGGTTCGCCAGAAACGCAACCATGAATGTGGATACGATCCCTTCTCAGCGGATCGGCCGGCTCACGGCGCTTGCCGGGATCCGCGCCATGATTGACGCCATCGACGCCGTTGCGCCGCGGGAGATCGCGCTTGACGAGGCTCGGTACTGCGTGTTGGCGGCCGATATCCGCACAGACCGGCCACAGCCGCCGGTAGCCTTGGCGTTGCGCGATGGCTGGGCTGTCGATTCCGAGGCGACGCGGGATGCCGGTCCCTATGCGCCGCTGGCATTGCAGCCCCCACCGTGCCGCGTCGACGCCCTTGCCGCGATACCGCCCGGCACGGACGCCGTTGCGCCGCTTGATGCAGTGACTGCGCTTGGCGGGATGCTACAGGTCGTGGCAGGGGTTGCGCCCGGCGAAGGCGTGCTGCCGGCTGGCGGGGATACGCCGGCCGGTGCCGCATTGTTGACTGCTGGCGCGCGACTGCGCGACACCGACCTTGCTGTGCTCGCGGCGATGGGGATCGCAACGGTGAAGGCCCGCCGGCCGCGCATCTGCCTCGTGAATGCCAGACCCGGCGACATCGCACTCGAAGCTGCGATGCGCTTGCTTGCGCATGTGCTCGACTTGGCGGGCGCCAGCGTCGCGACAGGCAGCCAGCTCGACGATGCGCTGCGCCGCGCAGATAGCGATGCAGTGATCGGGATTGGCGGCACCGGAGAGGGGCGCGGCGATACATCGGTTATTGCGCTCGCTCGCGCCGGCGATGTCGCTTGCCACGGGATTGGCCTCAGCCCGGGAGAAACGGCCGCCTTCGGCAAAGTTGACGGCCGCCCGGTGCTGCTGATCCCCGGACGCCTCGACGCGGTGCTGGCCTGCTGGCTGGTGCTCGGCCGTCCTTTGCTCGACCGTTTGAGCGCGGCCGAACCCGAAGCGGGGGCGCTGCAGGCCGTGCTGGCTACCAAAGTCACCTCCACCATTGGCGTTGCCGAAGTCGTGCCGCTGCGCCGCAAGGGCGACACGGTCGAGCCGCTGGCCATCGGCTATCTGCGGCTGCAAGCGCTGGCCGGCGCGGATGGCTGGATACTGGTGCCGCCGGAAAGCGAAGGCTATCCCGCCGGGACCGTCGTGGAGATGAGGCCGGTGCCGTGAGCCGTCTTACCAGACCGGAAAGCGCGTTGATCGACGCGGTCCGCCGTGCGGCGCGGCAGGAGCAGTTTCTCGACGTGGTGTCGCCGGAGGAGGCGAAGCGGCGCTTCCGGCAGCATCTCGATCTGTCGCCGTGCGGCGTCGAGACCGTGCCGCTGGCGCAAGCGTTGGGACGGGTGCTGGCGCACGACGTTGCTGCGCCCATCGATGTACCGCCCTTCGACCGATCCGGCGTCGATGGTTTTGCATTGCTCGCCGCCGATACGGCGGGTGCGAGCGATGCGGCACCGCGCCGGCTGATCCTCAATCGCGAGGTGATCGCCTGCGGTCACGCTCCCCAGATCGCGGTCGCGCCGGGCACTGCGACCGCGCTGGCCACCGGCGGCGTCGTGCCGCGCGGGGCGGACGCGGTGGTGATGATCGAGCATACCGAATTGATCGACGATGCGGCGGCGCCTGCAATCGACGTGCGTCGCGCCGCCGCGCCCGGTCAATTCATCGGCTATGCCGGCTCCGACATCGCGCGCGGGGAGACCCTCTTGCGCAAGGGAGCGGTGATCGGATCGCGCGAGATCGGCATGCTGGCCGCCTGCGGCCTCGCGGAGATCGACGTGGTCCGCAAGCCGAAAGTTGCCGTGCTGTCGACCGGCGACGAACTGGTGCCGCCGGGCGAGCCGCTGCCTGCCGCCGGCATCTACGATTCGAACGGGGCGATCGTCGCTGCCGCGGTTGTGGAAGCAGGCGGCGAAGCGCTCTCCTTCGGTGCTTTTCCCGACGACGAGACCGTTCTCGGTGAAGCAATGCGCAAGGCGCTTGCGCAAGCCGACATGCTGGTGCTGTCGGGCGGCACCTCGAAGGGTGCAGGCGACCTCTCGCACCGCATCGTCTCCACCCTCGGCGAACCCGGCATTCTGGTCCACGGGGTTGCGCTGAAGCCGGGCAAGCCGCTCTGTCTCGCGGTTGCGGACGGCAAGCCGGTGATCGTGCTGCCGGGATTTCCGACCTCGGCGATCTTCACCTTCCACAGCTTCGCTGCGCCGGTGATCCGCGCGCTGGCCGGATTGCCGGCGGAGGATGCGCGCACCATTCCGGCGTGCGTGCCGACGCGCGTACCGTCCGAACTCGGTCGCAAGGAATATGCTCTGGTCGCGCTGGTGCGCGGCGACGATGGCAATATCGCCTTCCCGATCCCGAAGGGTTCCGGCTCGGTCACGGCCTTTTCGCAAGCGGATGGCTTTATCGAGATCGATGCTCTTGCCAGTGCACTCGATGCAGATACCGACGTCGACGTGACGCTGATCGGGCAGGCTGCGCGCACGCCCGATCTCGTCATTATGGGAAGCCATGACGTGGCGCTCGATGTGGTGGTCGGTGCGCTTGCCGATCGCGGTTTCAGCGCGCGCGTCATTGCGGTCGGCAGCCTTGGCGGCGTTGCCGCGGCACGTCGCGGCCAATGCGATATCGCGCCGGTGCATCTGATCGACCCGGAGAGCGGACGCTACAACGCGCATCTGATCGCGCCGGGCCTCTCGCTGGTGAAGGGATGGCAGCGCGAACAGGGCTTCCTGTACCGGCCGGGCGATCCGAGATTCGAAGGCAAGACGGCGGACGAGGCGATCGCGGCGGCGCTGGCCGACCCGGCCTGTCTGATGGTGAACCGCAATGCCGGTTCGGGAACGCGGGTGCTGATGGACCAGACCCTGAAAGGCGCGCGCCCGCCCGGTTACGCCAACCAGCCCAAATCCCACAACGCGGTCGCTGCTGCGATTGCGCAGGGTCGTGCCGATTGGGGTTTCGCCATTGCCCCGGTCGCGCGGATGTACGGCCTTGCATTCATCGGGGTGGCGCCTGAGGAATACGACTTCATCGTCGTGGATCGCGCGCAAACCCGGCCGGCCGTCATGGCGTTCCGCGACGTGCTTCGCGACGAAGCAATACGAGAGCGAATCGCAGCGCTGGGCATGCGGCCCGCGGACGAATAGGTTCAACGCATACAGCGTGAAGGTGGCATGCGCATCATCGGCCTCGCCGGCTGGAGCGGTTCCGGCAAGACAACGCTCCTGACCAGAATCATCCCATGTCTGACCGCGCGCGGGAACCGGGTGTCGACCCTCAAGCACGCGCATCACAATTTCGACGTCGACCGGCCCGGCAAGGATTCGTTCGAGCATCGCTCGGCCGGCGCAACCGAAGTGCTGGTAATTTCCGCCAATCGCTGGGCGCTGATGCATGAGTTGCGCGGCGCGCCGGAGCCGCCGCTGCCCGCCTTGCTTGGAAAGCTGTCGCAGGTCGATCTGGTGCTGGTCGAGGGCTTCAAGCGCGAAAGCTTTCCGAAGCTCGAAATCCATCGCGCCGCAAACGGCAAACCGTTATTGCACCCGCTGGATCGGTGGATCGTCGCCATCGCTTCGGACACGCCACTGCCGGACGCAACGGTCCCGGTGATCGATCTCAACGAGATCGATGCAATCGCCGATCTCCTGCTCGCGAAAGCGATCCCGGTCGAGCAGGTGCAAGAGCACGCGGACGCGGTCTGATGGCGCAGCTCTCCGACGATTGCTTCGCCTTCAGCGGACCCCTGCTGCCGGTCGACGAGCTCGAGCGCATCATTCACGAGCGCATTGTTCCCGTCGCCGACGTCGAGACGGTGAGGCTTGCGCAGGCGCGCGGCCGCACGCTGGCCCGTGACATCGAGGCGCCGATCGCCCTGCCGCCCTTCGACAATTCCGCGGTCGACGGTTACGCGGTCCGCCATGCCGATCTGAATGCCCAGTCGGACACCGTTGTCACCATCGCCGAGCGCATCACCGCGGGTCGCGCCAGCGCTCTTCCGCTTGCGCGCGGCACGGCAATCCGCATCTTTACCGGCGCCCCGATGCCTGACGGGGCCGATACCGTGTACATGCAGGAAGATGTCCAGCTGGACGGGGACACTGCGATCCTGCCGCCCGGTCTCGCGTTGGGCGCAAATCGCAGACTGACCGGGGAGGATGTTCAAGCGGGATCGGTCGCGCTTCCGGCCGGCCGCCGTCTGTCGGTCGCGGATGTTGCGCTTGCGGCCGCGCTGGGGCTGACCGAATTGCCGGTGCGCCGCCGCATCCGCGTTGCGCTATTCTCCACCGGCGATGAACTGGCCGAGCCCGGCGAAGCGTTGTCTCGCGCGCAGCTCTACGATGCCAACCGCACTTTACTCTCCGGTCTGATCGAAGCCCTTGGCGCGGACGTGACCGATCTCGGCATCCTGCGCGACGATCCGGCGAATCTTGCGCCCGCGTTGAAGCGCGCCGCCGGAGGCCACGATGTCGTGCTGACGTCCGGCGGAGTATCGACCGGCGAGGCCGATTATGTCCGCGACGCGGTCGAGGCGGTCGGCCGTCTTGTCTTCTGGCGCGTGGCGATCAAGCCGGGCCGGCCGGTGGCCATGGGTGTGATCCCGTCAGGGCGGCCGGATGCGAGCGCGGCCTTTGTCGGGCTGCCCGGCAATCCGGCCGCCGCTTTCGTGACCTTCGTGCGGGTGGTGCGTCCGCTGCTGATGCGACTGTGCGGCGCCAATCCACCGGTGCTGCTGGCGTTGCCGGTGCGCGCTGGCTTTGCCTATCGCAAGAAGGAGGGCCGCCGTGAATATGTCCGGGTGGCGCTTCGTCGTGCCGACGATGGGGTGATCGAGGCGCTGAGACACCGCCAGGAAGGCGCCGGCGTCATTACCTCGCTCACCGAGACGGACGGGCTCGTCGAACTCGCCGAAAATGTCACGACGGTTGAGCGGGGCTCGACCGTCGGATTTCTGCCTTACGCGTCGCTGGTCGGCTGAGACGCCTCAGAGGCGGACGCCGGTTGTGCTGAAGGCCACAGCCACCGGCTCCTGGTAACGCTCGAGCACGTACCAGCCGGCAATTGCGATAACGATGACAGCGGCGCAGGCCGCAATGAAGCTTTTCATGGTCCTCTCCTCCCAAGACCGTTTGGAATTGGACCAATATTAGAAAAGCCTTGTTCGGCGTTCAAGCCGACTGAGCGCCGTGCTCTTGCAGAGCAATGGCGTTGGCGCGGGCGCGATCTTCGGGCGTGTTGACATTGAAAAACGGGTCGACCGGCCGGTCCGGCCATTCTGCAATGGCGATGCCGTGACGGGCGGTCCAGACTTCGATCTTGTGCAGGTCTTCCTTCACCAGCGCATGGCGCAAATCGGCTCGCAGGCTGACGGGCCACAGGCCGGCCACGGGATGCCGCCAGTCGCCCGATTTTGCGCAGGCGAGCGGCGTGCCCACCGACTGGCGCGCCACATGCAGGCGCGTGACCAGATCGGCGGGAAGAAACGGACAATCGCCCGGCACGCTTGCCACCCATGCGAGGCCGGGCCGCTGCGCGGCCGCCCAGTCGAGGCCCGCCAGGATACCCGCCAGCGGTCCGGCAAAGTCGGGGACATCGTCGGGCACGACCGGCAGGCCGAAGCGGGCGAAGCGCGCCGGATCGCCATTGGCGTTGAGCAGGAGGCCGTCGCATTGCGGCGCCATGGTCGCGATGACGCGATCGAGGATGGCACGGCCGCCGATCTCGATCAGCGCCTTGTCTCCGCCGCCCATGCGGCGCGCGAGGCCGCCGGCGAGGATGAGGCCCAAGGTTCTCTCGGTCATTCCGGGTTGCCTCGCCTCGCCCGGTCTCGGCAATGACGAAGACAATCAATCCTCATGCATCGCCGCCTTGCGCCGGTGCTTTGCGCTCTCCTCCTCGACAAAGCTGAGGTCCTGGTCGAACACGATGCGGTCGAGCCCGGATAGCGCCGTGAAGCGCTTGCCGCGAGCGCGTCCGACCAGCGTCAGGTTCGCCTTGCGCGCCAGCTCGACGCCCCAGGCGGTAAAGCCCGAGCGTGAAACAAGAATGGGGATACCCATGCGGACGGTCTTGATCACCATCTCCGAGGTGAGCCTTCCGGTGGTGTAGAAAATCTTGTCGTGCGCCGGCACCTTTTCGCGGAACATCCAGCCCGCGATCTTGTCGACCGCATTGTGGCGCCCGACGTCCTCCATATAGACCAGCGGCCGGTCTTCCTGGGCCAGCACGCAGCCATGGATCGCGCCGGCTTCCAGGTAGAGCGAAGGGGTGGTGTTGATCTTGTGAGTCAGCGCATAGAGCCACGAGGTGCGCAGCGGCGTTGCCGGCAGCGTAACATTCTCCAGCGCCTCCATCAGGTCGCCAAACACTGTGCCTTGCGCGCAGCCCGAGGTCTGCACCTTCTTTTTCAGCTTTTCCTCATAATCGGTCTCGCGCTCGGTGCGCACCACGACGATGGACAATTCCTCGTCGTAGTCGACGCCGGTCACGATGTCGTCGGGCTGCAGCATGTTCTGGTTGAGCAAATATCCGATCGCCAGATAGTCGGGATAATCGGCGATGGTCATCGCGGTGACGATCTCCTGCGCATTCAGGAAGATCGTCAGCGGGCGCTCGACGGTGACCACGGTCTCGATTTCCGCGCCGGTGTGATCGACGCCGCGCACGCGCTCGGTAAGCCGCGGGTCGTTCGGATCGGGCCGGATCAGATAGTTGTCGTCAGCCATTGTCAGCCGCTGGTTATCATCCGAACGGCAACTTGAATCCGCCGGGCAGAGGCAAGCCGCCGGTCAGCGCCTTCATCTTTTCCGCCATCACGGTTTCGACCTTCTTCTTCGCATCCGCATGCGCGGTGACCAGAAGATCCTCGATGATTTCCTTGTCGTCGGGCTTCAAAAGCGACTCGTCGATCTTGACGCCTTTCAGGTCGCCCTTGCCGGACAGCGTGACCTTCACCACGCCGCCGCCGGACGCCCCCTCGACTTCGACCGTGTCGAGCTCCGCCTGCATTTCCTGCATCTTGGATTGCAGCTCGGCCGCCTTCTTCATCATGCCCATGAAATCGGCCATGTCCTACCTTTCATGCTCTATGTTTCGCGGTCTCTATGCTTCGCTGTCGTCATCGTCCGGCATCATATCCGGATCGGGCGGTATGTGCGTATCGTGCGCCGGCTGCTCCGGTTCGCGCGGCCTTACCGCCACAATCTCCGCGCCGGGAAAGCGTTCCAGCACCGCCTGGACCAAGGGATCGCCGCGCACGCCGCGCTTCAATTCGGCTTCGCGCGCGTCCATTTGCGCCTTCAGGGTGGGAAGGCCCGGTTCGCGAGACAGCGCCACCGCCCACGGCCGGCCGGTCCAGGCTTTCAGCTTCGCGGGCAATTCGTTGACGATACTCTGCGAAGCCCCTGGCTCCAGCGCAAATTCGAGTTTTCCGTCCTCGCAACGGACCAGACGCACGTCGCGCTCCAGGGCGGTCTTCACGCGCAGGTCGCGCTGGTCCGCCGCCAGTTGCACCAGATCCTCGAAGCTGCCGATGCTGAGCGGCGGTGGAGCCGATGAGGCGGCTTCGACCGGGCGCGGCGCGGCATTGAGCGCGGACGCGGCAACGGCGCGTGGCGCACCGCGTGGCGCTTCGCTGCGCGATGCTTCAGTCCGCGGCACGGCCACCGCCGCCGAGGCGGAAGGCGAAGCAAAGCCGGCAGCGGGCGAGCCGCCGTTGCCTCGCGGGGCCGATATCGCGGCCTGATCGATACGATTGCCGTTGGCCAGCGCGCGGATCGCCTCGTCGGGCGTCGGCAGGTCGGCGGCATAAGCAATGCGCACGAGCAGCATTTCCGCTGCGGCGACGGGGCGCGGGGCCTGCTGCACCTCGCTCAAACCCTTCAGCAGCATTTGCCAGGTTCGCGACAGGATGCGCATCGAAAGCTGCGCCGCGAAAGCCTTGCCGCGCACCCGCTCGGCCTCGCTCAGCGATAAATCGTCGGCGACGGAGGGCACGAGCTTCACGCGCGTGACAAAATGCGTGAACTCCGCGAGGTCGGACAGAACGATCACCGGATCGGCGCCGGAATCGTATTGGTCGCGCAGCTCCTTCAGGGCGCCGGCAATGTCGCCTTTCAGCAGCATTTCGAACAGATCGACGACGCGGGCCCGGTCCGACAGGCCGAGCATCTGACGCACGTCCTCGGCGCGGATTTCGCCGGCGGCATGGGCGATCGCCTGATCGAGCAACGACAGCGAATCGCGCACCGAACCCTCGGCGGCGCGCGCGATCAGCGCCAGCGCTTCGGCTTCGGCCCTGACGTTTTCCTTCTCTGCGATTCCGGAGAGGTGCCGCACCAGGAGATCGGCGTCCACGCGGCGCAGGTCGAAGCGCTGGCAGCGCGACAGGACGGTGACCGGGACTTTACGGATTTCAGTGGTGGCGAAGATGAACTTGGCGTGCGGCGGCGGCTCTTCCAGCGTCTTCAGCAGCGCATTGAACGCCGCCGTCGACAGCATATGCACTTCGTCGAGGATATAGACCTTGTAGCGGGCGCTGACCGGCGCGTAGCGCACCGCGTCGTTGATCTGGCGCACGTCGTCGACGCCGTTATGCGACGCCGCGTCCATCTCGTGCACGTCGATGTGCCGGCTTTCGATGATCGCCTGGCAATGCTCGCCCAGGACGGGCATGTCGATGGTCGGCCCCTGGATGGAGCCGTCGGCGAGCTGGTAATTCAGAGCCCGGGCAAGGATGCGCGCGGTCGTGGTCTTGCCGACCCCGCGCACGCCGGTGAGAATCCAGGCCTGCGGAATGCGCCCGGTTTCGAAGGCGTTCGACACGGTGCGGACCATGGCGTCCTGGCCGATCAGGTCGGCGAAGGTCGAGGGGCGGTAACGCCGTGCCAGAACCCGATAACCGGCCCCGCCCGGCGCCGATGGCGCAGCGGTCTGGTCCGGCGGTCGGGTGCGGTTTTCGCTCATCAAGTTTCCGGTTTTCAGGCCTTTCCGGGTTCGCGCGGCGGGCGTCCGGCGCCTCATGACGGCGGAAAAGGAGTGGGAGGCTGACAAGCGACCCGAACCGGAGCTCGTTAGGGCTGCTTCCTTCCGGACCTGACCCGGTTGGCGAGTGGCTCGCCCACCGCCAACCTCCCAGACGCTATATCGGCCCTTGTGCCCTCGAAAGCAAGCAAAAGGGCGGCCGCAATGCTAATCTGTGTCTTCCCGCAATGCCTTGGACAAAAACATGAATTCGGATGAATGGTCGCTCGCCCCGCAGCTCGCGCGCGACACCGTCGCGCTTGGCGATCTTGCCCTGTCGCGCCTCCTGATTGCCCGGGATGCAAATTATCCCTGGCTGATCCTGGTGCCGCGCCGGGCCGGCATCGTGGAAATCGTCGATCTCGCCGAAGACGAGCAGGCCGAACTGATGTCCGAGATCGCCCGCGCCAGCCGCGCGCTGCGCTCGGTCACCCAATGCGACAAGCTCAATGTCGCAGCCCTCGGCAATGCGGTGCCGCAGCTTCATGTGCATGTCATCGCGCGGCGCAAGACCGACAAGGCCTGGCCGAAACCGGTCTGGGGCGCTGTGCCCTCGCTTGCCTACGGCGACGCCGAGCTTGAGCGCTTCATGCAGGCCCTGAAGCCGCCGCTTGGGATGTTGTGACATGCAGAAGGCGATGGGTTTCGGGCCGTGGCCCGATCTTGGTTATGCGGACAGCGCGCTCGACCGCGCGGCGCATATCCGCAACGATCCGCGCTTGCTCGGGGACTACACGGCGCGTGAGAACAGCGGCTTCTATCTGATCGGCGGCGAAGCGGTGGTGCTGAAACGTTCCGGCGACATGTTCGACCCGATATTTTCCGCCAGCGAGATCGCGACGCTTCCCTGCGGGCCGGACCGGGTGTTTCTCGGACTTCTGGATGGCGTTGAGGCTCGGTTCGGCTTGCCGGTTCCGCAGCGGGCGATCGAGCTATTGCAGGCCGACGCGCGGTTTCATGTCACCGATCTGCGGACCATCGCTGTTCAGGGTCTCGTACAAGCCGGACACCTCGCGCCGCTTGCCGAAGCCAAGGCGCTGTTGCACTGGCATTCGCGGCGCGCCTTCTGCAGCAATTGCGGTCATCGCACCGAGGCGGTGCAGGGCGGCTGGCGGCGCGATTGCGTCGCCTGCAAGGCGCAGCATTTTCCCCGCACCGATCCGGTGGTGATCATGCTTGCCGTGCGCGGCGACGTCTGTCTGCTTGGCCGCCAGTCGCGTTTCGTACAAGGCATGTGGTCTTGCCTCGCTGGCTTTGTCGAGCCGGGCGAGACCCTCGAAGACGCCGCGCGCCGCGAGACCTTCGAGGAGGCCGGCATCCGCTGCGGGAAGGTGCGCTATTTCGCATCGCAGCCCTGGCCGTTCCCGTCTTCCCTCATGATCGGTTGTCATGCCGAGGCGATTTCGCAGGACATCGTGATCGATCACGACGAACTGGAAGACGCGCGCTGGTTTTCCCGAGCCGAAGCCGCGTCGATGCTCATGCGCACGCATCCGGACGGGTTCGGGACGCCGCCGCCCATGGCGATCGCGCATCATATCATCCGCGCATGGGTGGAGCATGGCGATGGTGTCTTCGGGTGACGGGACAAAGGGCAAGCTGATCGTCTGTGCCGGCATGGCGGTGATCGATCATGTGTACCAGGTCGATGCGTTTCCGGTGCCCGGCACCAAGAACCGTGCCCGTGATTTCTTCTCGGTGCTGGGTGGATGCGCTGCCAATGCGGCGGTTGCGATCAGCCGGCTCGGCGGTCGCGCGCGCGTCGTTGCGCCGCTTGGCGGGCCGGCTGGGGACGACCTCACTGGCGATGCCATGCTGATGCAGCTCGAGCGGGAACGCATCGATATTTCGCATGTCGTTCGCATCGACGGCGCGCGCTCGTCGCAATCCTCGATCCTGGTCGACGGCAGCGGCGAGCGGCTCATTGTGAGCTCCCGCGATCCGGCGCTTGAACGGGCCCGGCCGCTCGATCCGGCTCGCACGATCGACGATGCCGATGCGATCCTTGTCGATAACCGTTTCGCCGAATTCGCTCTGCCGATCGCGCGCGCCGCATCGGCTGCGGGCAAGATTGCCGTGCTCGACGGCGACAGACCGATGCGCCTGACCGACGACTTGCTGACCGCGGTGACGCATATCGTGTTCTCGGCGGACGGGTTGCGCGCGACGGCGCAAAACGAGGCGCTGGCGGCGGCGCTGGAGCGCGTGACGTCGTGCACGCCCGCTTTCGTGGCCGTGACCGACGGGCCCAATGACATGCTCTGGCTGGAAGGCGGCATGGTTCGCCGCCTGCCAGCCTTCCGGGTCGATGTCGTCGATACACTCGCCGCCGGCGACGTCTTTCACGGCGCTTTCGCGCTAGCGCTGGCCGAGGGCCACGATCCGAAGGGAGCCATGCAATTTGCCGCCGCCGCCGCGGCGATCAAATGTACCCGGTTCGGTGGCGGAATGGGTGCCCCGGAGCGGCGCGAGGTCGAGCGGCTTCTGGCAACGCAGCCGGAAAAACGGGCTTCCATATAGAAAAATCTTCTATATAAAGCCGTCAGGTTCGTAGAAATTAGAAGAATATTTCCAAGGTGCCATATGGACGCCATTGACCGGAAAATACTGCTGACGCTGCAGGAGGATGCCTCGCTGTCCGTGGCGGAGATCGGCCAGCGGGTCGGCCTGTCATCGACCCCGTGCTGGAAACGCATCCAGCGCCTCGAGGCTGACGGCGTCATTCAGAGGCGCGTGGCCATCGTGGATCAGGACAAGGTCGGGCTCGGCATTACGGTGTTCGTGTCGGTCGAGACCGACGATCATTCCGAGAGCTGGCTCGGACGCTTCGCCGAGGCGGTAAGCGCCATGCCGGAGGTCATGGAATTCTACCGGATGGCTGGCGACGTCGATTATATGCTGCGTGTCGTGGTGCGCGACATGCAGGCCTATGATGCGTTCTACAAGAAGCTGATTGCCGCTTCGCCGCTGAAGAACGTGACGTCGCGCTTTGCGATGGAGAAGATCAAGTCGACGACCAGCCTGCCGATTCCGTGACGGGCTGCAGCGAAATCAGGTCTTCGGAATGGTTTCCGATTTCCGCGGCCGCATGAAAATCTGGTCGTGCAGATTGAGGTTTCCAGTGACGACATAGCCGATCGACGGCTGGTAATCGTACGAAACTTCACCCCAGACCAGCGAGGTCGACGGGATATTCAGTGCCGCAGGGATCGTGACCGTAGAGCCGGCCGCTCGCGGCGTGCCGTTTTTCGAATTGCTCCATTTGACCTTGGCAACACCATTGGCGTCGATATCGACAACAGACACGGTCACCTTGGCCTTCGAATCGGGATAGGGCGCCAGCACTGCGCTGGCGGCACCAAGCGAGGCGTTGATATTGGTCGTGTCGATGCTCGAGAACTGCGAGACGAGGTCCGCGACCGTCCGCGCGGTGAGTGTGACCTTCCGGTCGATGCTGATGGCCTGCGACAACTCCACACCGCCGAGATAGAGCGTGACCATCAGCGGCAGCAGCAATGCGAATTCGACCGCGGACATGCCGCGCCTGTCGTTGGTAAATTCCGACAGGCGGCGCGTGACCAGTCGGGCAAGCATGGATTCGATGCGTGCGAACATGGCGCGTCTCATTGATAGGGCTCGTTCCGGAATGCCGCGGTCGCCATCAGCAGGCGTTTGTTGCCGGAGAGATCGGAAAGATTCAGGCCGAGCAGAGAAACCCAGACCGGCCACTCATAAAGGAGCCGCACCACGACGATGTCGCCAGGGCCGCCGGGCTGATATTCGGGCTGGAAGGTCACATTGCCGTTCTGGTCGATCGGCTTCGACATGTCAGGCGCGCTGAAACTCGAATAGGTTCGAACGTCAACCTTGATGCCGCCCTCGCAGTCGAACAGACCATAGACCCGCTTGCAGACCTCTTGTTTGAACTGCTCCTGATTGAAGCCGCCCTTTTGCGCCTGCCCTGTCATGATAAGGCGGGCAGAATCGGTCGTTGCGGTTTCGAGCACCTGGCCGGCGAAGAAGATCAGCGCGGTTTCGAGAATGGCAAAGACCAGTGCGAGAAACGGCGCCGCGACCATGGCGAACTCGACCGCTGCCGCGCCGTCTTGCTTGCGGGCGAAGCGGCGCACGATGCGCGGCGAAACCAAGCGCGCGAGGCGCGACATTGCACCCTTTCCTGTAGCTTCGGACATGACGACACCCGTTGCCCCGGTTGTTTGACCTTCCCGGATTGCGAAGATTTGTAACAAACAGGCGTTTGTGAATTCTTGTGCGGATTGCGCGGCGCACGGGGGGTGCCGTTTACCGGATCAAAACCATAACCTCCGGATCGGTTGCACCGGGCAAGATGGGTGGCCACCGCAGGCCGGTTATCGAGCCGCACCGCACGTGATTGTGGAGCGGATCGGGCAGACGCCGCACCTGATTGCCCGGTCAGCAGGACGAACTTGCCGCGCGCAGGGTGACGGTCTCGCCCACCGCGGTCTGGATGTTCCGACAGCGCGAGGGCCTGCGGTTCAAAAAATGCTGCTCGCGCTGGAACGAGCCGCGCCGACGTCGCCTTGGTGCCGCGTGGCCTTGCTGGCGCACGCTGCCCCTTCGTTCCGTCTCTCACTGAACCGCTCTCTAGCCGGTCGCACGCCCGAACCCATGTCTCAAAGAGTGACGGCGAGAGTTTACGCCGGTGCCTGCTCCGGGCGCGGCAGTTCCATCCCCTGACAGGCGCGCCAGACCTTCTCCATGGTCGCGGGCATGTCCATATGCGCGGCCGCGGGGACCGCATCGGCAATCGCATTCATGATCGCGGCAAGCGACGCCGTGGTGCCGGCTTCGCCCACGCCCTTCACTCCGAGCGGGTTGGTGGTGGCGGGAACTGGATGCGAATCGTCGCGCAGAAGCGACGGCATATTGTGGGCGCGCGGCATGGCGTAATCCATGAACGAGCCGGTGACGAGCTGGCCGCTCTCTCGGTCATAGACGGCGTGCTCGAACAGCGCCTGTCCGAGACCTTGCGCAATACCGCCATGCACCTGACCATGCGCCAGCATGTGGTCGAGCACGTTGCCGCAATCGTCCACGGCATAATAGCCGACCACGGCCACCTCGCCGGTCTCGGGCTCGATTTCGACTTCGGCGATATGGCAGCCATTCGGGAAAGTCTGCGGCGTATCGACATCGCGCTT
>NZ_JBKBVB010000033.1:0-38775 GCF_046289595.1 Pseudorhodoplanes sp.
CGTTTTTGGCGGCAGCTGGAACACGGTCTGCGGAATATCCACCACCACCCGGTAGGGATCGGCGAGCGTGAAGGCGCGCACCCCGATGGAGGCGGTCACGTCCATGACCAGGCGGGTCTGGCTGTCGTCGCCGGCGAGCCGGATATCGGTCGCAACCGGGAGCGCGGCAGGCGCAGTCGCGCGGCCCTGCGCCATCGCCTGCGAGAAACCCGCGAGCGTCAGAAGCCCAGCGCAGATGGCTGTCGCAAAGCGGCCGGCCACGTTCGTCGCCCTCCCCCGCCCGATCCTTACTCTGTAGAAAGCGGAGAGTTAATGACCTGTTAAAGCCTGGCCGCGGTTCGGCCGCCGGGTGTGGCCGGACCGCGACGGGGTGCTTGTGAGTAGCGGGTTGCCGCGGGCTGGCATCGCCCGACGCCATGCTATGCAGGTCATTGTCATCCCACTGCCGAATCGCCGGATATGCCCCAGGGAACCCTTTTCACCGAAGACTTCCTCAACGAGGGCATCCGCGAAACCCACGCCTGGCGAGATACCACGGACGCCGCCCTGGCGGCTTTCCGCGCCCAGCTTGAGGGCATTTTCGCGAAGATTGCTGATCCGTCCCGCCTGAACGAGGCGCAGACCGAGGAGCGCATCGTCAAACCGGTGCTCGATGCGCTCGGCTGGGAGCAATGCTACTGGGTCCAGGAACGGCTGGAAGTCAAAGGCCGCGCCAACGTCCCCGACTACCTCCTGTTCGCATCGCGCGAAAAGGCCGACGCCGCCGACCGCAAACAGAACGCCGCGCATCGGTACCCGTTGGCGGTCGCGGTCGCGGACGCCAAGGCCTGGAAAATCGGTCTTGATCAGCGCGGCTCGGGGGCCGGCGCCGAGGAAACGCCGTCCGGCCAGATCCTGCGTTACCTCTCCCGCGCGGATGTTCAGTCCGAACGCAATGTCCAGTGGGCGATCCTGACCAACGGCCGGTTCTGGCGCCTGTATTATCAGGGCGCGAAGTCGCGGCTGGAGGAGTATTTCGAGATCGATCTCGGCTGGGTGCTTGGACTGCCCGGCATCCAGGGCGAACTGAATGCCGCGGTCCGGCCGCCGCTATTCCAAAGTGACCGCAACTGGAGCGATCACCTGCTCAAGACGATGCTGCTGTTCTTCGGACAGGCAGCATTTTCGCCTGGCAGGGATGGCCGGACCTTCCATCAGGTCGCGCTCGCCGAGGGCCGCGACTGGGAGGCGCGGGTTCGCGAGAATCTCTCGTCGGTGGTGTTCGGTGAGGTCTTTCCCGACCTCATTCGCGCACTGAAAAGTGCCGATCCGCAGGCACCCGCACCGCTCACCGCCGATTACCTCGCAACCCTGCGCGACGCCGCGCTGACGATGCTCTACCGCCTGCTGTTTCTTCTCTATGCGGAAGACCGCGATCTCCTTCCCAAGCGCGATCCGAAATACGGCGGACTGTCCGACTTGCGCGACAAGGTCGCCGAGCGGCTCGATGCGGGCACCGATCTCAGCCGGCTGCGCAAGAATTTCGGACTGGAATGCAACGAGGTCTTCGTCACCATCGATCAGGGCGACGATTCCATCGGCGTGCCGCCCTATAACGGCGGCCTGTTCTCCGAGAAGAATGCGGCGACCGCCTTGCTCGACCGGGCGATTCTTCCCGACGCCTATTTCGCCCCGCTGCTCGACCGCCTGTCCCGCACCGACAAGGACGGCCGGCGCGTGCGCATCAATTTCCGCGACCTGTCGGTGCAGCAATTGGGCTCGATCTACGAGCGGCTGCTGGAATACGAGCCGGTCGCCAACGAAAGCGCGCCCGGCGGCATCGAAATCCGGCTGAACAGCTTCGCGCGCAAGGGCTCGGGCAGCTATTACACGCCGGACGAACTGGTGAAGCTGATCATCGAGCGCACCATCGGGCCGCTGGTGCGGGAACGGCTCGATGCATTCGCAGAAAAGGCGAAAGCGCTGGCTTCGGACAAGCAGCGCGTCGAACTGCGCCTGCAGGCTTTGCGCAAGATCGATCCGGCCGAACGCATTCTCGATCTGAAAATCGTCGATCCGGCGATGGGCTCGGGCCACTTCCTGGTCTCACTGGTCGACTATCTGGCGGAAGCCGTGACGGCGGCGATGGGCGAAGCCAGCGAAGCGGTGACATGGGGCGACTATGTCTCCCCGCTCGATAACCGGCTAAACGATATCCGCAAGCGCATCCGCGCCGAGGCCGATGCGCATAAATGGGTGGTGCGTGACGACCAACTGGTCAACAAGAACCTGATCAAGCGCACCATTCTCAAGCGCTGCGTCTATGGCGTCGACAAGAACCCGATGGCCGTCGAACTCGCCAAGGTGGCGCTGTGGCTTCATACCTTCACCGCCGGCGCGCCGCTCTCGCTGCTCGACCATCATCTGAAATGCGGCGACTCGCTGTTCGGTGAATGGGTGCGCAAGGCGCTTGACGGCCTTGCCGCGCGCGGCTCGCTGATGATCAGCGGCGCGATCCAGGCGGCGGAAGCCGCCATTGCCGGCATGGCGCTGATCGAAAGCCGCAGCGATGCCGACATTGCCGAAGTGAAGGCGAGCGCCGCCGACTATCACGACGTGACGGCGCGGACCGAGCCGCTGCGCCGCTTTCTCGATTTCTGGCAGGCGGTGAAATGGCTCGACCTCACCGACGACGAGAAGAAGGCGCTCGATGCCGCGCTCGACGGCGCCTTCGGCCCGCCGACGGCTGTGCTCGCCGGATTGCAGGAACCGGTCCGGCCCGCAGGGCTCACCGACGAGGCGCTGTCGCTGTTCGACGAGGGCCGCGAGGAGCAGCTTGCCATTACGGGCCTTGGCAGCGCCGGCACCGCGCGCGACTTCCGCGTCATCGGCGGACTGATCGCCCGCGCCCATGCGCTCGCCGCCGAACAGCATTTCCTGCACTGGCAGATCGCCTTTCCCGGCGTCTGGAAAAACTGGGCAAGTGCCGATCCCGATGGCGGCTTCGATGCGGTGATCGGCAATCCGCCATGGGACCAAGTTGACTTTGAACACATCAAATGGTTCGAAAATAGAGACCCGGCTGTTTCACGCTCTTCGACCGATTCGGAGCGCAAGCGCCTGATTCGCGCCCATCAAACCAGCGAAACCCAGTTGTGGGCTGAATTCCAGGTCGCAGATGCGGTCTTCGATACGCAATTGAAGCGGTCGAAATCGGAATACTCCCTTTTTCGCGGCCGAAAATTCTTCATCCACTTCGCATTTGTCGAACAAAGCCTTCGCCTGATCAATAGCTTTGGCAAAATTGGCTTACTCGTCCCTTTGGGAGTTGTTTCGCACAACACATCGTCCAAATTTGTAGAGAGGATTGTTTCTCGGAACCTCCTCCGCGAAGTGATCGATTTCGAAAACAGAATGGGGCTTCACGGCAGCTTTTTCCCGGACATTGATGCACGAACAAAATTCTGCATCCTGGTCATGGGCCGAAGCCATGACGCGAAAGCTACGTTCGCCAGCTTCTTTACTGACATTCGTATTCCAGTAGAGAAGCAGCTTCTTTCGTTGAGCAGAGAAGATATCTCTGCCATTAGTCCGAATTCTGGACTTCTTCCCATCGCTCAATCCAAGCGGGCTCTTGCTCTTACACGCGCCGCATACTCTAAAAACCCCGTTATGTTCTCACGGTCGCATGACAAGAGAGAACTTCCCCTCCTTTACCGACAACTCTTTAATAGAGCTACCGACTCCAACCTTTTTGTAGACATCGAGCAGCTTCAGCAGATGCACGCATTCCCCATTGGATACTCGCGCTTCAAATTTGGAGGAGAACTCTACTACCCGGTGTACGAAGGAAAGATGGTTGGGATGTTCAACCATCGCGCTTCTAGCGTCGTCCGGAATACAGAGAATCTCTACCGCAAGGGACAACCGGCGCGGGCGTCAGAAACTGAACTGACGGATCCGCAGTGGTCTCCCCTTCCAGACTACTGGATTGCAGATTCTCAAATTGAGACGCGGTCGAGCGCCCACTGGATGCTGGGCATAAAGGATGTAACGTCGGTCACGAACGAAAGGACTGTCATTGCATCTTTTCTACCGAGATGCGCCCCGACGCATACCATTCCAGTTCTCCTGACGACGAACATCGAATTAGCCTGCCTAGGCGTGGGCAATCTAAATTCGTTCTGTCTCGATTTCTTTGCTAGGCAAAAAGTCCAAACAAACCATTTGAGTGAATACATCCTTGATGAGTTGGCGATCGTTAGTGTCGAGAGGATGCATCATCGCCGCTTCGGTAAGCGCACCGCAGCCGACATCGTCAAGGACCATGTGCTGCGGCTCACCTACACCGCCCATGACATGGCGCCGTTTGCGCGCGACATGGGCTATATCAACGCCGACGGCACGGTGAAGCCGCCGGTCATCTGGAACGAGACCGAACGGCGGCATCTGCGCGCGCGGCTCGATGCGCTTTACTTCATTCTTTACGGCGTCACCGGCGAGGACGACATCCGCTACATCCTCTCCACCTTCCCGATCGTGGAGCGCAAGGACCGGCAGGCGCATGAGGGCGTCTATCTCACCCGCGAACTGATCCTCTGGTACAAGCGCGCGTTGGAGGCTGGCGACACCGAGACCGACGCGCCGGAGGCGGAGGTCATCCGCCTCGCCAAAGCGCGCGGCGACTGACCGCCCCTATTCGATCTTGATGCCGAACCGGTCGGCGAGGCTCTTGTAAAGCGCGCTATCGGCCGCATAGATCGTGGCGAAAGCGTCCGCCGGGAGCAGCTCCGCCGTCAGTCCCTGGGCCAGCATAAGCTGCTGCACTTCGGGCGCTGCGAGCGCCGCGTTGATCTCCTCATTGAGCCGCTTGATGATTGCAGGCGGCGTGCCCTTCACCGTTGCAACCCCGAACCATTGGCTGAGGTCCACGCCGTCAAAGCCGAGTTCGGCCAGCGCCGGCACGTCGGGAATCGTCGGAAAGCGCTTGGCCGTGGTCACCGCATAGCCGCGCAGCTTGCCGGACTTGATATGCGGCGCCAGCGGACCAACGCCGGAGACCGCCAGTTGCAGCGTGCCGGACAGAACATCGTTGGTCACCTGGGCACCGCCGCGATACGGAATATGGGTAATTTTCGTGCCGGCCTTCTCGTTGAACAATTCGCCTGCGATGTGTTGCGAGGAGCCATTGCCCGCAGTGCCGAAATTGAATTTTCCGGGATCGGCTTTCGCGCGCGCGATCAAGGCGTTCAGGTCCGGAATATCGGCGCTCGCCGGGCCGGCGAGAAGCATGGGGCCCTTGCCGAGCAGCGCAACGGAATCGAGATCGGTGCCGACAGCCGGGGTCGGCCGCCCGTACAGGATCGGTCCGGGAATGGTGATCAGCGTATAGCCGTCGGGCTGCGCCGAGGTCACCGCATTAAGTGCGATGGCGCCGACGCCGCCGGTGCGGTTCTCGATCACGATGGTCTGGCCGATCTTCTTGGAGACGCGATCGGCCACCGCGCGCGTGATGGTGTCGGCGGCCCCGCCCGGCGCAAATCCGACGAGCCACTGGATCGGCTTGGCCTTCGGCCAGTCGGAGCTTTGCGCCGACGCCTGCGGCGCGCCGATGATTGCGGCGAACGCCGCGAGCATCATGGTGGTCTTGAGCGATTGCACGGCCATCGAGTCATCCTCCCTGGTTATCCCGGCTCATTCGCTGCGCTGAGCAGCTTGCCGATGATCGGAAACACGGCGATTTGCTCGCTCTTGTTCAACGCCTGCATCAGAGCGCGCTGGCGCGCCTGCATATGGGGAATGGTCCTGTCGTAGACCGCGCGCCCTTTCGCGGTGAGCGCCACCATGCTCGACCTGCGGTCGGCGGCATCGGTCTCGATCGAGATCAGGCCGCGCTTCTTCAGTCCGGCCAGAATGCGGCTGAGCAGGCCTTTGTCGATCGCGGAAATCTGCCCGATCCTGGTTGCATTAAGGGTCGCGCCGGTGCCGAGCAGCGCGATCACCCGCCACTCCGGCAAGCGAAGTCCAGACGCGCGCGCCAGAATTGCGGATGCCTGCCGGTTCAGCGCGCTGTGCAGCGCATGCAGACGGTAGGTCAGGAACTGCTCGACCGGCAGGTCCGCGCCGTCATCCAGCTCGACCAGGGCAAGCTTTGCCATCGCGCAAATCTCCGGAACCGCGGCAACAGCAATATGCCCTTCCGCCGATTGCTTGACAAGTCAACTAAATCGTCCGCACACTCCCGGGATTGAAATGCGGAGACCGGCATGGCGCACGGGCGGCCGAATATTGTCCTGATCACATCCGATCAGCAGCGCGGGGATTGTTTCGGCTTCGAAGGCCGCAAGGTGAAGACACCGCATCTCGATGCGCTGGCGCGCGACGGCACGCGATTTTCCGCCTGCATCTGTCCGAGCGTGGTGTGCCAGCCGGCGCGCGCCTCGATTCTGACCGGACAATTGCCGCTCACGCATGGCGTGCACGACAACGGCATCGATCTGTCACCCGAGACCGGCGAACGGGGCTTTGCGGGATCGCTCGCGCGCGCCGGATACGACACAGCTTTTATCGGCAAGGCGCATTTTTCGACCTATCACACGTTCAAACCGACCGGTACGCCGGAATGCGTCGCATCTTCCGCCGATTTCGGGGCGGACTGGTACGGTCCCTATATGGGCTTTTCCCATGTCGAACTGATGCTGGTCGGCCATAACTGGTTTCTTCCCGAAAGGCCGCCGCGCGGGCAGCATTACGAACGCTGGTTCTATGCCGACGGGCATGGCGACGAGAAAAACGCGCTGTATCGCGCGAATGCCGGCGACACCGCGGATGCGGCACAATGCTGGCATTCGCAATTGCCGGTCGCCTGGCACAACACCACCTGGACCGCAGACCGCGCCATCGACTGGCTCAAGCGCGAACATCACGATCCATTCTGCCTGTGGGTGTCGTTTCCCGATCCGCACCACCCGTTCGATTGCCCGGAACCGTGGTCGCGGTTGCATCACCCCGACGCAGTCGATCTGCCGCCCTACCGCACGCGCGATCTCGAAAACCGGCCGTGGTGGCATCGCGCCGCGCTCGAAAGCGAGCCCGCGGGCGCGCCGGAGCGTACCGCCGTCCGCAAATCCTTTAGCCGCATCGCGCCGCAGAGCGACCGCCAATTGCGCGAGATCATTGCCAACACCTACGGCATGGTCGCGCTGATCGATCACAATGTCGGGCGCATACTGATCGCGCTTGACGAACTGGGCCTCGCGGAAAACACCATCGTGATCTTCACCGCCGATCACGGCGACTGGCTCGGCGATCACGGCCTGATCCTGAAGGGACCGATGCCCTATGAAGGATTGCTGCGCGTCGGCCTGATCGTGCGCGGGCCCGGCATCCCAAAAGGCAAGCTTATCGACGACCCGGTATCGACCCTCGATCTCGGCGCCACCTTCCTCGATTACGCGGGTGTGCCGGCGTTGCAAACGCAGCACGGCCGGTCGCTCCGCCCGCTGATCGAAGGACGCGGTTCGCGCGATTTTGCGCTGAGCGAATGGGAACTGCATCCGCAGCGCGCCGGCGTCGCCCTCAGTTTGCGCACGGTGCGGACCAAAACCCACAAGCTCACCCTCGACCTTCGCTCCGGCGACGGCGAGCTTTACGATCTCGGGCGCGACCCCTTCGAGCGCGACAATTGTTTCGCCGATCCAGGTTTTGCTCGCATTCGCGCAGAGCTGACGGACATGATCCGGTCGCGGCCCAAGGATGAAGGGCCGCTCCGGGAGCCGGTCGGCATGGCGTAGACGTGGCATCGAGGAGACGCCGTTCGATGCGTGCGGCGAATACGCTTGTCATTATGTCGGATGAGCATCAGGCGCGGGCGATGGGCTGCGCCGGCCATCCGTTCGTCTCGACTCCCAACCTGGACCGTCTGGCAGCGCGCGGCACGATGTTCACCAATGCGGTAACGCCGAGCCCGATCTGCGTGCCGGCGCGGGCGGCTTTTGCCACCGGACAATATGTCCACAGGTGCCGGTACTGGGACAATTCATTCGGCTATGACGGTCGCGTCCGCGGCTGGGGGCATGCGCTTCAGGAGGCCGGCATTCGCGTCGAATCGATCGGCAAGCTGCATTACCAGAAGGAGAATCTGCCGACCGGTTTCGACGTCGAGCATATCCCGATGCATCTTCACAAGGGCGTCGGCATGGTCTGGGCGTCGATCCGCGACCCCCTGCCCGCGCATCGCCCCGCCGGCAAGCGCATGCTGGGCGAGCATATCGGACCGGGTGAGTCCGACTATACGCGCTACGATCATGCGATCGCCGATCTCGCGGTGGACTGGCTGTCCACGACCGGGCGCACGGCCCGCGAACCCTGGTGCCTGTATGTCGGATTCGTGGCGCCGCATTTTCCGCTGATCGCGCCGCCGCACTTCTTCAATCGCTATCCGCTGGACGCACTGCCCGAGCCGAAACTGCACCCGAATTCGGGCTATCGCCTGCATCCCTGGCTGCAGGAGCATGAGGATTTCTGGAGCCACGAGGCGACGTTGCGGAACGATCAGGAGCGAAGGACCGCCATTGCCGCCTATTACGGGCTGGTGTCATGGCTCGATCATAATGTCGGACGGCTGCTGGATGCGCTCGACGCCGCCGGCCTGACGGCTTCGACCCGCATCATCTATGCCTCCGATCACGGCGACAATCTCGGCGCCTGAGGCCAGTGGGGCAAATCGACCCTCTACCGGAAATCCACTGATGTTCCGTTGATTATCGCCGGCGGGGGTGTCGGGCTTTGGTGTTGCACAACGCCGGTCAGCCTGATCGATCTTTCGGTCACCCTGCTCGACAGTTTGGGTCTCGATCCCGTTGCGGCATTGCCGGATGCCAGCGGCGAGAGTCTGCACGCCATTGCATCGCGCCCCTTCGACCTGAGACGGGTGGTCTTCAGCGAATACCACGCGGTCGGTTCGAATACCGCGGCGTATATGGTGCGGCGCGGTCGCTGGAAATATCACTATTATGTCCGGCACCGGCCGGAATTGTTCGATCTGCTCGAGGATCCGGAGGAGACAATCAATCTCGCAGACTCGCCCGGACATCACAGGACGCTTGCCGGAATGGATGAGGCGCTGCGTTCGATTTGCAATCCGGAGCGTGTCGATCGCGAGGCCAAGGCCGACCAGGCCGCGTTGATCGAGCGCGTTGGCGGAGCGCAGGCCGCGTTCGATCTCGGCCAGGCGGCGGCAAGCGGCACCCCGGCGCCGAAACCGTCCGGGACCGCAGGATAAGGATTGCAGGATAAAACAAGCCCCCGGCGCAGGCGGCGTCCGGGGGCTTGCGCCCTGGCAGGGCGGGATGGCTCAGGCCTTCAGGCTGTCGGGCACCTTGCCGCCATTCTCGGCGAGCTTGGTCATGACCTGCTTGTGCAGCCAGATATTCATTTTGGCGGAATCGTTCATGTCGCCGGTATAGCCGAGCTCCTTGGCGAGCTCCTGGCGATTTTTGAGACTCGAATCGAGGTCGAGCACCTTCATCAGGTCGACAATCGACTTTCTCCAGTCGAGCTTCTCTTTCTTCTGCGCGGCTAGGTCGGACACGACCTTCTCCACGTCGACCTGGGCCATGGCCGCGCCGCCGCCACCGCCGCCCGCCGGCACCGCCGCCGAGCCAGAACCGGCCGCGCTGCCCGAACCAAGGCCAATCGCCGACAATATCTTTCCGAAAATGCTCATTCCTCTTCTCCTGCTTGCACGTTGTCGCCTCCCGAACACAAGTTCTCATCGAGCAAGCGCTCCAGGGACGGCACGACTTTAACGCAGTTTTCAAGACGGTCCTGCGGCGAAGCCGCCGCACCGCGCAGGGTCACCGGATCTTGAACGGCAGATGGCAACCCATCAGTCTACGGTATTAAGATACCGAACTCGCAAAATGCTGAGCTGCTCTGGAAAAAAGACTGAAAATTGAAAGGCTTACAAAGAAAAATCCGGGAGCAACCGCGATTGCTCGCTTGCTATCCATTCATCCGCGTCCTAAGAAGTCGGGTGCTTACGGTTTGCACAGGTTCCGCCGTGCCGCGTTCAGGCACCGGCACGCTCGCCTCGAAGACAGCGCCGGCATGAGGGTCCGGAATCGCAAGAGCTGGCGAGCGTAAGGACCAGGGTCCGACCCCCTGCCACGTTGCAGGCGGCGGCAGGTCCGATTGGCCGGTGTCAGCGAGTTTGGGTATCTTGGGACTCAATGCACGATTAATGTGCGCGAGTCGCAAGGTCGGCGGGAACCGGCGCCAGTTTTCAAGAACGCGGCGCAAGCGAAAGCGCAAGCAAGAACGACTAACGCGGTCGCGCGATACGCTGCGGCCGCCCGCTGCGGGTTTTGATGTGATGGCGCAGGTGGAAGCCAGGGGCTGGTCTGAGGTCGGCGGATCCGTCCGCGCGCGCAGCACCGGTTCGCGCTTGATCGAAACGCCCGCTTATTCTCCATACTCACTGTTCCCCGCATGCCCGCGCCGCGTTTCGACGCGCGAGGTCCGCCTGACGGACGCTGCGCCGCCCGGGGCCAAGAGAAGATTCAATGTCCAACAAAATGCTGATCGATGCGACCCATCCGGAAGAGACCCGGGTGGTCGTCCTGCGTGGCAATCGCGTCGAGGAATTCGACTTTGAGAGCGCAAGCCGCAAACAGCTCCGCGGCAACATCTACCTGGCCAAGGTTACGCGCGTAGAGCCCTCGCTGCAGGCCGCCTTCGTCGATTACGGCGGCAACCGGCATGGCTTCCTGGCCTTCGCGGAAATTCACCCGGACTATTACCAGATCCCGGTCGCAGACCGGCAGGCGCTGCTCGAGGCCGAGCGGCATGCCGAACGCGACGAGGACGAAAATGGCGGCGAGCGCTCCGAGCAGCGCCGCGGACGCGGCCGCCGCCATCGCGGCCGCGGGGCCGGGCGCAATCGTCACCGCGATGTCGTCAAGAGCGACGTCGTCGCCGCGCATGAGGACGGCGAAACGCCCCGGCCGGTCACGGACGACGCCACCTCGCCGCACCCCGTCATCCCGAGCGACCACGAGGTGCGGGGCCACGAGACCGCAGCAGAAGCCGCGGCACGTTCGGATGGCTCGCCAGGTGGCACGTTGCAGCCGGCCGATGCGCTCCAGTCGGATCGCGGCGCACATGGTGAGAGCGAGGCCGCGGCCGGTCACCCCGCGCCTGACCTCGCGCCGGCGCAAGCAACCGAGCCCGCGGCATCCGAAACCGCAATATCCGAGACCGCAACAAAAGCATCCGCCGAAACCGCGACTGTGCCCGCGGACGAGCCGGCCGCCGCGCAGGCGACGGCAATTGCCGACATCGACATCGTCGAAGCGATTGCCGAATCGAAGCCGCAGGATCTGGCTGCGCATCCGGACGAGCAACCCGCAGAAACCGTGGATCGCCAAGCCGATTCCGAAGACGCCGGGGGCGACGGGGCCGAGGAGGAAGCCGGCGCTGCCGAAGCGAAAGACAAGAATGACGATTCCGACGACGATTCTGACGACGGCGACGAGGACGATGGCGACGACGAGGAAGAAGAAGAGGACGAGGAAGAGGTTGTCGAATCGGTCGGGGGCGATGCGATCGAAGAGGTGATGGAACGCGCCCCGCGCGTCCGCCGCCATTACAAGATTCAGGAAGTCATCAAGCGCCGCCAGGTGATGCTGGTCCAGGTGGTGAAGGAGGAGCGCGGCACCAAGGGCGCCGCGCTGACCACCTATCTCTCCCTCGCCGGCCGCTATTCGGTGCTGATGCCCAATACGGCGCGCGGCGGCGGCATTTCCCGCAAGGTCACCAATGCCGAAGACCGTCGGCACATGAAGGAGATCGCTGAAGAACTCGAGGTGCCGGAGGGCATGGGCGTGATCCTGCGCACCGCAGGCGCCTCGCGCACCAAGCTCGAGATCAAGCGCGACTTCGAATATCTGCTGCGGCTGTGGGAAACAGTGCGCGATCTGACCCTGAAATCCACTGCGCCCACCCTCGTCTATGAGGAAGGCTCGCTGGTGAAGCGCGCAATCCGCGACCTCTATCACAAGGATATCGAGGAGATCGTGGTCGAGGGCGAGAGCGCCTATCGCGAGGCCAAGGACTTCATGCGCATGCTGATGCCGAGCGCGGTGAAGAACGTGGTCCCCTATCACGACACCCAGCCGATTTTCGCGCGCTATGGCATCGAATCCCAGCTCGACGCCATGTTCCAGCCGACGGTCCAGCTCAAGTCCGGCGGTTATGTTGTCATCAACCAGACCGAGGCTCTGGTCGCGATCGACGTCAATTCGGGACGTGCCACGCGGGAGCACTCGATCGAGGAAACCGCGACCAAGACCAATATCGAGGCGGCGGCCGAAATCGCCCGCCAGCTCCGGCTGCGCGATCTCGCCGGGCTGATCGTGATCGATTTCATCGATATGGAGGAAGGCCGCAACAATCGCGCGGTCGAACGCAAGCTCAAGGAAGCGCTGAAAAGCGACCGCGCCCGCATCCAGGTCGGCCGGATCTCGCATTTCGGCCTGCTCGAAATGTCGCGCCAGCGCATCCGGTCGTCGGTGCTGGAAAGCTCAACCGAAGTCTGTCCGCATTGCGGCGGCACCGGGCATGTGCGCGCGGTTGCGTCGGTCGCGCTGCAATTGGTGCGCGCGGTCGAGGAAACGCTGATGAAGGGCGCGACGCACAATCTCATCGTGCGCTCGCGCTCGGACGTGGCGATCTACGTCCTGAACCACAAGCGTGCGCATCTGCGCATGCTGGAGGAGCGGTTCAAGATCGCGATCTCCGTGACCGTCGATCCGACCCTGACCGGTCACCCCTCTTTCGCCGTTGACCGCGGCGAGCAGGTCATGTCGCTCGATCAGGCAAGGACAATCGCCTCGACAATCCGGCCGGATTCCATTCCCGCCTATGAAGACGAGGACGAAGCCGAGACCGACGAGGTGCTCGACGAAATCGAGACCGAGGGCGAAGAAGCGTCCGCCGAGCCTGCGGAGGCCGGTGACGACGAGCGTGATCGCGGCGGCCGGCGCAGGCGGCGGCGCGGACGGCGGGGACGCGGACGCGATGGCGAAGCCCGTCCCCATGCCGGAGACGCTGAAGTCGCGGCGGCGCAACCGGAGGCGGCGCAGCCAGACGACGAAGCCGCAGGCGAATCCGACGACGCGGAGAGCGATGCGGACGACGAAGCCGTCGCCGCGACCAATGGCGACGGTGAGAAGCGCCGGCGCAGACGGGGCCGCCGCGGCGGACGCCGGAACCGTCGCGACCGCGAGGACGACAGTCTCTCGCTCGAACGCGACGACGAGGAGACCGCCCCGGAGGCGGTCACGGCCGACGCACCGGCAGAAAGCCAGCCGAGCGCGATGCAGGGCCTGACCGGCAGCGAGCCCGAGCCGGTGAATGCTCAGTCGGCCGGCGACCGCGCGACGGCACCTCAGGCAGCCGCCGAACCCGCTCATGTCAACGGTCCCGCGGCCCCCGAGCCCGCCACCGAACAGCCGGTACGCCGGCGCTCGACCGTGAGAGAGGCGCCCCCGGCCTATACCGCAGCCGACCAGGAGGCCTACGCGCCGCAGCCGGCTCCGCCCGCCCCGCCGCCGGCGCCTGCCGAGACAGGCGAACCAGCCGTCCAGCAGGAAGCCGAAAAGCCGAGGCGCAGGGGTTGGTGGTCGATGCGCGGCTGACGGCCGCGCCGAGCGGGAGCGCCGCATGAAGAGCGCGTGGGTGGAGTCCGACGCGCGCGAGCTCGTGTCGCGGTACGAAGCGGACGGGATCGCGGCCGACCTGGCCTTGCGCGTCTACACCACGCGCCTCCTTGGCCGCGATCCGAAGCTGGTGCTGCATGGCGGCGGCAACACCTCGCTGAAGACCAGGACCGTCGACCTGAACGGTGAGCCCGCCGACGTGTTGTGCGTGAAGGGCTCCGGCTGGGATATGGACGAGATCGAACCCGCAGGCCTCCCCGCCGTCCGGCTCGACAACCTGCGAAAGGCACGCGCGCGGGAGGCTTTGTCCGACGAGGACATGGTAGCGCTGCAGCGCGTCAATCTGATCGACCCGATGGCACCAAACCCGTCGGTCGAAACCCTGCTGCACGCATTCCTTCCGCATCGCTTCGTCGATCACACGCACGCGACCGCGGTGCTCGGTCTCGTCGATCAGGAGGACAGCCGCGCGCTTTGCGAGGAGGTTTATGGCCCGCGCATGGGCTTCGTTCGCTATATCATGCCGGGCTTCGCGCTGGCCAAAGAGGCCGCGAATGTGTTCGACGCCGATCCTGCGGTCGAAGGACTGATTCTCGACAAGCACGGGATTTTCACCTTCGGCGAGACCGCGCGCGAAGCCTATGAGCGCATGATCGAAATGGTCACGCTTGCCGAGATGCGGCTGGCGCAGAACCGCAAGACGGTGTTTGTCAGCGCGCAATTGCCCAACGAACCGGGCACCGTGGCCGAGATCGCCCCGGTCCTGCGCGGTGCGGTCGCCCTGCCCGATCCGCACGTGCAAGGCGCGTGGAAGCACCTGATCCTCGACTTCCGCTCCAGCGATGCGATTTTGAATTTCGTCAATGGCGAAGAGGTCGCGCGCTATGCGACCGCCGGCGTGATCACGCCGGACCACACCATCCGCACCAAGAACTGGCCGATGATCGCGCCCGCCCCCGACGCGGAAAACCTCGCCCGCTTCCGCGAGACGACGCGCGAGACAGCTGCCGTATTCGTGGAGCGATACGCGGCGTATTTCACACGCAACAACGCCCGGACGGGTGGCATCAAGACCATGCTCGATCCGGCCCCGCGCGTGATCCTCGTGCCGGGCGTCGGGCTGTTCGGTCTTGGCCGCTCGAAGAAAGCGGCGCGCATCGCCGCCGATCTGGCCGAGGCCGCGGTCGAAGCGATCACCGAGGCCGAGGCCATCGGCCGCTATACGCCGATCGGCGAAACCGACATGTTCGACGTGGAATATTGGTCGCTGGAACAGGCCAAGCTCGGCGGAGCGCAGGAGCCGCCGCTGGCCGGCCAGGTCGCGGCGATCACCGGTGCTGCCGGCGCCATCGGTTCGGCTACGGCCAGAGCCTTTTCCGCCGCGGGCGCCGAGGTGGTGCTGCTCGATATCGACAGCGCCAATCTCGTCGAGAAGGCCAAGGCGCTTGGCGCGCTCTCCATCCGCTGCGACGTCACCGACGATGTGTCGGTCCGGGCTGCGTTCGACCGCATCTGCGAGACCTTCGGCGGGGTCGATATCGTCGTGTCCAATGCGGGCGCCGCGTTCCAGGGCAGGATCGGCGACGTCGATGATGCAACGCTGCGCCAGAGTTTCGAGCTCAATTTCTTTGCGCATCAGCGGGTGGCGCAGAACGCGGTCCGCATCATGCTGGCGCAGGGCAGCGGCGGATGTCTCCTGTTCAACGCATCGAAACAGGCGATCAATCCCGGGCCCGATTTCGGCCCTTATGGATTACCCAAAGCGGCGACCCTGTTACTCGTCCGTCAATATGCGCTCGATTACGGCGCCGACGGCATCCGCTCCAATGCGGTCAATGCCGACCGCATCCGTTCGGGCCTGCTCACCGACGATTTCATCGCCGCACGCGCCAGGGCGCGGGGCCTGAGCGAGACCGACTATATGGCCGGCAATCTGCTGCGCCGCGAGGTCACCGCCGACGACGTCGCACAGGCCTTCCTGCATCAGGCGCTGGCGCTGAAGACCACGGCCAACGTCACGACCGTCGACGGCGGCAATATCGCGGCGGCGCTGCGGTAGGTTTTTCCCTTCGCATGGGTTTCGCAGACGCTTTGCACGTTCTGCGCGGGCCTGGCGGCTGGCGGGAGGCCTCGCCGGGCTTCCCCTTTCCGGAACCCGCATCGCGCTCTACATTGAAAATGCAAACATGGGGTGACCGTCATGCCGCAGCTCGCAACAAAGACCCGCGAGGTCGCCTCGATCGAGGCCACGCTGAATTACGTGAAAAACGACGGCCAGAAGATCGTGGTCGAGCCGGTCGGCGGCGGCTCCACCGAAATGCGCACGCTCGGCACCATCGATCCGCACAACGTCGTCATCCGCAACGGCCGCAAGCTCGAAACCTCCCTCGACGGCGAGGGCTTCCTGCTCGCCTGGCACGAAACCGCAGTGTCGGACTTTTTCGACGACACGCAGATCCGCGACGTTTATTATCCCGAGATCGTCGATCTCATCAAAATCCAGAGCGGTGCAAAACGCGTCGTGATCTTCGATCATACGCTGCGCACCGCCGACGATGCCGACCGGCAAAAACGCAAGATCCGCGAGGTGGTCCCCCGCGTCCACAACGACTATACGGAATGGTCCGGCCCGCAGCGCGTGCGCGATCTTCTTCCCGACGAAGCCGGGACGCTGCTCGCAGGACATTTCGCCATCATCCAGGTCTGGCGCCCGATCCGCTATGCGGTGGAAACCTATCCGCTGGCGCTATGCGATGCGCAGACCATTTCGCCGAACGACCTGATTGTCACCGAACGCCGCCATCCGGACCGGATCGGACAAACCTATTCCGTCAGCTACAATCCCGACCATCGCTGGTTCTGGTTCCCGCTGCAACGGCGCGAGGAGGCCATCGTCTTCAAGGTCTATGACTCGCTCAAAGACGGACGCGCGCGGTTCTGCGCGCATACCGCCTTCGACGATCCGACCTCGCCTGCCGATGCGCGGCCGCGCGAAAGCATCGAGATCAGGACGCTGGCGTTTTTCTGAACGCTGCTGTTGACTGATGCCGCCGGGGTCGCCCGCTCGCGGCGTCAGAACTCGTCCCATTGGTCGCGGGCGACCGCGGTCGCGAGCGCGCTCTGCATCTGCCGCGCGTTCCCGCGGATCGCAGGCTTGCGCACCGGGGCCTGCGGGCGAGCCTGCACCGGCCGCTTCGCAACCGGTTCGGCTTCGTCCTCAACCTGGTCCGCCTCTGCCGCTTTCGGCTCGTCGCCGTCATGCAGACGGAAGGCGGCGACCCGGCCATCCAGCGCATGCGACTGGTGCTCCAGCGTCTTGGCGGTTGCGGCATTCTCCTCCACCAGTGCCGAGTTCTGCTGGGTCACCTCGTCCATCTGGGCGAGCGCCTTGTTGATCTGATCGATGCCGTCGGCCTGCTCGGCGCTGGCACTCGCGATATCGGCGACGATCGCCGCAACATCGTTGATGCTCTTGAGGATTTCATTGAGCGCATCGCCGGCACGGTTAACCAGTTGTACGCCCTCCCCGACCGCCGTCGATGAATTCTGGATCAGCTCCTTGATATCCTTGGCCGCCTGCGACGAGCGCTGCGCCAGGCTGCGCACTTCGGATGCGACCACCGCAAAGCCGCGGCCGGCTTCGCCCGCGCGGGCAGCTTCGACCGCCGCATTGAGCGCCAGAAGGTTGGTTTGCCGCGCAATCTCGTCGATGACGGAAATAATGTCGGAAATCCTGCGCGAAGCATCCTCGATGCGGCTCATCGCCGACACCGCGTGCGACACCACCTCGCCGCCGCGATTGGCGACGTCGCGGGTGCCCTGCATCAGGCCGTTTGCCTGTTTCGCATTCTCGGCATTCTGCTTCACCGTCGCCGCGATCTCCTCCATCGAGGCGGTGGTCTGCTCGAGATTTGCCGCCTGCTCCTCGGTGCGCTGCGACAGATCGGTCGTGCTCGAGGAAATTTCGGCCGAGGCGCTCGTCACTTCGCGTGTCGATTCGACGATCGCCGTCAGCGTATCCTGAAGCTGGTCGATGGCGTGGTTGAAATCGTTCTGGATCTTCTTGTATTCGCCCGCCCAATCGTCGCGAACGCGATAGGTCAGGTCGCCCTGAGCCAGACGTTCGAGACCGCGGCCGAGGCCGTCGACCACCTGCGCCACCTGGCGCGCCGCTTCCGCACGCACCGCGTCGTTGCGCGCGCGCTCCTCCTCGGCGATACGGCGGTCTTCCGCGGCCTGTGCTTCGATGCGTTCCTTTTCGATGGCGGCATCACGGAACACGGTCAGCGCGCGTGCCATCTCGCCGATTTCATCGCTGTCGTTGACGCCCGCGATTTGCACCGCATTGTCGCCGGCGGACAGTCGCTGCATGGAATCGCACGTCATGGTCAGCCGCCGGACCAGATTGCGTCGCACGTAGAAGAATGCGATGCCGAAGGCGGCGAGCAGTGACCCCACCGCGACGCCAATCAGCAGCATCCGGCTGTTGGCCAGCTCCGACAGCAGCGCAGCGGTGCCGCCCTGCATGCCGGATTCGGTTTCCTTGACCAGACCGGAGACGGCCTGGTCGAGCTGCTTCTGAATCTTGACGTTGTCGGCAATCACCCGTCCGGCCCCCGCGGTGACGCTAAGCTCCTGACCGCGCAGCGCGAATACGCCATCGCTGGCCTGGCCGATCTCGATCAGGGCGTCGATGTCCTTGCGGATCGCCTCGTCGGGGAGGCTTTGCGCCGCCAGCATCAGCATGTTGGCGGAGAACGAGAAGCGGTCGGCGATCGGCTTCAGCTGGGCCTGGTCCTTCGCGACCGCGCCCTCGCTGATCAGGCTCGCCAGCAGGTGGGTCTGGATCTTCAGTTCCAGCGCGTTGCGGAAGCTGACCAGCTGATCGTCGATCAGCTCGCGGACCAGCGTTCCCGTCCGCTTCACCGCCGCCTCGCCCTGCATCACCGTGTCGAAATTCAGATCATCGATCAGCGTGATCAGCACATTGGCGAGCCCCTCATGAGCGCGGAACACGTTCTGCAGACGTGCACCTTCGTTCTCGGCCGCTGCGGTCTTCTTGAAATCGGCGAGCTTGAGCAGTCCCGAGGTGCGCTCGCGAAGCGTATTGTAGCGGTCCACCTTGGGCAGCGAATTGAGGTGCTTCTCGGCGCGGCGGGCCGATGCGGTGAAGCGGTCTTCCAGCATCGCCAGAATCGCAGGCGACGAGGTCAGCGCGCCTGCCGTCAAGAGGCCGGTCGCCAGATTGGTCTCGGTGCCGATCTGCACCACCGTCTGCATCGTCTGCACACCGTCTTCGACCAGCGCCTTGACCGTCCGGTCGCCGATCTTGCCGATGTCCTCGGCCTTGTTGACGGCGCTGACATAGGACGCATTGACGATCGGCGTGACTTCGTCGGTGATTTTATTGTGCAGCCTGTGCAGCTCGTCGAGCTTGCGGTCGAGCATGGTGCGCACGTTGGAGCGCGAGGAGATCACCGTATCGAGGTCGGACAGGTTGTTTTCCAGGAGCCGCGCGGCGACATCGACGGCGCTGAAGGCTTCCCGGCTCGATCCGGCGCGCACCTTGTCGATCAGGACGCGAAGCTGCATCGAGCGGTCTTCGATCTGGGCTGCAACCTGGCGCTGGTCGCGGATATTGTCGGCCGACACGAAGCGCGCGGCGGCCGCGGAAATCTCGCCCGACATCACCGAGAGCCGCAGCGCCTCGGTCATCAGCGGCACTTCGCGCTGCGCGATGTTCTGGACGCTTTGCTCTGCGGAGCGGAACGACAGGATGGCGACGCCAGAGGCGACCACCGTCATCAGCGCAACCGCCCCGAAGGCGAGCTGCAACTTGACGCCGATCCCGGCTTTTGCCAGCCGCACCGGATTAAGCAGATGCGGCACATTGCCGACCACACGAAAGACTTTCATCCATTCCCCCCGACCGGTCCGCGACCGGCATTTCCGGACGGAGCAGGCTCCGTCCCTCTCAGTCTCGGCCAGGAGCGCCGTTGCATCCGGACTGGCATGCGAGGCGCTCCCGAACCCATCTCAGTGCGCCAACATCTGCGTCAGGCGGTCGACCGCCTTGAACGAGCCGTCCGGCGCGATCACCGTCATGAACACTTTATCGAGACCCTCATTGTCGTTCGGACCGAAAGACATTTGCAGCCCGCCGATGTCGAACGCGCCGCCTTCCTTGATCGCCTTGAGCAGCCCCGCTCGCGTTGGCTCAGAACCCGCGCGTTCGAGCGCAGCGATGGCGAGACGGCCAACCAGATACCCTTCGAGCGAGACGAATTCCGGTTCGGCCTTCGGGTCGCGCGCCTTGATCGCAGCGTGGTAGTCCGCGATCACCTTGGTCGAGGCGTCCCAAGGGAACGGCACGACCTGGCTCACGATCACCCCCGCGCCCTCCTTGCCCAGCGCCTTGGCGAGCGCGGACGCGCCGACGAACGAGATGTTGACGAAGACCGGACTGAACTCGATCGAGCGCGCGAGCTTGATGAATTCGGCGCAGGGCTGGTAGGCGCCGACCATGACGACGGCTTCGGGCTGCGCCTTGCGCAACGCCAGCAGCGCAGTCTTGACCGCAGTGGTGTTGCGCTCGTAGCTGCCTTCCGCAAGGATTGGCAATCCGCGCTTTTTCATCGCCTTCTCGAAGCCGGACAAGCCGGCGCGGCCGAAGGCGTCGTCCTGATAAAAGATCGCGATCCTCTCCAGTTTCAGATCCTCGGTCAGGTGCTTGACCCAGGCTTCGGTCTCCGCGTCGTAGCTCGCCCGCACATTGATGACGTTTTCGAGATTGGGATTGCGCAGGAAGCTCGCGCCGGTAAACGCGCCGATGAAGGGCACATTCGCGGCCGCCGCAATCGGCTGGGCGGCAACGGCCGTCGGGGTGCCGACCGGACCGATCAGCGCAAAGACCTTGTCGTCCTCGATCAGCTTTCGGGTGGCGGCCATGGACTTTGCCGGCTCGTAACCGTCGTCGACACTGATCAGTTTGAGCTGGCGTCCGTGCACCCCGCCCTTGCGGTTTGCTTCCTGGAAGGCGGCTTCAAGACCTTCCTTCATACCAAGTCCGAGCGCCGAAGCCGGCCCCTGCAGCACCGCAGCCTGGCCAAATACGATGGCATCCGCAGAAACACCGGTTTCGGCGCGTGCCGTCCCGAGAGCCGCAAGAGCCGCTCCTGCGGCCAGCATGATAAAACGTCGCATGGACACCCCGTTCTAGGATGCGCGGCAACCGGCCTCGCTATGATTCGTTTATGAACGATAACTGCCTGCGGTAAATCGAGCGCTAACGCGAAGCCGTCTCACGCCGCTTCAGCTTCGATCTCGGCATCGAGCAGATGCGACAGATCGATCATCGCAATCATGCCGGCCTCGACCGTCAGCAAACCGGATAGAAATTCGGTACGGCCGTTTCGCACCACGCTCGGCACCGGCTGCACCTGCGCGCTCTCGAACTCGACGATGTCGAGCACGCGGTCGGCAAGAAGTCCGATCTGTTGATCTTCGATCTGCACGATGATGACGACATGCAACGCCGTCGCCTCCGTGAGCCCGCCGCCGAACCGGCAGCGAAGATCGATGATCGGCACCATCACGCCGCGCAGGTTGAGAACGCCGCGCACATAATCGGGTTGACCGGGAAGATGGTTGATCTCCGACCATCCCTTGATCTCGCGGACGGCCATAATGTCGACGCCGTATTGCTCTTCGCCGATGGCAAAGCTGATCAATTCGGCGCTGACGGATTCCTTGGCGCGCCCGGCGGCGGCTTGCGACACCTGATCTGCGAGGGCATTGAGGGTTTGCGGCATCCGACTCTATCCACCGTTCCAGGGCGACCGCGGCCGTCGCCGCCTCGCACATCCGGTCTGACGGGCAAGGCTCGGCGCGCGGTACAGTTGTAGGAACGAAGCTGCCAAACAAGTCTTAATGGCACGCTAAACGGCGCGGCCCGGCCTCTCATTTCTCGTTGAGCAGCCCGATCGGCAGGCCAGCGAGGCTTACAAGAGCTTAAGAAAGCTTGTCGCTTTGGCCGCGACCGACGAAAAGACTGCGCCGGCCTGTCTGGCCTAGGTCATGGAAGCCGGCGCGCGGACGCGCCGGCCCATCTTTCTCAGAACTCTTCGTCCTGTTTGACGGCCACGGCGAGCGCCGACTGCATCTGACGCGCGGTGCCGCTGCGCACGGCCGGTGCCGGCTTGCGGACAGCGGCCGGCTTCAGCCTCGCTGCAACCGACATTCCGCCGCCAGCAGAGGTGTCAAGCTGGAACACCGACACCCGCCCGTCGAGGGCGCTTGACTGGTCTTCCAGGGTCTTGGCGGTCGCCGCGTTTTCCTCGACCAGCGCCGAGTTCTGCTGCGTCACCTCGTCCATCTGCGCCAACGCCTTGTTGATCTGGTCGATGCCGGCGGCCTGTTCGGCGCTAGCATTGGCGATGTCGGCAACGATGTCGGCCACGGCACGAATCGACTGCAGAATCTCCTTCAACGAGTCGCCGGCCCGGTTCACCAGTTGGACGCCGTGCTCGACCTGGCCGGACGAGTTCACGATCAGGTCCTTGATATCTTTCGCCGCCTGCGACGACCGCTGTGCGAGGCTGCGCACTTCGGAGGCCACCACCGCAAAGCCGCGGCCGGCTTCGCCCGCACGCGCCGCCTCCACCGCGGCATTGAGCGCCAGCAGATTGGTCTGGCGGGCGATCTCGTCGATCACCGAGATAATGTCCGCGATCCGGCGTGAGGACTCCTCGATGCCGGCCATCGCGGTCACCGCTTCGGCAACGACGGCCTCACCGCGGCTGGCAACGTTCTGCGTTTCCTGAGTCAGCGCATTTGCGCGCTGCGCATTTTCCGCATTCTGACGAACAGTACCAGCGATCTCCTCCATCGAGGCCGAGGTCTCTTCCAGGCTTGCGGCCTGCTCCTCGGTGCGCTGCGACAGGTCGGTGGTCGCGGTCGCGATTTCTGCGGCCGCGTTCTGGATTTCCATCGACGACGAAGCGATACGCTGCACCGTGTCCTGCAGCTGTTCGATGGCGCCGTTGAAATCCTCCTGGATCTTCTTGTATTCCGCGGTAAACTCCTTCGAGACGCGGTAGGTCAGGTTGCCCTTGGCGAGATTTTCGAGACCCTGGCCAAGTTCGGCGACCACCTCGGCCACGATGCGCGCCTGCTCGGCCTCCCGCCGCGCCCGCTCCTCGCGCTCGGCCTGTTCGCGACGCTGGACCTCGGCTTCCTTCTCGGCCTCAAGGCGCATTTTCTCCTCAAGCCGCATTTTGAACTCGTCGACCGCGCCGGCGATGCCGCCGATCTCGTCCTTTCGGCCGACACCGGGCAGAACCACGTCGAAATTGCCGGCCGCCAGCTCGCGCATGCCACCGGTGAGAGCGCGAAGGGGCCGGATCACCGTGAAGAACATGAAGATGGCGGTGCCGATCAGAACAAGCGCCACCACTGCCGCCAGACTTTCGTTGATCAGCTCGGCCCGGGCGATGGTGCTGCTGAATATCGCATTCTCAGCTCGCACCTGCTCGCGCGCCACCTCGATCATTTTGGAAGCGATGTCGTCCATCTGCTGGGCCAGCGGCAAGGTGCGCTCACGCACGATCTGGCCGGCACGCGCTTGCAGCGCCACTGCCTGATCCGCCTGCCCCTTGCCCATCAGCTCGAGATACTCGATGCGCAGCTTGGCCACTTCGTTGGCGCCGGCTGAATAATCCGCAATCACCTTACGAAGTTGCGCGGCGTCCTCGCCGCTGCGGCCCGACTGCCGGATCAGGTTGAAAGCCTCCTCGGCATAGCCGTCGGCGGTCTTGCGCCGCGCTTCGAGGGTATCGACGGCGCGCTTAACATCGTCGGGCGTCGCCCCCAGCCGGATATCCCGGACAGCAATCTGCATGCCGCGCGTCGCCGACACGGCATAGATCGCGTCCGCGACAATGGTCTGTTCGCGGTCCGCATTGGCTTTCGCCGCCTGAACGGCGCGGTCGCCGACCATCTGAGAGGCCACGATACAGGCAACCAGCAATACGGCGAGCGCGGACGTGACCGCAATTTTGGTACCGATCCCAACGTCAAAAGCAATTCTCTTCAGCATCGAAGTCCCCATGATATTTCGAAATGAAACGCCGGTGGCCGCCCTTCACAGATGAAGCGCGGCCGGCGTCAGAATTCTTCCCACTCGTCCTTGACGATCGCGGCCGCAGCCGCGCCTTGCCGCATTGCACCGCGCTGCGGAGCGGCCTGCTTTTTCACGATCGGCTTGTGCTGTACCGGCCGCTTCGGCATTGGCGTGACGCGCTGCGCCCCGGAGGTGAGCTTGTAGGCGCCGATCTTCTCGTCCATCGCCGCAGCCTGCTGTTCCAGCGTCCGCGCCGTGGCCGCGTTCTGTTCGACCATCGCCGAATTCTGCTGCGTGACCTCGTCCATCTGGGTCAGCGCCTTGTTGACCTGCTCGATACCGCCGGACTGCTCGTTCGAGGCGGTGGCGATATCCGCCACGATGTCGGCGACCTGCTTGATCGACTGCAGGATGTCCTTTAGCGACGCGCCGGCGCGATTGACGAGCTGCACGCCGTCCTGGACCTGGCTCGACGAATTCGTAATCAGATCCTTGATGTCCTTGGCCGCCTGCGAGGAGCGCTGCGCGAGGCTGCGCACCTCCGAGGCCACCACCGCGAAACCCCGGCCCGCCTCGCCTGCGCGTGCCGCTTCCACCGCGGCATTCAGCGCCAGCAGATTGGTTTGCCGCGCGATCTCGTCGATCACCGAGATGATGTCGGCGATCTTGCGCGAGGATTCCTCGATCCGCGACATCGCCGTCACGGCTTCGGCGACGACTTCGCCGCCACGGTCCGCGACCTCGCGTGTGCCGCGGCTCAGATCGTTGGCATGGTTGGCGTTCTCGGCATTCTTCTTCACCGTCGCGGCGATCTGCTCCATCGAGGCCGAGGTCTCCTCAAGGCTCGCGGCCTGCTCCTCGGTGCGCTGTGACAGATCGGTCGTTGCGGTCGAGATTTCGGCCGCAGCGCTCGACACTTCCTGCGAGATGGCTCTGATCTCGCTCATCATGTCGGCCATGCTGTCGAGCAGATCGTTGACGCCGCCGCACAGCAATTCGAGTTCGCCGGTCTTTCCGGCCATCGGGATGCGCTGGCTGAGATCCCTGTTCCTGGCCGCAGTCACGACGTCCCGGGTCTGCTCGACAGCCTGGCGCATGGCCGTGATATCGGAGGCGAACTTAACCACCTTGAAAGGCCGGCCGCTGGCGTCGAGGATCGGATTGTAGCTGGCCTGAATCCAGATTTCCTTGCCGCCCTTGCCAAGGCGCTTGTATTGCCCGGCATCGAATTCGCCGCGGCCGAGTTTCTCCCAGAACATCTTGTATTCGGCACTCTGCGCATAAGCAGGCTCGCAGAACATGCTGTGATGCCGGCCCTTGATCTCGTCCAGTGAATATCCAAGGGCCTTCAGGAAATTGTCGTTCGCGGTGACGATGGTGCCGTCGAGATTGAACTCGATCACGGCCTGGGCCTTATTCAGCGCGCTCAGCATTCCCTCATTAACGCGCATCTCCGTCACATTGCGCCATTCGAGCAAGTTACCGACATAAGCTCCTTTCTTGTCGAAGCACGCACTTACCAGCAGCGCGATTTTGAGCGGCCCCACGGTAATTTCGGTTCTCATGGGTAGCTTGGACGGGTCCGCCAGCATCTTTCGCTGATGCGCCGGATTCTTATGGAAGGTGTCGATGCAGGTTCCGACCATGGCGTCCGGGTTGAAATTGGGCCACAGCTTACGAAACTCGTCGGCATACGCGGCGAGCAATTCGCGGGTCGGCTTGTTGACAAATGTTACATTGAAGTCGCGATCGACCATCATTACAGCCGAGGTGATATTGTCGGCGATGGCTGCCTTCAGGTAATCAAGATTTCCCTTCCCGAAAGAGCCGGCCCCGCCTGCGTTCTGACCTTTGCCGCGACCAAAGAATGACATTGGTAAATCTCCGCCGATTCAATTTCAGTCTTGACTAACGCCCGATGTGGAAGCGCCCGCTCGCATGAACAGGCGAAACTTTTTAGGCGGCCTCACGCGGCCTGAGCCGGAATCGCCGCTCCGCCCACGCTCGAATCCAGCTCCAGCAACCGGTCGATATCGATCAGCGCGATCATGCCGGCCTCGCAATTGATCAGGCCCGACAGAAACGACAGCGCGGTCTCGCCCGATACCCGCGGCACCGGACGCACCTGCGCCTGTTCGAAAGCGACAATGTCCAAGACGCGGTCTGCCAGCAGACCGATCTGCTGACTTCCGGTCTGCACGATGATGACGATGTGGATCGGCGTCGCCTCGGTCAGCCCTCCGCCAAATCGGCAGCGCAGATCGATGATCGGCACCATGACGCCGCGCAGATTGAGTACGCCCCGCACATAATCGGGCTGCTTCGGCAGATGGGTGATGTCCGACCAGCCCTTGATCTCGCGCACCGCCATGATATCGACGCCATATTGCTCGGCGCCAATCGCGAAGGTGATCAGTTCCGTTTGGATATCCTTTCCAGGTTCGCCCCCGTCACGCGGGAGCGCGGGCCCGCTTTCGCCAGTCACGGTCATTTCGCTCATCGGACCTCGCTCCTTCATCGCGCACACGGACGTTCCCGCGTGCAAACATGCGCGGGACGCGTCCAACAAACTTGTGGCGGAGACGGGCAGCGTCCGGCTGCGACACATCGCCCGTCAGCCTGCCGCTCAGACCCCAGCTGCGAATAACATGAAGGCTTAGTGTAAATTTTGAATTAAATCTCGCAATACATCAATTCTTATAGATCATTACTTTTAGTCGCGACCTCAGATGGAGGCGGCGCAATGACGAGGATCGTTTGGATCATGCGGAAAGTTTTGGCTCTGCCGCCGCGCTTTCAAACGGCGCCAATCGTGCGCACGCAGGCCGCCGAGATCGTACGGCTCCGCTACTCCGCAGCCAAAATCAGGTTGCGCACCAGCGGATAGATCTGCTGCTCCCATTTCTTGCCGCTGAACACGCCGTAATGACCGGCGCCCGGCTGCAAATGGTGACGCTTGCGATACGGCCGCAGGCTTGTGCAAAGGTCATGCGCCGCCAGAGTCTGGCCGACGGCACAGATGTCGTCGCGTTCGCCCTCGACCGTCAGCAGCATGGTCCGCCGGATCGCCCTGGGATCGACCGGCCGGCCCTCGTATTCCAACTGACCGAGCGGCAGCTTGTGCTCCTGAAACACGATCCGGACAGTCTCGATATAGAACTCGGCGGTGAGATCGAGCACCGCGAAATATTCGTCGTAGAAATCCTTGGTGGCCTTTGCCTTCTCCAGCTCGCCCTTGACCAGATTGTCGTAGAGATCGCGATGCGCCTTGGTATGGCGGTCGATATTCATGCTCATGAAGGCGGCGAGCTGTACGAAGCCCGGATAGACCCGGCGGAACGCCCCGTCATAGCGGAACGGCACCCGCGCGATCAGGTTCTTTTCGAACCATGACATCGGCTTGCTCTTGGCGAGTTCGTTCACCTTGGTCGGGTTGACGCGGGTGTCGATCGGGCCCGCCATCAGCGTCATCGAATGCGGCTGGGCCGGATGATCGTCCTCTGCCATCACCGCCGCGGCAACCAGCGCTGCAACGCAGGGCTGGCACACTGCGATCATGTGCGCGCCCGGTCCGATCTTTTCGAGGAAATCGATCAGGTGGGTGACGTAATCGTCGAAGCCGAACCGGCCGGCCGACGTCGGTATGTCGCGCGCATTGTGCCAGTCGGTGATGTAGACGTCATGCTCCGGCAGCATGGTTCGCACGGTGGCGCGCAGCAGCGTGGCGAAATGGCCGGAGAGCGGCGCCACCAGCAGCACGCGCGGCTGCGCCATGTCGATATCCTTGCGAAAGCGCAGCAGGGTGCCAAAGGGCGTGGTGTGAACGATTTCCTCGGTCACCTCGACTTCGCGATTGCCGACCGCGACGCTGCGGATGCCGTAGTCCGGACGGGTATGGGTGAGGCGCGCCCGCGAAATCAGTTCATAGGCCGCGGTCAGGTTGCGGATCGCATCGCCGTTGAGATGAGGGGCCGCACGGTGCGCCGACAGCGCAAAACCTGCAAGGGCGCGAACCGGCACCATCATGTCGGTACTCGCCTGATACACCTGATAAAGCATTCCCACGCGGCCCCCCGCCGCCCCTGTTGCAATGCAGCAAAGCGTAGTGCATTTTTTCCGGCGCTGCGAGATAATTTCCGGGCCGGTGCAACGTGGGCGGGCGCCCAGAGCGCCCGATCGGGAGATTTTCGGATGGCGCAAGCCACATTGACCATCAGCAGCCGGAACTACGGATCCTGGTCGCTACGCGGCTGGCTGCTGTGCAAGTTCGCAGGCCTGGACTTCGAGACCGTGATGGTGGACAGCGACGACCCGTCGGTGCGGGCGGAACTGCTGCTGCTGTCGCCCTCCTTTCTGGTTCCGAAACTGACCCATGACGGGGTCAGGGTCTGGGACACGCTGGCGATCGGCGGCTATCTCAACGAGCTCAACCCGGATGCCGGGCTGCTGCCGAAGGAGCGGGTGGCGCGCGCGCATTGCCGATCGGTGTCGGGCGAGATGCATTCCGGTTTCGCCAATCTGCGCTCGGCGCTGCCGATGAACATGAAGGCGCATTATCCCGGCTTCAAGGTCTGGGCCGGCGCGCAGGCCGACATCGACCGCATCACCGCGATCTGGAACGAGTGCCTCGCCGCCTATGGCGGACCGTTCCTGTTCGGCAAGACGCCGAGCCTGGCGGATGCGATGTATGCGCCGGTCTGTTCGCGCTTCGTCACCTACGATGTGAAGCTCGACAGGGCCTGCGCGGCCTATTGCCAGACCATCATGACGATGCCGCTGATGCAGGAATGGATCGCGGCGGCGAAAGAGGAGCCCGACGAGTTCGAGGAACTCGACGTGGAGTTCTGACACACGCTCTTGCGGCTGTTTGTCGCCTCGCGCGTCGATGGGTGTGATAGGCTGCCTGTCCAACAGGAGGCGCACCAGGAAGCCGCATGTCGCCGCTTATCGATGTCAACCCGTTCATCCCCGGTGCAACCCCGCAGCAGGCAGCGAGCATACTCGGTGCGATGTGCGGCGTCGCCGAAACGAATTCGCGACTGAGCGAGGCCGACCGGCGGGCGTTGGCCGCAGCGTCGCGCTACATTTTCGGAGACACCCAGCCGCTCGATGTCGACAAGGTGCAGCCGGTATCCCCGGCCGCACTCGCCGGCGCCCTGCGCGATCCGGCCCTGCGTCAGGACGCGCTGAAATTTGCAACCGTGATGGCCTTTATCGACGGCTCACTCGACAAGGCCAAGATCGCCAAGGTCGTCGACTATGCCAACGCACTCGGCGTGCATGAGCGCTATATCGACGAGATCGCGGAAGCGGCGGCCGGCCATGTCAAGGAGGCGCTCGCCGACATGACGCGTGCCAATATGCTGTCGATCACCGGCAAGGACTGGAAAGATGCCGACGCCACCGCCTGGCTGATGCCTTACGAGAAAACACCGGACCCGGCGCTCGCCGCGCGGTGCGAAGCGCTCGGCTCGCTTCCCGAGGGAAGTTTCGGCCTCGCCTTCTATCGTCACTATCGCAGCAACGGCTATGCCTTCCCCGGCGAGCCCTCAGGACTGAATGCCGGCTTCGGCTTTCCGCACGACACCGCGCATATCGTGTCGGGCTACGACACCTCGACGCGCGGCGAGCTTCTGGTCTCGACCTTCACTGCCGCGATGCATCGCCGGCTGCCGATGGCCGGACACATCCTGCCGGTGATCTTCTCCTGGCATCTCGACATCCAGATCAACCCGGTGGCGAAGCACGCCAAGGGCGGGCTTGACCCCGAAGAATTCTGGCACGCTTATGCCGGCGGCAAGACCGCGACCATCGACACCTTCGCGCCGGGCTGGGATTTCTGGAAATATGTCGAGACGCCGCTGCAAGCGTTGCGCCGGCAATGGTCGATCCCGGAGGACGGGCTGGATCGGAAACCGTGAGCCCGTGTGCGCCGCAACGCGGGTTGAGCGCGAGCGCTTCCGGAAACCACCGTCTACGCGGCGCCTGCGCCGCTACAGCGCTGCCGCTGCTTCTCTCGCCGTGACCACCACGTCGTGATCGTAGATGGTCTTGCGGAACGAGGCGTGGGCGACGATCTCGGCGTCCCGCTTCCTTTCGTCGCCGAGCATCGTGTCGTAGCGCAGACCGTTCTCGCGCGCGCCGCGCTGCACGCCCGCGACCCGCTCGCGCCGCAGCTGTTCATAGGCCGCCAGAGCGGCGGGCGCGCTGTCGCGATCGGCCTGCGAGAGAATCGTGGCGAGGGCCATGCCATCCTCGATAGACTGGTTTGCGCCCTGCCCGAGATGCGGCAGCATGGGGTGCGCGGCATCGCCGAGCAGCGTCAGCCTGCCCTTGCTCCAGACCGGCAGCGGCTCGCGGTCATACAGCGCCCACTTAAAGGTCGAGTCGACGAGCTTCAGCAGCCTTTCGATACGCGGATCCCAGCCAGCGAATTCCGCACGCAGCGCATCGGGATCGCCCTTGGCGGTCCAGCTTTCCTTCATCTGCGCATCCGCGGGAACGAAGCCGACGAAGTTGATGAGCTGCCCCGCACGAACCGGGAAGGCGAGGAAGTGCTTGCCGCGTCCGAGCCACATCATCCACGCATCGTTCGGCCAGCCCGGCAGGCTCGCGTGCGGTACCAGACCGCGATAGGCGACGGTCCCGGAAAACACCGGATTGGACGGCGGGTAGACGTGCGGCCGCATCTCCGAGTGAATGCCGTCGCAGCCTACGACAATATCAGCCTCCACCACCGCACCATTGGCGAAGGTAACGCGAGCGACCTTGTCCTCCTGCGAAAATCCGGTCGCGCGATGGTCGGTGAAAACCACACTCGGCGGCAAGGCAGCAGCGAGGAAGCCCACGAGATCGGCGCGATGCATGCCGAACGTCGCGTTCCAGCCTTTGGAATCCGTCACCTGCACCGGCGCGATCGTCGAGCCATCGTCGCGGAAATAACGCGACCCCGCGCCGACCCGGGAGCCCCATTTCTCAACCGCAGGCCCGAGCCCCACGCGCTCGAGCTGACGCACGGAATTCGGCGTGATGAAAACGCCGGCGCCGATCTCGCCCAAGGCCGGCGCCTGTTCGAATACCTGCACCTTGAGACCATGCGCGATCAGCGCATTGGCAGCGAACAATCCGCCAATGCCGCCGCCGACAATGGCAACGCTTGGCCGTGAATCCGTCATGGCTGTCACTCCGATGCCTGCGACACTGAAATTGCTTCGGATGCGCGGCAGATTCAAGGTAGTCTAGCGCAAGCCTGTCACAACGAAAATGTTCGGGAGACGTCCATGTTCAAGATTCGCGCGCTCTGCGCCGCACTCGTCATCGCAAGCACCGCAACGGCAGCCTGTGCGCAGGATTATCCCAACCGCCCGGTCAAGATCATCGTGCCGTTTCCGGCCGGCGGCACCGCCGATGCCGTGCCGCGCCTGATCGGCGACTGGCTGTCGAAAAAATGGGGCCAGCCGGTTGTGATCGAAAACCCGACGGGCGCCGCTGGCAATATCGGCTCCGAACAGGCCTTCCGCGCCGAGCCCGACGGCTACACGCTGCTTTCCGCGCCACCGCCCCCACTGGTCATCAACCAGAACCTGTACCCGAACCTGAAATTCGACGCATCAAAGTTCGAGCCGATCATCGTGATGGCGCAGGTGCCGAACGGCGTCATCGTCAATCCGGCCAAGGTGAGCGCCACCACGCTTCCCGAATTCATTGCGCATCTGAAAGCCAATCCCGGAAAGGTCACCTCGGCAACGCAGGGCAACGGCACCACGTCGCATCTCACCTCCGAAATGCTGCAATTGATGGCCGGGGTGAAGGTGCAGCATGTGCCCTATCGCGGCACCGCGCCCGCCTTGCAGGACCTCGTCGCCGGCAATGTCGATTTCATGTGCGACAATCTCGGCGTGTCGCTTCCGCTGGTGCAGGCAGGCAAGCTGCGCCTGCTTGCCGTGGCGACCGACAAGCGCATGAAATCCCTGCCGGATGTGCCGACGGTGGCGGAAACGCTGCCCGGCTTCGAATCCGTCGCCTGGTATGCGGTCGTGGCGCCGCCCGGCACGCCGAAGGCAATCACCGAGAAGATCAATGCCGACATCAATGAAGCGTTGCGCGATCCGACCATTCAGGACCGGCTTGCCAAGCTGTCTGCGGAAGCGGTCGGCGGCTCGACCGAGCAGACCGCGCAATATCTGCGCTCGGAAGTCGAGCGCTGGCACCGCGTGATCAAGGACGCCAGTGTGAAGATCGGGGGGTAGCCGGCGTCAGGCGCCATCCGCCGTCATGCCCGGCCTTGTGCCGGGCATCCTCGTCCTGGGGAGCACGATGCCGAGGAAGGGGGGTGGGTGGCCGGGACAAGACCGGCCAGGCAAAACAATTGTCAACGCGCTTTCTGAACCCTACCCCACCGCCTGCAGCGCGCCGACCGGTTCTGCCGAGATCAGCACGAAGGCGATCACGCAGGGCTTGTCGCCGTTATTGACCCAATCATGGATAGTGCCGCGCTGGACCAGCACATCGCCCGCCTTCAGATGCACGATCTCGTCGTCGAGCGTCATGTCGATCTCCCCCGAGAGCACCACGGCATAGTCAATCGAGTTGGTGCGATGATTGCGCGGCGCAACGCCCGGCGCATATTCGATCACCCGGAACACCGCGCGATCCTGCATGGCGGTGCCGACGATTTCCTTGGCGCCGTCGGTGCTGCCCTCGTTGCTGGCGGGTAACGTTGTCGACCAGATGTTGAAGAAGGTGCAGCCCTGACGCGGATTGACGACGTCCTTTGAGATTTCGTCGATCAGAACGGTGGCTTTGCCATCGGCCTTGTGGCCGGTGACGACGCGGCGAACCTGCATTGCCAGACTTTCCTATTTGGGTTCCAGACCGACGCGGCGGATGATTTCGCCCCAGCGCGCGGTCTCCGATTTCACATAAGCCTCGGCGTCGTTGGCCGATCCGCCGACCGGCATGAAGCCGATCGCCTCGAGCTTTGCCTCGGTATCCGAGTCCTTCAGGATCGCGTTCACGTCGGCATTGATCTTCTGGATGACCGGATCGGGCGTCTTGGCCGGGACAAAGAACACGACCCAGGTGGTGTCATCGGCGTCGCCGAGCCCCAGTTCGCGCGCGGTCGGCACGTTCGGCAGCGCCTTCACGCGCTCCTTGCTGGTGACGGCAAGGCCCTTCACCTGGCCGGACTGCACATTCTGCACCGCAGCGGACAAGGCAACGCTCGCCAGCGGAATATGCGAGCCGAGCACGGCCTGCGTCGCCGGACCCGCGCCGGTGAACGGCGCATGCGGAATATCGACCTTGCCTTCCAGCTTGAAGAGGCGTTCGGCCGACAGATGCGGCGTCGTGCCTGCGCCCGCCGTGCCGTAGGTCATCTTTTCGGTCCTGGCCAGCTCGATCGCTTCCTTCAGGTTGTTTGCCTTCAGGTTCGGCGCGCCGATGATCAGATTGGGCGTGGTCGCGACGATCGCGGCGGCCCTGAAGTCGTCCGGCGTATAGCCCGGATTTTTCGTCAGCGTCTGGTTCACCGCGAAGGCCGACGTGGTAACCAGCACGGTGTAGCCATCGGCGTCAGCCTTGGCGGCCTGCATGGCGGCGATGTTTCCCCCGGCACCGCCCCGGTTTTCGACGATCACGCTCTGGTTCCAGCGCTCGTTGAGTTTCTGACCGATCAGACGTGCGATGGAATCTGCCGGGCCGCCGGGCGCGAACGCCACCAAGAGCTTCACCGGCTTCGTCGGATAATCTTGCGCGCTGGCGGACACGCTGCCGATTGCAAACAATAAAGCGCCGGCCAATCCGACCTTCACGACACCACGCACGAGCGATCTCCCGCTTGACTCTTCGTTGCGCGCGAAGTGGCCATAACGGGAGGCGCTTGGCAAGACGCGATTTGCGCATCGGTCCCCCGCGCGCATCCCTGTCGCAGGAGACCGCAACTTCAGATCGTATCTCAGAACTCTTCCCAGTCGTCCGACGTGATCGCCCTGGCGAGTGCGGTCTGCATCTGCCGCGCATTGCCGCGCACAGTCACGGCAGGAGCCGCGTTGCGCTGGACCGCAACCGGGCGAACCGGCACCGGCGCTTTGCGGACCGGCGCAGCGGCGCCGGCGGCGCGCGACTGGCGTGTCACCTTGAAGCGCCCGAGCCGTTCGATCATCACGGCCGCTTGCTGATCGAGGGTCCGCGCCGCAGCGGCATTCTCCTCGACCATCGCCGAGTTCTGCTGGGTCGCCTCGTCCATCTGGTTCAGCGCCCTGTTAACCTGATCGATACCGCCGGCCTGCTCGCCGCTCGCCGTCGAAATCTCGGAAACGATGTCGGCGACGCGCTTGATGGATTCGACGATTTCGTTGAGCGTTGACCCGGCGCGGTTGACCAGTTCGACACCATCCTTCACCTGGCCCGAGGAATTGACGATCAAATCCTTGATGTCTTTCGCCGCCTGCGAGGAGCGCTGCGCAAGGCTGCGCACTTCTGCGGCGACCACCGCAAAGCCGCGCCCCGCTTCGCCCGCGCGCGCCGCTTCCACCGCGGCGTTCAGCGCCAGCAGGTTGGTTTGACGCGCGATCTCGTCGATCACCGAGATAATGTCGGAAATCCGGCGCGAGGATTCCTCGATCCGCGCCATGGCGGAGACCGCTTCGCCGACCACCGCGCCGCCGCGATCGGCGGTCTCGCGGGTGGCTTGCGCAAGCGCGTTGGCCTGCCTGGCATTGTCCGCATTGTTTTTCACCGTGGCGGCAATCTGCTCCATCGAGGCGGAGGTCTGTTCGAGGCTCGCTGCCTGCTCCTCGGTTCGCTGCGAGAACGCCGTCGTCGCGGCAGAAATTTCGCGCGAAGCGCCGGTGACTTCCTGCGCCGCTTCGGCAACCGCGCCGACGGCCTCGCCAAGCGCAGTGACCGCCGCGTTGAAGTCCTCCCGCAGCTTCCCGTATTCCTCGGGAATGTCCGCCGACAGACGCGCCGTCAGATCGCCCTGCGCCAGCAGCGCCAGGCTTCGGCTCAGCGCTTCTACCACTGCCGCCTGCTTCCGTGCCGCAGCCGCTTTCTCTTCTTCCGCCGCCTTGCGGGCGCTTTCCGCGGCTTCGATATAGGTGGAGATTGCCAGATCCATGTCGAGCATCGCCGCCTTGATCAGCGCAGCGACGGTCTCGGCCGCCTGTTCGTGACCCTGCTTTTGCAGGAAGCCCTTTGGCCACATCGCCGCAATCGCCGACTTCGCCAGTTCCGCCGTGATCAACGCATAGCCGCCGATATACCAGCGCGGTTCGAGCCCGATCCGGGCATGGGTTCCGCCGATCCGGTTCACGCTCTGCACAAATTCCTCGGAAAAATCTCCGGAGCTGATCCGCGACCAATGCTTCAGCTGCGCGCTCTTGGCATGACCGATCCGCGCGCTGTCCGCAAAGAAACGCGAAACCTCGGGCACCGAGGCGATCTTGTTATAGAAGCCGTCGAGGATCGACGGCATTTCCTTGTCGATCTGCGGCTTCACCGCCTTGATCGCGCCGATGCCTTTGGGATCGAGGCCGACGAACTGAAGCCGTTCAGCGAGTGCGGTGGTCTTGCTCATGGAAAGTCCAGTCTTTGGGGAATTGGCTGGCCGCACGCCCGGTCATTGGCCGGCCGCTTGACCATTAACGAGGCGTAAACCGTGAAAATTAAAGGAGCGTTACGGATGTACCGGATGCGACCCGCGCGCTGAAAAAATGCACAGGTGACTACAGACATGGGGCGAGGACTGAGCCCCCGATCGATTCCGGTTGCAGACGGACCGGGTTCGGGCCCGCCCGAGCCGATCAAAATTCAGCCCAGTCATCCTGCGCGACCGCCGCCGAGCCGGTACTGCGCATCTGGCGGACCGGCGCGGCGTTTGCCCGCGGGCTTTTTCCGGCGACAGCTTTAACCGTCCGCTCTGCGCTTGGCGGCTGTTTGGACAATTTAAACGCGCCGATGCGGTTGACCATTTCGTCGGCCTGCTGGTCGAGCGTACGGGCCGCGGCGGCGTTCTCCTCGACCATTGCAGAGTTCTGCTGGGTCATTTCGTCGATCTGAGCGAGGGTCTTGTTGACCTGCTCGATACCGCCGGCCTGCTCGCCGCTCGCCGTGGCAATGTCGCCGACGAGGTCGGCGACTTCCTTGATCGACTGCACGATCTCCTGCAGCGTCGCGCCGGCGCGGTTGACCAGTTCGACGCCTTCCTTCACCTGCCCCGACGAATTGGTGATCAGACCGGTGATGTCCTTGGCCGCCTGGGAGGAGCGCTGCGCAAGACTGCGCACTTCGGATGCCACCACTGCAAAGCCGCGGCCGGCCTCGCCCGCCCGTGCGGCCTCGACCGCCGCATTGAGCGCCAGCAGGTTCGTCTGCCGTGCAATTTCATCGATCACGGAAATGATGTCGGAAATCTTGCCGGAGGATTCCGCAATCCGCGCCATCGCCGAAACCGCTTCGCCGACCACAACGCCGCCGCGATCCGCAACCTCGCGGGTGCCCTGCGCAAGATCGTTGGCCCGCCTCGCATTCTCTGCGTTGTTCTTGACGGTTGCGGCAATCTCCTCCATCGACGCCGAAGCCTCTTCCAGGCTCGCAGCCTGTTCCTCGGTTCGCTGTGAAAAGGCGGTCGTCGCGCTCGAGATTTCCTGCGACGCATCTGTAACCTCGCGTGCGATTACCGAAATCGCGCCGATCGCCTCGTTGAGCTTGACGACGGCGCTTTCGAAATCCGCCTTCAGCTTCTGATATCGCGGCGGCACATCAGAAAGCCGGCACGTCAGATCGCCTTGCGCCAGCAGCGCAAGATTTTGGGTCAGCGCCTCGACCACCGCAGCCTGCTCCTTTGCCGCCAGTGCGTTCTTCTCCTCGGCGGTTTTGCGGGCCTGCTCGGCGGCATCGATATAGGTCGAAATCGCAATGTCCATGTCGAGCAGGATTGCCTTGAACAAAGCGGCGATCTGGTCGGCCGCCTTTTCGTGTCCTTGCTTTTGCAGGAATCCCTTCGGCCACAGCTCGCCAAGCACTTCGCGAACCAGCGCCGACGTGATCAGCGCATAGCCGCCAACATACCAGCGCGGCTCCAGTCCGATCCTGGCGTGGGTCTCGCCGATCACCCTTGCGCTCTTGAGATAATCGGCACTGAAATCGCCGGAGCTGATCCGCGCCCAGTGGCGCAGCTGACCGTTCCTGGCATAATTCGCCCGCGCGCCGTCGGCGAAAAAGCGCGCGACCTCGGGCTCCGATCCGAGCTTCTTGTAAAAGCTGTCAAGGACCTTGGGCAATTCCCTGTCGATCAGCGGTTTCAGGGCCCTGATATCGGCCTGGGCATTGGTGTCGAGCTCCATGAATGCGAGGCGACTGGAAAGTTCAATCGTGTCGGTCATGAAGGATCGCTCAACCTTATTGGAGGCGCTGACGCTGCGAGAACCGCAGACGCGCTGTCGATGGTTGCGCGATCCTGACACAACATCGTTAATTCACAGTTGCAGTGTGTATAAACGATTTCGATAGCTTATCGATCTGGATGGTTTGCTTTGGCACTGTTGCGATCGAGCGAGGCCGCCATAGCGCGCTTTCGACCGGTCACGGCGTGTTCGCGCTGGCACTCAGTCCTGTTTCGCCGCGCGCGGAGCAACGCGCTCCATTGGCCTAATGTCAAACTGGCGCAGCATCCCGCGGCGCAGCACCTCGAACGTCACCGTGCGACCGATGCGGTCGGCATTGAGCAGCCGGATCAGGTCGTCGACGCCGGAGACGGTTTCGCCATCGACCCGCACGATCACATCGAGCGTCATCAGGCCGCCGCTATCGGCCGGCGCGCCCTGCTCGATCGTGGTGATCATCGCACCCGAAGCATCGTCGATCCCGGCCACGCGGGCATGACGGCGCGGCACCGCAACGGTCTGCCCGGCAATGCCAATGAACCCGCGCCGGACCCGGCCGTGCCGGATCAGTTCGCTCAGCACGATCTGCGCGGTATTGCTCGCCACCGCAAAGCAGATGCCCTGCGCCTCCATGATGATCGCGGTGTTGATGCCGATCACCTCGCCATGCGAGGAAACCAGCGGCCCGCCGGAATTGCCCGGGTTCAGCGCGGCATCGGTCTGGATGACGTCTTCGATCAGGCGGCCGCTCTGTGCGCGCAGCGACCTGCCAAGCGCAGAGATGACGCCGGCGGTCACGGTGGATTCGAAGCCGAGCGGATTGCCGATCGCGACCACCAGTTGCCCGCGCCGCAACGCCTTGGAGTTGCCGAGCGGCGCCGCGGGAAGATTGCGCACGGAATCGGCGCGGATCAGCGCGAGATCGGTGTCGGGGTCTTCGCCGAGCAGACGCGCCTCCATGACCCGGCCTTCCGAATCCGTCAGCCGCAGCTCGCGCGCGCCCTCGACCACATGACTGTTGGTGAGGATGAGGCCGTCGGGCGCGATGATAACGCCGGAGCCGACGCCGCCTGCGGACCGGCCTTTGCTGTTCGTCTTCCGGGTCTCGACCCGCACAACGGCGGGGCCGACGCGGTCGGCGACACCGATCACGGCATTGGAATAGGCATCGAGCAGTGCCGCATCGGTTGCGGCATTGTCGGCATGTGGCTGCGCTTCATCCGCGTCGAACGCGGCCATATTGGTGACATCGAGCATGGCACGCTCTCACTGACACATCTGTGCGCGGTCCGCAGACGAGGGTCTACGGCGCCCGGTGTGTGGCCGCGCTGATATAGGGTGCGGTGCGACGAAAGGAAGGAGCGTCCGCCCCAGCCCGGCTCACCGGAGGTGGTGGAACAGCTCGGTGAAGAAATAGGGGCCCAGCGTATAAAGGCTGGTCCAAACGAGAGCCCCGGCCGATTGCGCCATCAGAAAGCGGTGCCACGGCACTGCCAGCGAACCGGCCAAGAGGCCGTTGATCTGGCGCATCAAGGGAATGAAGCGCGCGATGAACACGATCCACAGCCCG
>NZ_JBKBVB010000034.1:0-38696 GCF_046289595.1 Pseudorhodoplanes sp.
TCGGTCAGGTGATGAAGGCGTCGGGCAGCAAGGCCAATCCGCAGGCGGTCAACGACATCCTGAAGGCGAAGCTCGGCCTCTGAACGAGCGCCGCGTTGTGATGCGACTTCGCTCGCGCAATTTTTTTCGTATCGCTGCCGCGTGATGGGTCACGAGAGAGCGCGGCATCCGTGTCCGACCCGATTTAAGACATCATCGAGAGCGCGGCGACTGCAAAGATCGCTCATTGGTGCTTGCTTTGACACGAAACCGGAACGCGGCGATTGCCTCAGCGGTGTCCGCAACGTCGCGCGGCCAGGCGTCGGGCGTCTTGTACGACGCGCTCGTCGCGAATCGGCGCGCAGCGATTCGCGCGATTCGCGATCCGATTGATGACCAGCGAACCGGTTTTTCGGTGTTGTGCAAAAAAATTTTTTCGGCGCGCGGCCGCCCTTTGGCTTGACATCGCAAGTCCCGGAAAAGCGCAAGGCGGAAGCAAGCGTGCCTGCATGAAGTGTGGATGCGCGCGCGGCCGACATACGAATCTGCCTTATTTTATCGCATCAATTTGATGATCGCAGTATGGCTTTGCCGACACGTGCAACGCGGCTTGATTGTCGTTGCGTTCGCCGCGCATGCATCGTGCAACGCTTCGCCGAGCGCTCGGTAAGACGCGGGCGAGTACACGTTTCGTTAAGTGGAGTCGCTGTTTTCTGCATTCTGGTGTAATCGGAAGGTCGTGCATGTCGATTCGCGACTGCACTTTTTCGATAGCGCCATCTCTAACTTGGAGGGCACAATGGCGAAACGTAAGAAGGCAGCGGCAAAGAAAACCGCGAAGAAGGCGAAGCGCGCTAAGAAGCGGAAGTAAGCGCGATCCGTTTTCGTGCCACGTTACACGGCCGGCGGCGTCGTTCCGCGCGGACCAAAATTCGGGCGAGACATCGCCGGCTGGTTGTAACGACGGAGGGCGTCGGCGAGACTCATCAGGTCTCTCCGACGCCCTCGGTCTTTATGAGGTCCGGGTGGCGCGTGAGTGTCAGGTCGCGAGTGCGTGCCAGATCGCCAGTGAGTGCCGGGTCGCGACCCGGTATCCGTATCGAAGGTCCGGCCTGACGGCGCCGGTTCCGACGCGCAGCAGCCGAGATGTTCCTTCGTCGTCTCCCGCTTAGCCGGACTTGGCCTTCAGCCGCGCATTGCAGGCGCTCCAGAATTTCGGCCAGGTCATGCCCTTTTCGGTTTTGCCGGCCGCCTTGGCCTCGCGCCATTCCGCTCCGCACTGCTTCTGACGATCTTTCACGGCGGCGCGCGCGGCCGACGCCTTCGCTTTCTTCTCGGCGCGGGCTTTTTTCGTGTCCTCGCGCTTGGCCTTGCGCTGCTCCGCCTTCGCCTTTTTCGACGCGGATTCGGGCGCCGCGGTCGCTTCTTTGGCAGGCGGCGTCTGAGCGCGCAGCGGAGCAGGATGCAATCCGCTCCAGCAGAGCGCGACGGCGATTGCTGTGACCCAAAGGACGTTCCTCATCACCACCCCTCGTGTTTCGGAATTACTTCCAAGCCCGGATTATGGCCTGAAGCCTCGCAGGTCAGTCAATGTGCCGATGTTGCGGGACCCGCTTTACCGGCTTAGGTGATGCGGACATGCCAAGCGAGCGTTCAAGGTTGGGAGAAGGCAATGGCGCGCAAACCGGCGAGGGCAACGGCAAGGACGTCGACGACCAAGGGCATCGGGACGGGGAAAGCGAATGTGAGAACTGCGAAAGCCAAGTCCGCGAAAGCCAAGTCTGCGAAAGCCAAGTCCGTCAGGGCCGGTCGCAGGGCCAAGCTGAGCAAGCCGCAGCGGCCGATCGAGCTTTATTACTGGCCGACCCCCAATGGCTGGAAGATTTCCATCATGCTGGAGGAATGCCGGCTCCCCTACATTATGAAGCCGGTGAACATCGCGACCGGTGACCAGTTCAAGCCGGAATTTCTCGCCATTTCCCCGAACAACCGGATGCCCGCGATCGTCGACCCCGACGGGCCGGGCGGGCGGCCGATTTCGGTCTTCGAATCCGGAGCGATCCTGCAATATCTCGGACGCAAGACCGGCAAGTTCTATCCCGCCGACGAGCGCGGCCGGACCGCGGTCGAGGAATGGCTGTTCTGGCAGATGGGCGGGCTCGGGCCGATGGCCGGGCAGGCGCATCACTTCCGGATCTATGCGCCGGAGAAGCTGCAATATGCCATCGACCGCTACACCAACGAGGTTCACCGTCTGTTCGGCGTCATGAATATCCGGCTTAAGGACCGGCCGTTCCTCGCCGGCAAATACTCGATCGCCGACATGGCCTGCGTCGGATGGGTGTCACGCTGGGAGCGGCAGGGGCAGGACATCAACGAATTTCCGCGCCTGAAGCGGTGGCTGGAGACGGTGATGGCGCGTCCGGCTGTTGAACGCGGCATGAAGCTGCGCGTCGAGGAGGCCTCGAAGGTCGATATGAAAGATCCGAACGTGCAGGCGCTGCTGTTCCGGCAGCGCGCCCGCACCGCCTGACGCCTGCGCGCCATCGCGTGTGCGGTTGGTTACCGGTTTTGCAAAATTGAAAGTTGCCGAAGCGTAAGCGCGGTCGCAGAAAGCCTTGATTTGCTGGGCTTTTTGCGCGTTCGCCTGCGCGATTTTCGTAGCGCGCTTAACCTGCGATTCATCGCGACGCTTAAACTGCCATTCAATTCCTCCGCGACATCATCCGTGCGTCCGTTGGGGGACATGCACATCCGCCGGCCAACAGGCGGAGCAGATGACAGGGGAATGATCATGGCACGTTTCGAACTGACCGAACCCGATATTGCCGCTGCCGGGCAGGGGCCCGCGTCCGCGGACATCTTCTATCAGCTTGGCATCCGCTACGCGGTCGGAAACTCCGTCGCCGCCGATCTGGTTGCAGCACACAAGTGGTTCAACATCGCAGCGCTGAAGGGCTGCAAGGAAGCGATCCGTTTGCGCCAGGAAATCGCAGCGGGCATGTCGCCGGCCGAGATCGCCGCGGCACAGCGTGCGGCGCGCGACTGGCTGACCGCGCATTGACGCTTATATTTGTTCCGCGCGGCCGGCCTTCCCGGTTGCCTGCGGAGGCCGTCTTGGGCATACCGTTTCGTGCGGGAGACGTGGCCGAGTGGCTGAAGGCGGCGGTTTGCTAAACCGTTATACGCTCTCAAGGCGTATCGAGGGTTCGAATCCCTCCGTCTCCGCCAGCCAATGAGGCGTCACCGGTAAACTTCGCCGGTAAACAAGAGCAGCGGTGGACCGGCGTTGGCCTCGGCCGCCCGGTCGCCAGCGACAACCCCCGATCTGGCGCGAGTTCAAGGCCGCGCATGGCTCCGCGCATCGTCGACCGCGGCCGGAAGCGGCACTGCTTATTCAGAAGCGCTTCCCTATTTAAGTTGGCGGAGCTGCGTTCCGGTTCCGCGACGCGCCAGAGGCGGTTCCGCATGGTCCACTCTTCGACGCCAGCGATTCTCAAAACCGCCGCCGATTCTCCACTGCAAGAGGGAACCGAGCCGGGTTCCGGCCGGTGATGTGTTTCCGGGGGCCGATGCAGGGCTGCAACGAAAACGACCCGCCCAGGTCAAGGCAAGGAGCTGGAACATCAAACAAAATCAATAGGATAAGTGGCGGACTTAGTCGTTTTCGCAGGTGCAATAATGTGCGTGCCATTTGTGCAACAGGCCTTTGAAAACATTCGAAACTGCCTGTGTACGAGGCGTTTGCTGATTGCACGGCAAGGTTCGTTCGGTAATCTCACCCTCGCGACGGAGGGGGCGTCCCCAAGTCGTGCTGTTTGGCTGTCTCTCGGGGGTTTCGAAGGAGAGCAAAGCAGCTCGCGGGGAATAGGGGAAATCTCTTTGGGTGGTTCCACCCAGCGGAGTCTGGACCCTCCCTAAAGCAAACTTGGAGGTTCAACATGAAGATGGTGAAAAGCCTTCTCCTCGGCTCCGCAGCCGGTTTGATCGCGGTGGCTGGGGCTCAGGCGGCCGATCTTCCCGTGAAGGCCAAAGCGGTCGAATACGTGAAGGTCTGCAGCCTGTATGGCGTCGGCTTCTACTATATCCCGGGCACCGATACCTGCATCAAGATCGGTGGCTATGTGCGTTTCGAGGCGTATCACAACGAAGTCGGCGGTCACTATTCCGACCGCGTGCCGACCGGCGGTGACGCGACCTTCACCCGCAATGCCAGCACCTTCGGCATGCAGGCCCGTTTCCGTCTCACCGGCGACGTGCGCACGCAGACCGAATACGGCACCCTGCGCGCCTATTTCGCTTTCGGCGTGAATGCGCTCAACACCGCCGGCCAGAACACGGCTTCGCTGACCACCAACGCGGTGGCGATGGAGCGTGCGTTCATCCAGTTCGCGGGCTTCACCATCGGCCGGGCGGATACGTTCTTCGCCTTCTATAACGGTGCGGCTTACGGTCTCGTTCCGATGTTCCTGGACGGCGGTTCGGGTCCGGCGGGTCACAACGTGTTCGCCTATACCTGGCAGTTCGGCAACGGCCTGTCGGCCACCCTCTCGGTGGAAGACTCCGCGGCCCGCATCAAGCCGGTGATCGACCTCAACGTGACTGATCTGTTCGGCGCCACCGACCGGTCCGGCATCCAGGTTCCCGACATCGTCGGTAACATGCGTGTCGACCAGGCCTGGGGTTCTGCCCAGATCATGGGCGGTCTCGCCAAGGTTCGGTCGAACTATCTCAGCGTTGCGACCAACAACTGCCCGGCCAACGTCACCTGCAGCGGCCATAACGGCGACGAATGGGGCTGGGGCGTCGGTGCCGGTCTGACCCTGAAGATGCCGTGGGATGCCAAGGACACCCTGTCCGGCGTGATCGCTTACGCCAAGGGCGCCACGGGCTTCGTCTCGCATGCCAACGGTCAGAACTTCATCCACAAGCAGGGCATTGCCAACGGCGTGCTGACCGACGCCGTGTTCGCCAACCCGAACACGATCGCCGGCTACAACGGTGGTCTGGAACTGACCGAAGCCTGGGGCGGCACGGTGGCCTTCGAGCATTACTGGACCCCGTCGCTGCGCACCTCCTGGGTGTTCGGCTACTTGAAGGTCGAGTATAACGACACCGCCAAGGCGCTGATCGCATCCAACATCGGCGGTCCGTGCGCGGGCGCCAATGTCCGGTATGTCGGCGCGTCGATCACGAACTGCGACCCGGATTACTCGCTGATGCGCATTGCGTCGCGCACCATGTGGAATCCGGTCGCCAACCTCGATATCGGCGTCGAAGTGGCCTACAATAAGATTGACACTGCGTTCGCCGGCACCGGTACGCTCCGCGCCGGTCAGCCCGCCGGTTATTCGGCTGGTCTGGCTCCCGGTTCCTACACCATCGAAGACCAGAGCTACTGGTCGGCTGCCATCCGCGTGCAGCGCAGCTTCTGGCCGTGATCTGACGATCATTGCCTGATCTGAACGGGACCCCCGGCCGAAAGGCCGGGGGTTCTGCTTTTTGAGCATTGGTCCGATCCTGGCATTCTGCAGCAGCACTCAACGGCCCGCCGGGCTTCTCACGTCCATGTGAGCGTCGGTACAGCCGCCCTCAATCCGTTGGTCGAAACATTGTAGGCTCCCGGCCGTAATCCAGATGGCCCGCAGTCAAAGCGGACTGCGGCGTTACGGCCAGCATGTCGCCAGTTTTTGTCCATGATCACAGGAGGAGACCCCATGAACCGACGCGAAAGCCTGAAGCTGTTTGTGGGCGCCGCCGGCGCCGTTGCCGCAGGAAGCCTGTTCGGCCGTCCCGGTGCGCTGGCGCAACCTGCGCCCGCCCAGCCCGCCGGTCCTTTCAAATTGCCCCCGCTCGGCTACGCCTATGAAGCGCTCGAACCCAATATCGACGCGCAGACCATGACGATCCACCACCAGCGCCATCACGGCGCGTTCATCACCAACCTCAACAACCTGGTCGGCAAATATCCCGAGCTTGCCGGTTCGGCATCCGATCCGGTGCCGTTGCTCAGCGATCTGTCGAAGGTGCCGCTCGATGTGCGCACCGGCGTGCGCAACAATCTCGGCGGCCATTTCAACCACACGTTTTTCTGGGAGCTGATGACGCCCGGCGGCGCCAAAGAGCCGGGCGGCGCGTTGAAGGCCGCAATCGACCGCGATTTCAAGTCGGCAAGCGAGATGATGGACAAGCTGAATGCCGCGGGCCTCGGGCGCTTCGGATCGGGGTGGGCGTGGCTGATCGTCACCAAGGACAAGAAGCTCGACGTGGTCAATACGCCCTATCAGGATACGCCGCACATGGAGCTCGGCGGCAAGCCGGTTCTCGGCGTCGATGTCTGGGAGCACGCCTATTACCTGAAATATCAGAACCGCCGCGGCGACTATCTCAAGGCCTGGTGGAATACGGTGAACTGGGACAAGGCCGCCGACAATTTCAGGAAGGCCACGGCCTGACCTTCATCACGAAGACTATCTGCCGCACGTCCCCTCATGGGCGGCAGACCGGACCCGCGGCCGCCACCGGCGCCGCGGGTCAGCCTTTGGCGCGCAAAAGACGGCCGCGCTCGCGATCCCAGCTTCGCTTCTTCAGGGTGTCACGCTTGTCGTGAAGCTTCTTGCCGCGGGCGAGCGCGATCTCGACCTTGGCCCGCCCCTTGGCGTTGAAATACATTTTGAGCGGCACCACCGTGTAGCCCTGCCGTTCGACCGCGCCGATCAGCTTGTTGATCTGACGCTTGTGCAGCAGGAGTTTGCGCGGCCGTTTCGGAACATGATTGAAGCAGCCGGCCTGCAAATACTCGGGAATATTCGAATTGATCAGCCAGATTTCGCCGTCGCGCGCATCCGCATAGGATTCGGCAATCGTGGCCTTGCCGGCGCGCAGCGATTTGACCTCGCTTCCGGTGAGCGCAACACCGGCCTCGAAGGTCTCGCCGATTTCGTAGTTGAACCGCGCCTTGCGGTTGTCGGCGACCACCTTGGGCGCGCGCTCTTTCGGCTCTGCCATTCTGGAAGGCTGACTAGTTCAAAAGTCCCGCATGCACCATTGCGCTTCGGATTGCGGCCTTGGTGCCAGAAGTCACCGGCAGCAGCGGCAGCCGCACTTCCTCGTTGCCGCGGCCGAGCAGCGACAGTCCGCATTTCGCGCCGGCGAGACCCGGCTCCATGAAGATCGCGTGATGCAGGGGCACCAGCCGGTCCTGCACCTTGAGGCCTTCGGCATAGTCGCCGGCGAGCGTCGTGTCCTGCAGCCGCTTGCACAACGCCGGCGCGACATTCGAGACAACCGAGATACAGCCATGCCCGCCCGCTGCATTGAACGCGAGGGCGGTCATGTCCTCGCCGGAGAGCTGGATGAACTCGTCGCCCATGGCCTGACGCTGCAGCGAGACCCGCGCGAGATTGCCGGTCGCATCCTTGACGCCGGCAATGTTCTTCAGCTCGAACAGCCGCGTCATGGTCTCGACCGACATGTCAACCACCGAACGCGGCGGAATGTTGTAGATAATGATCGGGATGCCGATGGCGTCGTTCACCGCCTTGAAATGGTGGACCATGCCCTCCTGAGTCGGCTTGTTGTAATAGGGCGTGACCACGAGCACCGCGTCGGCGCCGGCCTTCTCGGCGTGCCTGGCGAGCGCCACCGCCTCCGATGTGGCGTTGGAGCCGGCGCCCGCGATCACCGGCACCCGGCCCCGCGCCTGATCGACGCACCATTCCACGACCTTGTGATGCTCGGCATGGGAGAGGGTCGGGCTCTCGCCAGTGGTGCCGCAGGGAACAAGGCCGTCCGTGCCCTCTGCGATCTGCCACTCGACCAGCTCCCGAAACGCCCCTTCATCGAGCGCGCCATCGCGGAACGGTGTCACCAGAGCGGTGAAAGAACCCCGGAACTTTCCGTTAGCTGTCATGTCTCGACCCCGGACGGCACAGTGATGGGTGAAGTGCGGAGGCTGCTTCGCCGGCTGCGCCTCTCGTCCGATCCATAGCGGTTAGCCCTGCAGCTTGAAAGCGAATGTTCTTGAGGTTTCCGATCGACGGCTGCGATGCGTTGTCCGGTGCCGCGGTCTCGCCGCTTTCCGATGGCAGGGAGGCAAATCCAGACGGTAAACGGTTCCTCAGCATATTCAAGGCAATAGCAGAACGGACCATCCGATTCGGAAGGCGAGGACTGGAATTTGACACGCAAAGGCTCGCTCACGGCCGCGATGGCCGGATTGGCCGCGTTGCTGGCCGCCGCCGCCGTCCATGCGGCCCCGAAACCCAAGGCCGAAGAGGCGTCCGCTTCCGGCAAGGGCCAAACGAAGAACGCCGCGCCCCATCAACCTGCCAGGAAAGCCGCGCCCAAGAACACTCAGTCCAAGAAGGTTGAGTCCAAGAAGTCGGCCAAGAAGGCCGCGTCCAAGCCGTCATCGAAGACGGCCGCATCCAAAATCAGTGCGGCCAAAGCCAGCGTCCCGCTGCCGAGGCGGCGGCCCGCCGAGAGCGCGACCGCGCCTGGGGCCTTTCCGGCTCCGATTGGCGGCGCAGCGCCGATCTTGCCGTCGCACCTTAGTCCGCCACAGACCGCGAGCGTCGGGCACACCCTGAGCGTTCCGGCACGCGAGACGGACGCAAGGCCTGGCGCGCAAGTCCCCGCGACGGCCGCGCCCGCCGCGCAAGTGCCCGCCGCGCAAGTGCCTGCCGCGCTCGGACCTGCAGCGCCGGTCACCGCCGACACGCTCGGCGCGGTGAAGCGGGCGATCGAGGCCACGCGCCGCGGCCGCAACAGCGAGGCCACGGCAATTGCCGCGACCGTCACCGATCCGGTCGCGGTCAAATTGATCGAATGGCTGGTTCTGCGCGCTGAGAATTCCGATTTCGATTTCGAGCGTAATGCGGGCTTTGTTGCGGCAAATTCGGGTTGGCCCAACATCAACCAGTTTCGGCGCAAGGCGGAAGCCGCGCTTTATTTGAACAACATCAACGATGCGGTCGTCCGCCGCTATTTCGCAACACATGCGCCCCTGACGGCGAGGGGCAAGCTGGTCTATGCGCGTGCTCTGCTGGCCCAGGGTGACCGTGCGCAGGCACAGCAGCTCGTGCGCGACGTCTGGCGCAACGACGCGCTCTCCGCCGAAATGGAACGTCAGGTGCTCGACGCCTTCGGTGCGTTCCTGACCGGAGGCGATCACAAGGCGCGGATGGACCGTCGTCTGTATAGCGAGGACACCGATGCTGCGCTGCGCGCGGCGCAGCGGCTCGGTCCGTCGCAGGTGGCGATCGTGCGTGCGCATGCCGCAGTGGTCGGCAAATCGCCGAAGGCCCGCGCGCTGCTCGATGCGGTTCCGGCCGATGTCCGCTCCGACACCGCGCATCTTTATTCGCGGGCGCAATTTCTGCGCCGTGCCGATCGGCTCGACGAAGCCGCCAAGGCCATGCTTGCAGCATCCACTGCGGCGAATGCGGTGCACGATCCCGACGAGTGGTGGAACGAGCGCAGACTGCTCGCGCGCCGCCTGCTCGATGCCGGCGAAGTGCGCACCGCGTTCCGGATCGCACGCGAGGCTGCGATGCCGGAGAAGGAAGGCGCGCGCGTCGAACATCTGTTTACCGCGGGCTGGATCGCCTTTCGATTCCTGAACGATCCCGCCGCCGCCAAGCCGCTCTTCGCCGGTGTGATCCAGGTCGCCGAACATCCGGCTTCGAAGTCGCGCGGCCATTATTGGTATGCGCGGACCTGCGAAGCGCTGGGCCAGACCGCCGAGGCGCGAAGCCATTACGAGCGGGCGGCAAGATTTTCCAGCACCTATTACGGCCAGATTGCTCACGCCCGGCTCGGCGGCTCGGAGCTTCGGCTGCCGCCGCCGCCGCCAGCGCATCCCCAGGCGCATCGTCTTGAGATCGTGCGCGCGATGGAGATGCTCTATGCGCTCGACGAACGCGATCTTGTGGCGTCGGCCGCGGCGGATCTGGCGGATCGGGCGGTCGACCCGGCTTCGCTGGCCGCAGTGGCGGCTCTTGCCGAGAAGCGAAGCGACGCGCGCACGCTCGCGTTGCTCGGCCGGATTGCCGTTGGCAAGGGCCTGCCATTCGAACACTATGCCTATCCGACCGCCGGATTGCCCCGATTCACGCCGATCGGACCGCCGGTCGAGCCGCATGTCGCCTATGCGATCGCGCGCCAGGAAAGCGGCTTCAACCCGCGCGCCCGCTCCAGCGCCAATGCGCAGGGCCTCATGCAAGTGTTGCCGACCACCGCAAAACTCGTGGCCAAGCGCAATGGTGTCGCCTTCGACGCCAGGAAGATGTACGACCCCGTCTATAACGTCCAGATCGGGGCGGCCGAACTCGGCCACGCGCTCGACAATTATCGCGGCTCCTTCATCCTCACCTTCGTCGCCTACAATGCCGGCCCCGGCCGGGTGCGCGACTGGGTCCAGCGTTTCGGCGATCCGCGCGACCCCAAGATCGATCCGATCGACTGGGTCGAACGGATCCCGTTCTCCGAAACCCGCAATTACGTGCAGCGGGTAATGGAGAATATGCAAGTGTACCGCGTGAAGTTCGGTGCGTCTCCCAAGCTTATGATTGAGGCAGACCTGCGGCGCGGCATGGCGGCGAACTAAAGAAGCAGGTGTTGCATCAAGTCTTGCTTCAGGCTTTGCTTCAGGTCTTGCGGCCCGTTTCGCGGGCTTTAGACTGCCCCGATGCCGGATCGCGTTGTAAGCCGCTTCTTCGCTGCGGCGGATGGTCTTTCACTGCATGTACGCTGTTATGAGCCGGACACGGATGCAGCGCGGCTGCCGCTGCTATGTCTGCCCGGCTTGACCCGCAACGAAGCCGATTTCGAATTGCTGGCGCTTCACCTCTCTCGGCACGAGCGCCATCCGCGCCGGGTGTTCGCGCTGGATTCCCGCGGCCGCGGCCGCTCCGGGTACGATGCGGACTGGCGCAACTACAATCCCGCGGTCGAGCTTTCCGATCTGGTCGCCGTCCTCAACGCGCTTCGACAGCACCGATGCGTGTTTCTTGGCACCTCGCGTGGCGGTATTCTCACCATGCTGCTCGCAACGGTCCATCCGGAAATGATTGCCGGCGCAATTCTCAACGATATCGGTCCGGTGATCGAGCGCGCGGGGCTCCTGCGCATCAAGGGCTATGCCGGGAAAATGCCCCGACCGCGCAGTCTCCACGACGGTGCAAGCATTCTGCGGGGGCTGTTCGGCGCGCAATTCCCGGCGCTTGACGAGGATGGCTGGCGCGCCTGGGCGGAGCGGACCTGGAAGGATAGCCCCGAGGGCCTTGTGACGCGCTACGATCCGGCGCTCGCGGAAACCCTCAAAGACATCGATCCGGATGCGCCGGTTGGCGACCTCTGGGCGCAATTCGAGGCATTGCCAAGAACTCCGCTGATGGCAATCCGCGGCGCTCTGTCCGACATTCTGTCCGTTGAAACGTTCGCGGCGATGCGCGCGCGCCGCCCGGACATCGACGCGGTCGAAATCGACGATCAGGGTCACGCGCCGCTGCTGGCCGAGCCCGCGGTGATGACCCGCATTTCGGATTTTCTCGTGCGCTGCGACGAGGCTGCGAATTGAGGCACATGCCGTTCGCATATGGGACCGGCAAGCGAAGCCCGATCTCTACAGCGTTTCGAGCGAAGTGGGCGCCGGTTCGCGTGAAGAAAACGCGCCAACCCAACAACTTAGAGTCTTTTCGCGATTCGAAGAAAAGCGAAAAGACTCTTGAGATCCAGGCTTTACTCGATTGAAGGCGGCTGAAGGCGGCCGCTCTGACGCCTCGCTGCGGGCCGGCGATCAGGCCCCTCAGGGCTAGTAGGCGTGCGTTGCGCCGCAAACGGCTGGACCGCGACTGAAGCGGGCGACCGTCAGGCCGCACCGCGCTTGGCGTCGTCAAGATAGCCGCGCACATTCGCGAAGACCGCTCGAAACATCTCCGGCGTCAGCACACCGGTATTGGTGTTGTATCGCGAGCAATGGTAGCTGTCGAAAAGCGTCACCCGGCCGACGCTGGCATACAGCCCATGCGCGAATTTCACGGCTGATTTCCTCGCGCCGAGGGCGGTAACCGCGGCATCGTGAGCGATCCGGCCGAGCGCGACGATGGCGCGCAAATTCTGCATCTCGGCAATCGTTTCTTGCAAATAATCTCCGCAGGTGCGGATCTCCGCAGGCGTCGGCTTGTTCTCCGGTGGAACGCACCGCACCGCGTTTGTAACGCGCGCATCCACCAGTTCCACCGTATCGTCCACGCGCGCGTCGAATGTTCCACGCGCGAAGCCGAACTCGATGAGCGTTCCGTAGAGCAGGTCGCCGGCAAAGTCCCCGGTGAAGGGACGCCCGGTGCGGTTCGCGCCCTGCAGCCCGGGCGCAAGCCCGACGATCAGCAGCTGCGCGGTAAGCGGACCGAACGAGGCTACCGGCGCGTTGAACCATCCCGGTTCGCGCTCCCGCCATTGATCGCGGAACGCGACAAGGCGCGGGCAGCGCGGACAGTTACGCCCGGGCTTGCCGCTATCGCGAAAATAGGCCGGGTTTTCAGTCCTCGAAGTCGTCGGCATCGGGACCGATATTCGCCCGTTGCGCTGGCCGCTGCAAAAATTGCGGCGTGTGCTGACGCCCCTCCCGCGGTTCGCGGGCCGGACGCTCATTCGGATCGCGGCCGATCTTGCCCTGCAGGCTGATGATGTCGATGAATTCGTCGGCCTGGCGGCGCAATTCGTCGGCCACCATGGGCGGCTGCGAGGACATGGTGGACACCACGGTGACACGGACCCCGCGGCGCTGCATCGCCTCGATCAGGCAGCGGAAATCGCCGTCCCCGGAGAACAAGACCATATGGTCGATATGCCCGGAAAGCTCCATGGCATCGACCGCAAGCTCGATATCCATATTGCCCTTGACCTTCCGACGTCCGGTCTGATCCACGAACTCCTTGGTGGCCTTGGTGACCACCGTATAGCCGTTGTAGTCGAGCCAATCGATCAAGGGCCGGATCGAGGAATATTCCTGATCCTCGATCACGGCGGTATAATAGAACGCGCGCAGCAAATGGCCGCGCGATTGGAATTCCCTCAGCAGCCGCTTGTAGTCGATGTCAAAACCCAGCGATTTTGCGGTCGCGTAAAGATTGGCGCCGTCAATGAAAAGTGCGGACTTTTCAAGGTTCGATTTCATCGTAAGGCTTGATCCTTCTTTGTCTTGCCGGGCGCCTTCTGCCGCGCACCGGGGAGGTCAATTGCATTGAGGCGCAACACCGCGGCCCGTCCGGGGTTCAGGCCGCTCTGTCCAGCCCGTGCCGGGTGGCGCAAAATTTGTTTGTCCTTAAGCCGGGCGCCAAACGGCAGCCGGGCGCCAGCGGCGCTGTGATAGATCACGCGGTCGTTATCAGACCGCTGAAGTCGGGTCCAAGCGAAAAGCTCGAAACATGTTTAACCTAATTTACTTCTTGCGGATTCAAAGGTCAGCGGGTACCAGAAGCCGAATTTCCGGTCATTATCTCGTTACAGGAGTGACAAGCCCATGGCCCGTGTCACCGTCGAAGACTGCATCGACAAGGTTGAGAACCGCTTTGAACTCGTGCTTCTGGCGAGCCATCGTGCGCGGATGATTTCGTCGGGGGCCCAGATCACCGTCGACCGCGACAACGACAAAAACCCCGTCGTCGCCCTCCGCGAGATCGCGGAAACCACCATTTCGCCGGAGGATCTGAAAGAAGACCTGATCCATTCCCTGCAGAAGTATGTCGAGGTCGACGAGCCCGAGCCGGAGGCGCCGTTGATTGGAACATCGGGGTCGGTCGATGCGGACGACACCGACGTGGCCATGGAACACATGAGCGAGGAAGAGCTTCTCAAGGGGCTCGAAGGCCTGACCCCGCCCGAGGCCCAGCCGGAGGAAGAGGAATAAGGACCGCAGTTGTCGGCACGGATCGAGGCCCGGCGGTTGCCGGGCCTTTTGATTCTGCCCGTTTGCGGGCGTGCTGCCTCGTGCGGCGCTCGAGACTGACGAAATGACTTTTCAGCGTCCGGCGCGACAATGGTAGAATGCGGTTCGAGAGCTGGAGAAGCCGGGCCGAATTCTGCCGATGTTTGCGGGCTTGCGGGAAAACCGGGGGGCACGCGAGGATTCGGCAGCATGCAAGGCCGGCGGCCGGCCGGAGTGAAAGATGTCGCGCTCGAATCCTAAGCTGCCCCGGATGCAGAACCAGGCGCGAACCCGGGCGCCGCTTGAGCTGGCGGGCAATGTTCTGCCCCAACCGGCGCCGGAAAAGGAAAAGCGCACCCAGAAGCCGCAGATGATGCGGCAGTACGAACTCGTCGAGCGTGTCCGCCGCTACAATCCCGACACCGACGAGGCCTTGCTGGATCGCGCCTATGTTTACGCAATGAAGGCCCATGGCGAGCAGAAGCGGGCATCCGGCGATCCTTACTTCTCGCATCCGCTCGAGGTGGCGGCGATCCTGACCGACCTGAAGCTCGACGACGCGACCATCGCAGCGGCGCTCCTGCACGACACGATCGAGGATACTCCGGCGACGCGGGCGGAAATCGACGACCTTTTCGGCGAAGAGATCGGCGCTCTGGTCGAAGGTCTGACCAAGCTCAAAAAGCTCGACCTCGTCACCAAGGAAGCCAAACAGGCCGAGAACCTTCGTAAACTCTTGCTCGCCATTGCCGACGATGTGCGGGTGCTTCTGGTTAAACTCGCCGACCGCCTGCATAACATGCGCACCCTGCATCATGTGCCGGTGGCAACGCGCCGTCGCATGGCCGAGGAGACTCTCGACATTTATGCGCCGCTTGCCGGTCGTATGGGCATGCAGGAAATGCGCGACGAACTCGAGGATCTTTCTTTCCGGGAGCTCTATCCGGACGCCTATCAGGTGGTCACCGAACGGCTATTGACGCTCGGCCTGCGCAACAAGGATCTGATTATCGACATCGAGCAGCAGCTGACCCGCAAGCTCGCCGATCGCGGCATCGCGGCCAAGGTGAAGGGACGGCAGAAGCGGGCCTATTCGATCTGGCGCAAGATGGAGCGCAAATCGGTCGGTTTCGAGCAATTGTCGGACATCTTTGCGTTCCGCCTGATCGTCAACACGGTGGAGGAATGCTACCGCGCGATCGGCGTCGTCCACACGACATGGCCGGTGGTTCCGGGGCGCTTCAAGGACTACATCTCGACGCCAAAGCAGAACGACTATCGCTCGATCCACACCACGGTGATCGGTCCCGGCAAACAGCGAGTCGAATTGCAGGTGCGCACGCACGAAATGGACGACATCGCCGAATATGGTATCGCCGCGCATGCGCTCTACAAGGATGCCAGCGTATCCCCATCTGAGATGCTGTCTCGCGAATCAAATGCCTATGCATGGCTGCGCCGCACCATCGAGTTGTTGTCCGAAGGGTCGAATTCCGAAGAGTTTCTCGAACATACCAAGCTCGAGCTGTTCCACGATCAGGTGTTCTGCTTTACGCCAAAGGGCAAGCTGATCGCCCTGCCGCGCCAGGCGACGCCGATCGACTTCGCATATGCCGTCCATACCGACGTCGGCAATATGGCGGTGGGCGCCAAGATCAACGGCAAGATCGCGCCGCTCGCCTCCGAACTGCAGAATGGCGACGAGGTCGAGATCATGACCTCCAAGGCGCAGAAGGCGCCGCCCGCCGCCTGGGAATCGATCGTTGTCACCGGCAAGGCGCGCGCCGCCATCCGCCGTGCCACGCGGGTGGCCGTACGCGACCAATATGCCGGCCTCGGCCGCCGCATCGTCGAGCGACTGTTCCAGCGTGCCAAGAAGGAATATTCCGACGAGAAGCTGCAGGGCGCATTGCCGCGCCTTGCGCGAACCTCGATCGAGGAGGTGATGGCGGCGGTCGGCCGCGGCGAGATGAAGGCCTCCGATGTCGCACGCGCCATGTATCCCGACTATCTCGAAGAGCGCGCGGCTTTGGCCGCGCCGAAGGCCGATAGCTCCTGGTTCGGTTTGCGCCGCGCCAAGTCGGTCAAGGCGAAGCTTCCCGTCGCCGAGGCGGCCAACGCGATTCCGGTACGCGGCAGCAACAGCGATTTGCCGGTCCGCTTCGCGCCCAATGGCGGTGCGGTCCCGGGCGACCGGATCGTCGGCATTCTGACGCCGGGCGAGGGGATCACGATCTATCCGATCCAGTCGCCGTCCCTGCAGGAATTCGAGGACCGCCCGGAGCTGTGGCTCGATCTGCGCTGGGACGTCGACGAGCGTGAGCCTCAGCGGTTCCCGGCGCGCATCGTGGTGAAATCGGTCAATGAGCCCGGCACGCTCGCCCAGCTGGCACAGGTCATCGCCGAGAATGACGGCAACATCGACAATATCCATATGGAACGGCAATCGCCTGATTTCACGACGCTGACCATCGACCTGGAGGTCTATGACCTGAAGCACCTCACCGCGATCATTGCGCAATTGCGCGCCAAGCCGGTGGTCGCTAGCGTGGCGCGGGTGAACGGGTGACGGCAGGCGCATCGTGACGGCGGCGCAGCATCTGAGACTGGGCGTGAACATCGATCACGTCGCGACGATCCGCAACGCGCGGGGCGGGCTGCATCCGGACCCGGTGCGCGCGGCCAGGCTCGCGGTGGCTGCGGGCGCCGACGGGATCACCGCGCATCTGCGCGAGGACCGCCGTCATATCCGCGACGACGACATGGCGCGCCTGAAGGCCGAGATCGACAAGCCGTTGAATTTCGAGATGGCGGCGACGGACGACATGATCGCCATCGCGCTGCGGACGCGCCCGCATGCCGCCTGTCTGGTACCCGAACGGCGTGCCGAGCGCACCACCGAAGGCGGGCTCGATGTCGCGGGCCAGCGCGGGCTGATTGAGGCCGCGGTCCGGGCACTCGGCAGCGCTGGAATCCGGGTGTCGCTGTTCATTGCGGCCGATCCGAAGCAGATCGAGGCGGCCCGGGCGGTCGGGGCGCCCGTCATTGAAATTCACACTGGTGCGTGGTGTGAAGCTCTGATCGAAGGGAAGGATCAGGCGGCTGCGCAGGAATTCGACCGCATCCGCAAAGGCGCCGCCCTGGCCAAAAGCCTCGGCCTCGAAGTCCACGCCGGCCATGGCCTCGATTATGCGGCCGCGCAAACGATCTCCGCTCTGCCCGAAATCGTCGAGCTCAACATCGGGCACTTTCTGATCGGGGAGGCCGTCTTCGTCGGACTGGATAACGCGATTCGCACCATGCGTGCCGCGATGGATCGCGGGCGACGGGACGCGAAGGCGGCATGATCCAGGGAGGCATGATTATTGGTCTGGGTTCCGATCTCGTCGATATCCGGCGCATCGAAAAAGTGCTGGCGCGGCACGGCGACCGCTTCATCCAGCGCATTTTTACGCCCGTCGAAGTCGCCAAGGCAGAGCGCCGCGCGACGCGGATCGATACCTACGCAAAGCGTTTTGCCGCTAAAGAGGCTTGCTCTAAGGCGCTTGGCACCGGGTTCCGCAACGGGGTGTTTTTCCGCGACATGGGTGTTGTGAATCTGCCGTCTGGACGACCGACCATGAAACTGACCGGCGGTGCGCTGAAACGGCTGAACGAGATCACGCCGCACGGCCACCAGGCGCGGATCGACATAAGCCTGACCGACGAATATCCTCTGGCCCAGGCCATCGTGATTATCTCGGCTCTTCCCCTGACCTCGTCAAACGACGAGCCGCCCTCCATTATCTGAGTATTGTCAGTCACATAGGCGTGTTTTGTCGGTTCGTTGCGAAGCGCTATTTCTGCCGCTACAAGGGCGCGCCAGCGCGCATTCTCTTTCCCGGACATGAGGCCATGAGTGTGACCAGCACCAAGCGCAAGGAAGGCGGATTCGGCGAGACCGTCCGCGTGATCGTGCATGCGCTGATCATTGCGCTTGTGATCCGGACCTTCCTGTTCCAGCCCTTTAACATCCCCTCGGGATCGATGAAGGAGACGCTTCTCGTCGGCGATTATCTGTTCGTTTCGAAATTCTCTTACGGCTATTCCTCCTACTCGTTTCCATTCTCGCCGCCCTTATTCTCGGGCCGCATCTTCGGCTCGCAGCCCGAGCGCGGCGACGTGGTGGTGTTCCGCCTGCCACGGGACGATTCCACCGATTATATCAAACGCGTGATCGGCCTGCCCGGCGACCGGGTGCAGATGCGGCAGGGCCTGCTCTACATCAATGGCGAGCCGGTCAAGCGCGAGCGGATGGAGGACTATATCGAAACCGAAGAGGGCGATCGCGCAATTCGGGTGAAGCGCTGGCGCGAGACCCTGCCGAACGGTGTAAGCTATACGACGCTCGATCTGCAGGATAACGGTTTCTACGACAATACCCCGGAGTATAACGTACCGGCCGGGCACTATTTCATGATGGGCGACAATCGCGACAACTCGACAGACAGCCGCGTGCAGAGTCAGGTCGGCAATGTCCCGTTCAGTCATTTGATCGGGCGCGCGCAGATCATCTTCTTCTCCGTGCGCGAGGGAGAGCAGGCCTGGCAGGTCTGGCGCTGGCCCTGGTCGGTGCGTTGGGATCGGATTTTCAAGATCGTCAGATGAAAGCATCGGCCGATAGTGCGGCGCTTCGGAACGCCGCGCGCGCCACGCGCGCGCCGGGAAATCCGAGGCGCAAGGCGACGGCCGGGAAACCGGTTGCGGCCGCGGCCGATCAACCGACAGGACCGGCGGCGCCGTCCGATGAGTCGGTGTTGCCCGAAAAAAAGAAGCGCAAGGTACAGCGCGCCTCGGCGCTGGAGACCACGATCGGCTATCGGTTCCGTGACAAGGCGCTGCTTGAGCGCGCGTTGACGCATATTTCCGCCCTGAAGGGACAGGGCCGGGCCGGCAGCTATCAGCGCCTGGAATTTCTCGGCGATCATGTGCTCGGCCTTGCCGTCTCAGAGATGCTGTTCGCGGCCTTTCCCAAGGCCGAGGAGGGCGAGCTGTCGCGCCGCCTTGCCGATCTGGTCCGGCGCGAATCCTGCGCCGACGTGGCGCGGGCGATGGATCTTGGATCGTCGCTGCGCCTTGGCGCGTCCGAGGTCCGCTCGGGCGGCCGGGCCCGGATCGCGATTCTCGCGGATGTCTGCGAATCGCTGATCGGCGCCGTATTTTTGGACGGCGGTTACAAGGCGGCGAAGGCGCTGGTCGAGCGTTATTGGTCCGACCGCATGCGCAGGCCGGCGCGGCCGTTGCGCGATCCGAAGACCGTGTTGCAGGAATGGGCGCAGGCGCGCGGCCTGCCGACCCCCTGCTATCGAGAGGTCGAACGCACCGGCCCGCATCACGATCCGGTTTTTCGCGTGGCCGTCCTGCTGCCGGAGCGCGATCCGGCCGAAGGCCGCGGGCGGTCCAAGCGCGCCGCCGAACAGGCCGCCGCCGCGGCCCTGCTGGCGCGGGAAGGCGTCGGCGCCGATGGTTGAGGAGCACCCGGCCGAGGCGACACGATGCGGCTTTGTCGCCCTGATCGGTGCGCCCAATGCCGGCAAGTCGACGCTCATCAATGCGCTGGTGCGCAGCAAGGTCTCGATCGTCAGCCACAAGGTACAGACCACCCGCATGCCGGTGCGGGGCATTGTGATCGAGGGGGCATCGCAACTCATTTTCGTCGATACGCCGGGCATTTTCGCACCCAAGCGCAGGCTCGACCGGGCGATGGTGACGAGCGCCTGGGCGGGGGCGCAGGATGCCGACCTGACCGGGCTTCTGGTCGATGCCCGCAAGGGCCTGGACGAGGAGGCCGAGGCGATCGTCAGGAAACTTGCGGAGATGCCGCGGCGCAAATTCCTCGTTCTCAACAAGGTCGATGTGACCGACAAGCCCGGCCTGCTGGCACTTGCAACGGCGCTCAACGAGCGGCTGCGATTCGAAGCGACGTTCATGGTCTCGGCCCTGACCGGTGACGGCATCGACGATATGCGCTCCTGGCTCGCGGGGCAGGTGCCGACGGGACCGTGGCTCTATCCCGAGGACCAGATTTCGGACGCGCCGATGCGGCTCCTCGCCGCCGAAATCACCCGGGAAAAGCTGTTCCAGCGCCTGCACCAGGAACTGCCGTACCAGTCGACGGTCGAGACCGAAGCCTGGGAGGAAAAGAAGGACGGCTCGGTGCGGATCGAGCAGACGATCTATGTCGAGCGCGACAGCCAGAAGAAGATCGTGATCGGCAAGGGCGGGCAGACGCTGAAGGCGATCGGGGCGGATGCGCGCAAGGAGATTTCCGGGATCGTGGAGGCGCCCGTGCATCTCTTCCTGTTCGTTAAAGTTCGCGAGGGCTGGGGCGACGATCCGGAGCGTTACCGGGAACTTGGCCTGGAATTTCCGCGCGAAAAGTGAGAGGCGATCTTCGCTTCATGAAGATCGCAACCTACAACATCAATAATATAAACCGGCGCCTGCCGAACCTCATTGGCTGGTTGAAGCGCGCCAAGCCGGACATTGTCGGTCTGCAGGAACTCAAATGTGCCGATGCCGACTTTCCGGCGGCGGCGCTCGGCGAGGCCGGCTATGCCGCGGTCTGGCGCGGGCAAAAGGCCGGGAATGGCGTCGCGATCCTGTCGCGTGTCGGTGAGCCGGTGACCACGCGCACCGCCCTGCCGGGCGAGCGGAAGGACATGCAGAGCCGTTACATCGAAGCCGCTGTGAACGGGGTGCTGATCGGCTGCCTGTATCTGCCAAACGGCAATCCGCAACCCGGCCCAAAGTTCGACTATAAACTGAGATGGTTCAGGCGACTCTCAGCTCATGCCCGTAAACTATTGAAAGCGAACGTGCCCGTGGCGCTGATTGGTGACTACAATGTTGCGCCAAAGGATGAGGATATCTATCCAACGCGCTCATGGGACAAGGATGCACTGGTCCAACCAGAGAGCCGTGCCGCTTATGCGCGGCTCTTGAAGCAAGGCTGGACCGATGCGCTGCGCCAGACCCATCCGGATCAGCGAATCTATACGTTCTGGGACTACAAGCGAAACCGCTGGGCGCGCGACGCCGGCCTCCGGCTCGACCACGTGCTGCTCGGGCCGATCCTGGCGACCCGGCTCAAGGCCGCCGGGGTCGACCGCGCCGAGCGGAGCCGCGAGGGCGCAAGCGACCACGCGCCGGTCTGGGTTGAATTGAAGTAGCCAAGGCGCGGGCGACGTCGTCCGCGCAAGAGCGCGCCGTTTCTCGTCTCGCCACAGCCGGGCACGCTCCTGTATGTCTGGCGCCCTCGACATCGTCCCCCGGATCGGGTGATCTCGTCCTATGCAATGGAGCGACGACGGATTCGTCCTTGGCATCAGGCGGCATGGCGAGGCGAACGCCATTCTGGAGCTGATGACCCGCGAGCATGGGCGGCATCTCGGCCTTGTGCGCGGCGGCGCCGGGAGCCGGATGCGTCCGGTACTGCAGCCTGGCAATGCGGTTCATGCACATTGGCGCGCGCGTCTTGACGATCATCTGGGCAGCTACACCATCGAGCCGATCGCGTTGCGTGCCGGCGCGCTGTTTTCCGATGCCCATGCGGTCTTCGCCCTCAATCATATCGCCGGGCTGACCCGGCTTTTGCCCGAACGCGACCCGCACGAGATCGTCTTCGACACGCTGGAGACCATCGTTGCGCATCTGCGCGACCAAACCATCTGCGCCATGCTGGTGGTCCGCTTCGAACTGCTGATGCTTTCGGAACTCGGCTTCGGCCTCGATCTTCACGTCTGTGCCGCAACAGGCTCGCCCGACGACCTGATCTATGTGTCGCCGAGATCGGGACGGGCGGTTTCGCGCGATGCGGGCGAACCGTGGCGCGAAAGGCTGCTGCCGTTGCCGGGCTTTCTGACCGGCGAAACCGGTCCCGCCACTGTCAAGGATATCGCCGCCGGGTTTGCGCTGACCGGCTTTTTTCTGTCCCGTCATGTGCTGGAGCCACGGGGACTGGAGCTCCCGGATGCGCGCGCTCACCTTATCGCTGCAATTGCCCGAAAGCCGGATGCGGCATAGCCGCGGCGTTGTATTGTGGCAAATGCAGAACGAAAAAGGCCGGCTCCGGAGAGCCGACCCTCGATCGATGTCGTTGCGCGGTTGTCAGCGGCAGATGCGCTGGCGCCAGCAACGATAGCCGTAAGGCCCGTATCCGCAGCGGCGAACATAATAGCAATAGGGCCGATAGCGATACCCGTAGCCGCCGTAATACTGGGCTGGCTGGAACAGGCTGCCGACATTCAGCGCCGCCCCGGATCCGGGCATGCTGACGGGAGCCGCAGTGGCGGTGCTGGACGCGAGGCCAAGTCCCGCTGCAAAAATCAGGGCAGTAGCAAACGTCTTCATGAGGCTCAGTCTCCATTCTAAGACGAGATGCGCAGCGCTGGCGCCGCGCATCGATCCGGCAGCGAGAGCTGCCGTCGGCATGTGCCTTCACCTGGAGTCCAGGCGCAGTCACAACCACCCTGCCGCAAATTGTCCCCTCTGCGGTCACAGCTTCCGGCTACCACAAAAATTGAAAGAACTCCGCAAGTTTTCGCGTGGCAGCCAATAAATCGTCCGTGAAAGTGAACGCATGACCGCAGAAACGGGGGTCACCAATACCTGCGGTAATAACGGTACGGCCGGTAGGGACGATAATAGGGGCGATAATAGTAGCGCGGCCCCGTCCACCAGCAGCGCCGGGTACATCCATAACGACCGCAAACGCGTCGGCACACATATCTCACTTCTTCGGCATGGCTGCCCACGACATCGGCCATTGCCGCGGGCGCCGGAAGTGTGATGGCTTCAGCGCGGTGAGGCGCCAGCGAAACGACGCACAAGACTGCAAACGCAGCTGCGATCGTAAACCACATCCTTCTCATCGAGACTTTCTCCCTGGATCTGCACAGCGGCGAACCTGCTGTCAGGTGCTGCCGGCAGTGTCGTCCCCGGATCGAATTAAAGCGTAGAATCAATGAATTACCTAATCCTTCCGTGTTCATCAGCCATTCAGCGCGATGGCCAAATCGAGGCAGCGGGTTTTCCGAGCGCCCGCCTTGTTCCGGCCCACGCGGCGCGGTACCGAATCGCATGGGTACGCGACTGATTCCTCCCCCGGACAAGGACGTTCAAGACATCGCGCTGCGCGACGCGCTGGAGGAGCGTTATCTCGCCTATGCGCTGTCGACGATCATGCACCGTGCGCTGCCCGATGCGCGCGACGGGCTGAAGCCGGTTCATCGCCGCATCCTGTATGGCATGCGGCTGCTGCGCCTCGATCCCGGAGCCACGCCGAAGAAGTCCGCCAAGATCGTCGGCGACGTGATGGGTAACTTTCATCCGCATGGCGACCAGGCGATTTACGACGCACTCGTCCGCCTCGCCCAGGATTTCTCGTCGCGCTATCCGCTGATCGACGGGCAGGGCAATTTCGGCAATATCGACGGCGATAACGCGGCCGCCTACCGTTATACCGAAGCGCGCATGACCGAGGTCGCGCGGCTGCTGCTTGATGGCATCGACGAGAATGCGGTCGACTTCCGCCCGAACTATGACGGGCTCACCGAAGAGCCGGCAGTGCTGCCGGGCGCATTCCCGAACCTTCTGGCCAATGGCTCGCAAGGCATTGCGGTCGGCATGGCGACCTCGATCCCGCCACACAACGCCGCTGAACTGTGCGACGCAGCATTGTTCCTGATCGACAATCCGAATGCCCGTTCCAAGACCCTTCTGAAATTCGTGCCCGGACCGGATTTCCCGACCGGCGGTGTCATTGTGGATGGCAGGGATGCTATTGCCGAGGCCTATACCACCGGCCGCGGCTCATTCCGGGTGCGGGCGCGCTGGACCAAGGAGGAGACCGGGCGCGGCGGCTACCAGATCGTGGTCACGCAGATTCCCTATCTGGTGCAGAAGTCGCGTCTGATCGAGCGCGTCGCCGAGCTCCTGAACGAGCGCAAGCTGCCGCTGGTCGCCGACATCCGCGACGAATCCGCGGCCGACATCCGCATCGTGATCGAGCCGAAATCGCGCACCGTCGATCCGGTGCTGCTGATGGAATCGCTGTTCAAGGTGAGCGAGCTGGAGAGCCGCATCCCGCTGAACTTGAACGTACTGGTGAAGGGCCGCATCCCGCGCGTTGTCGGCCTTGCGGAGGCGCTGCGGGAATGGCTGGACCATCGGCGCGATGTTCTGGTGCGGCGCTCGAAACACCGGGTCGATGCGATCGAGCACCGGCTCGACGTGCTGGGCGGCTACCTGATTGCCTATCTGAACCTCGACAAGGTCATCAAGATCATTCGCACCGAGGACGAGCCCAAACCGGTCCTCATCCGGACCTTCAAGCTCACCGAGGTGCAGGCCGACGCCATCCTGAACATGCGTCTGCGCAATCTGCGCAAGCTGGAAGAGATGGAGATCCGGCGCGAGGACAAGGATCTGCGCGACGAGCTGAAGAAGCTCAAGTCCTTGCTGAAGTCCGAGGACGAGCAGTGGAAAACGGTCGCCAGCGAGATCAAGAAGGTCCGCGAGACCTTCGGGCCCAAAACGGAACTGGGAAAGCGCCGCACGAGCTTCGGTGAGGCGATTGATGTTGAGCAGGAGTTGGCTGAGGTTCTGGTCGAGCGCGAGCCGGTCACGGTCGTGGTGTCGGAAAAGGGCTGGGTGCGCGCGCTCCGCGGCCATGTTTCCGATCTGTCGGGCGTGACGTTCAAATCCGACGACGCGCTACAATTCCACTTCCACGCCGAGACCACGTCAAAATGCGTGTTCTTCGCGTCGAACGGCAAGTTCTACACCATCGAGGCCTCGAAGCTGCCGGGCGGGCGCGGACATGGCGAGCCGGTGCGGCTGTTCATCGATCTGGAACAGGACGCGACCATCGTCGCGGCCTTTAAATATCAGGGCGGACGCAAATTCATCCTGGCGTCCGGCGAGGGCAAGGGCTTCGTCGTCGCCGAGGACGAGTGCCTCGCCAATACCCGCAAGGGCAAGCAGGTGCTGAACGTCAAGGCGCCGGACAGGGCGGTGGCGATTGCGCTGGTGGACGGCGACCTCGTCGCCGCGATCGGCGAAAACCGCAAGATGATCGTGTTCCCGATCAATCAGGTTCCGGAAATGACCCGCGGCGCCGGCGTCCGCCTGCAGCGCTACAAGGATGGCTCCTTGAGCGACATCATGACCTTCGATTCGAAGAGCGATGGCATGAGCTGGTTCGACGCGGCGGGCCGCGCGCAGCTCACCCCATTGAAGGAACTGGCCGCGTGGCGCGGCAATCGCGGCGACGCCGGCCGCGTCAAGCCGGATCGCTTTCCGAAGACCAACCGGTTCGGGAAGACGATCGGGTAGGCCTCACATCTCCGCGCGCATCCAGCCCTGCGACATCAGCCGCTCCTGCGGCAGGAAGCGGCTTTTGTAGTCCATCTTGCGTGAACCGCGCACCCAATAGCCGAGATAGACGTAAGGCAACCCCATCTTCCTGGCCCGTTCGATGTGATCGAGGATCATCAGGGTGCCGAGCGAACGGGCCTCGTAATCCGGTTCGAAGAAGGAATAGACCATCGACAGCCCGTCGCTCAGGATATCGGTGAGGGCGACCGCGATCATCGCGCCCCCGCGTCTTGCCGCGTCGGCTTCAGGCCGCAGCCGGTATTCGACGATGCGGGTCTCGACATGCGAATCCTCGACCATCATCGCATAGTCGAGCACCGTCATGTCGGCCATGCCGCCGTCGCGATGCCGCTCGTCGAGATAGGCGCGGAATACCGAATATTGCTCCGAGCTCGGCACCGCTGCCCGCATCTCTCCGACGACATCGGCATTGCGCTGCGCGATCCGCCGCATCGACCGGCTCGGCTCGAAGTCGTCGACGACCACCCGGACCGAGATACAGGCGCGGCAGGTTTCGCAGGCCGGCCGGTAGGCGATCGACTGGCTCCTTCGGAACCCGCCATGGGTGAGAAGATCGTTCAGGCCGGGCGCTCGATCCCCGACGAGGTGGGTGAAGACCTTCCGCTCCTCCTTGCCGGGAAGGTAAGGGCAGGGGGAAGGGGCGGTCAGGTAGAATTGCGGCGTATCGCGTGAATGTTGGGTCACGGTCGGGTCGTATGCTCCGGGGTCGGATTCTCGCCTGAGAAGCCGCCCGCCGTCAAACGGGACCGAATCCCGGCCCGGAGGGCGGGTGGATGCCGGCCCGCGGTCCGCTATTGACCACCACGGTCCCAATCAGGAAGTCGTGCAACAGCCGTTTCCGCGTATTGAAAAAGCAGACCAGCAGCACGAGCGGCGTCAGCACGCTGGTCGTGACCCAGAACAGGCCGGCATGGACAACTGCCAGTACGAAATAGGATGGGCCGCCATACCAGGTCCGCATCTCGATAGCGAGCGCCCGCATGCCGATGGTGGCCGAGCGCGGGCCGCCGAGCGTGGTGCCATAATAAAACGCGGCCCAGATCAGGGCGATGACCGGCATCAGGCCGAACAGGGCGAAGCCAAGCCCCAGCGTCACGATGCCGATGGCGAAGAAGAAGATCCAGACCAGGATCAGCGGGATGGCAAGAATGACCAGATCGATGATGAAGGCGAGCACCCGGCGCGCCGGGACGCCGTCGAACAGTTCCGGGTTGGTGTCGGGGTCGAAGGCGTGCGGCCTGACATCGTAGCCGACCCCGATGCGATCCCGTTGTTCTGCCATAGCCCTGCCTCCGCTCGCGCGCGACCCGCTTCGGAAACTCTAACGCAACGGACATTGCCCGCCTATAGTGCGTCAGGCGGGGTGCAGACATCATGATCAGGCTGAGCGACATCGAAGATGCCCAGACCATTCTCAATGGGCGAATCCTGCGCACGCCGATGCTTCCGGCACCGAAATTCTCCGCGCTGACCGGCGCCGAGGTTTTCGTGAAATACGAAAACCTCCAGGTCACCAATTCGTTCAAGGAGCGCGGCGCGCTGAACAAGCTGGCGAGCCTGACCGCGCAGGATCGCGCCCGCGGCGTGATCGCGATGTCGGCCGGCAACCATGCGCAGGCGGTGGCCTATCACGCCGCACGGCTCGGCATTGCCGCCACCATCGTCATGCCGGTGACGACGCCTGCGGTGAAGGTCGCGGCGACCCGCGCCTATGGCGCGACGGTGGTGCTGCACGGCGAAACCATCGCCGAATCGCAGGCCCGCGCCGAGGATCTGCACGCCCGGCATGGCTTGATCTTCATTCACCCTTACGACGATCCGCGCATCATCGCAGGACAGGGGTCCATTGCGATCGAGATGCTCGACGAGCGGCCCGATCTGGACTGTCTGGTGGTGCCGATCGGCGGCGGCGGTCTGATTTCGGGAAACGCGATCGCAGCGAAGGCGATCAATCCTGCAATCGAGGTGGTCGGCGTCGAGGCCGAGCTTTATCCATCGATGTGGAACGCGCTGCATGGCGAGGACCGGCCCTGCGGCGGCGCGACTCTTGCCGAAGGCATCGCGGTCAAGAATGTCGGCAAGCTCACGCTGCCGATCATCCGCGAGCTCGTATCGGATGTGTTGCTGGTGAGCGAGTCGCAGCTCGAACGCGCGGTGAATGCCTATCTCACCTTGCAAAAGACCATGGCCGAGGGAGCGGGCGCTGCGGGGCTTGCGGCGATGCTGAAAGAGCCCGCGCGCTTCAAGGGCAAGCGCGTCGGCCTCATTCTGTGCGGCGGCAATATCGACCCGCGCATCCTTGCCTCGATTATGGTGCGAGAACTCGAACGCGGCGAGCAGATCGTGTCGTTCCGCCTCACGATTCCGGACCGGCCGGGCGTGCTCGGCCAGATTGCCACCCGCCTCGGCGACCTCGGCGCCAACATTCTGCAGGTCGATCACAAAAGGCTGTTTCTCGATGTCCCGGCCAAGGGCGCGCGGCTCGATGTCACGGTGGAGACGCGCGATCATGCCCATGCCGAGGAGATCATGGCGGCGCTTGCGGCCGACGGCTATCACCCGGCGCGCATTCACGTCAGCGACGTGATGGGGTGAGCGTGCTCGGCCGAGCAGTACTATGCGACTGTTACGTCTGCGTCAGCGGACAAAAAGCCCAGCCCAAACGCAGTTCAATTGCGCCGATCCTCACAGGTTTGGAGAGCGCGCCGGGCGCCAACGCGATCCCGATCGCTGCTGCATAGCTCTGAAAGTCAGTGATGCCGGCAGAGCGCGGGCTGAACGATTGCACGACCAGGGCGGCATGTGCCGCGCCGGCTTTTTCGGCTTCGACGAGCGTCGCAGCGGTGCGGTGCAACAGCTGATAGCGCAGTTCGTCCGCTGCGGTGTGATCGATCCGCAAGCGCGCGAGCAATCCCAGCAACCGACGCTGCTTTATGACGCCGCCGTCATGCCATTGTTTGACGGTTGGACCGAACGGTTCGTCGACCTTCGCTTCCACTGCGAGGATGGCGGGACCGGAACCTGTCTTGAGAATGGCGAGCACGTCGGTCTGACTCGGGCCGCGCGCGATTTCGTCGAAACGAGTCTGCCTCTCAAAATAGGCACGCAACAGGATTGCGTCGCCGAAAACTGGATCGGTCTTAAGTAGGTCCCGAATAGGCGCGGGAATATCCTGTGCTCGGAACCAACTATGCGCGGCTTCGTATGCCGAGCGTCCTTGCCGCCAATGCGCTTGTCCCTTTCCGAGAAAAGGAATGACATCTTCCGGGCGGTGAGCCGGTGTGCCGGCGTCACAGAAAAATATCTGTGGCACAGACGGTCTCTACCTTCGCAGCATCTCCGCAATCTTCGGCGCGAAGTAGGTCAAGATGCCGTCGGCACCGGCGCGCTTGAAGGCGATCAGGCTTTCCATCATCGCCTTCTCGCCGTCGAGCCAGCCATTCTGTGCCGCGGCCGTAATCATCGCATATTCGCCCGACACCTGATAGGCGAAGGTCGGCACGCCGAACTCCTCCTTCACGCGCCGCACGATGTCGAGATAGGGCAGGCCGGGCTTCACCATCACCATGTCGGCGCCTTCTTCGAGATCGAGCGCGACCTCGCGCAACGCCTCGTCGGAATTACCGTAATCCATCTGATAGGTGCGCTTGTCGCCGGTCAGAGTCTTCGACGAGCCGACAGCATCGCGGAACGGACCGTAGAAGGCGGACGCATATTTCGCCGCATAGGCCATGACCGCCACGTCCTGATGTCCGGCATCGTCGAGCGCCATGCGGATCGCGCCGACCCGGCCATCCATCATGTCGGAGGGCGCGATGATGTCGCAGCCGGCATCGGCCTGGACCAGCGCCTGCCGCGCCAGCACGTCGACGGTCTCGTCGTTGAGGATCACGCCGTCGCGCATCAGTCCGTCATGGCCGTGGCTGGTGAACGGATCGAGCGCAACGTCGCAAAGAATGCCGACGTCGGGCGCCGCCTGCTTGATCGCGCGCACGGCACGGCAGACGAGATTGTCCGGGTTGGTGGCCTCGCTGCCGGTCTCGTCGCGCAGGGCTGGGTCGGTATAGGGAAAGATCGCGACGCAGGGGATCGTGAGCTTTGCCGCGCGTTCGACCTCGCGGACGGCTTCCTCGATCGACAGCCGGTCCACGCCCGGCATCGACGGCACCGCGGTGCGCTTCGTCGTGCCGTCGACCACGAAGATCGGCCAGATCAGGTCGGCGGTGGACAGCTCATTCTCACGCACCATGCGGCGGAGCCAGTCGGTCCGCCGCAGCCGTCTTGGCCGGTGCGGCAGGTCCAGCGGCAGGTGAGCGGGCGCCTCGAGCGGCACCACCTTGGTCTTGCGTTCGAGCGGGCGGCCGTACTTGATCGCCATGTTACCTTCACTCCCGGTCCGCTCCTCCCCGCGAAGGCGGAGACCCAGAGCCAGGGGACTTGATTCCCGCTTTCGCGGGAATGAGCGGAGAACAGCAGCAGTTTACCCCCAAAGAGGCTTTGCCCGCCACAATTGACGCCGCCCGCAGCCAAACTTATCCGTTGAGGCATGGATTTCGCTCTTTCCGAGGACCAGCGCGCCTTCCAGGCCACCGCCCGGCAATTCGCCCGCGAGGCGATGATGCCGCAGGCGGCGCATTGGGACGAGGAGGAGATATTTCCGGTCGAGACCTTGCGCGAGGCCGCCGCGCTCGGCTTTGGCGGCATCTATGTCAAGGGCGATGTCGGCGGCTCGGAGCTGACGAGGCTCGACGCCGCGATCATCTTCGAGGAACTGGCGCAGGGCTGCACCTCGACCGCCGCCTATATCTCGATCCACAACATGGCGGCCTGGATGATCGATGCGTTCGGTGGCGAGGCGCAGCGAAAACGCCTCCTGCCGAAGCTCTGCTCCATGGAGCATTTCGCGAGCTATTGCCTGACCGAGCCGGGCGCGGGCTCGGATGCGGCAAGCCTCACCACGCGCGCGCAGCGGGACGGCGATTATTATGTCCTGAACGGAGCAAAGGCCTTCATCTCCGGCGGCGGCACCTCAGACATCTATGTCTGCATGGTGCGCACCGGTGGCGCCGGACCGAAAGGCATTTCCTGCATCGTGGTGGAGAAGGGGACGCCGGGCCTCACATTCGGCGCACGGGAGAAGAAGCTCGGCTGGAAATCGCAGCCGACTGCGATGGTGATGTTCGAGAATTGCCGCGTCCCGGCCGAGAACCTGATCGGCAAGGAAGGCGACGGCTTTCGGATCGCGATGATGGGCCTCGACGGCGGCCGGCTCAACATTGCGGCCTGTTCGCTCGGCGGCGCGCAATTCTGTATCGACCGCACCATCGATTACCTGCGCGACCGCAAGCAGTTCGGATCGCGGCTTTCGGAGTTTCAGGCCTTACGGTTTCGGATTGCCGATTATGCGACCGAACTGGAGGCGGCGCGGTTGATGGTGTGGCGCGCGGCGCATGCCGTGAGCGAGGGGGAGCCCGGTGCCACGCGGCTCGCCGCGATGGCGAAGCGCTTTGCGACCGATGTGGGTTTCGAGGCGGTGAACGGCTGCCTGCAATTGCACGGCGGCTACGGATACTTGCGCGATCATCCAATTGAGCGGGTGCTGCGCGATGTGCGCGTGCACCAGATTCTCGAAGGCACCAACGAGATTATGCGCCTGATCGTCAGCCGCGATCTGCTGGACAATTGATGTGAGCGAAGCGCACGACATTCTGTTCGAGAAGCGCGGTACTGCCGGCATTGTGACGCTCAACCGCCCCAAGGCGCTGAACGCGATTACCCATGGCATGGTACGTGGGCTCGCTGCGCAATTGAGCGCATGGGCGAAGGACGACACCGTGACGCGCGTGATCGTGACCGCCAATGGCGAGCGTGCGTTTTCCGCGGGCGGCGACATCCGCGCGCTTTACGATCTCATCACCGCAGGCAGGCAGCAGCAGGCGCTGTCTTTCTTCCGCGAGGAATACACGCTCAACACCGCGATCAAGCGCTATCCGAAACCGTATGTCTCGCTGATCGACGGCATCGTGATGGGCGGCGGCGTCGGAATCTCGATCCATGGTTCGCATCGCGTCGCCGGCGAGCGCTATGCCTTCGCCATGCCGGAAGTGGGCATCGGCTTCTTTCCGGATGTGGGGGCGACCTATGCGCTGCCGCGGCTCGCGGGCGAGATCGGCACTTACCTCGCTCTGACCGGCGAACGGGTCAGGGCAGCGGATGCGGTCCTGGCCGGCGCTGCAACGCACCATGTTAAGTCGCACCGCTTCGCTGCGTTGAAAGACGCGCTATGCGGGCGCGATCCGGTCAATGCGATTCTGGCCGAATTTATGGAAACCGTCGGGCCGGGCGACGTCATGCCGATGCGGCGCGTCATCGACCGGGCCTTTTCCCGGGACACGGTCGCAGCGGTCCTCGAGGCGCTGGACCGCGAGGCGCGGGCGGGCGCGGGCCATTCCGAATGGGCGGCGCAGACGGCGCGGACCATGCGGACACGGTCGCCGACCAGTCTGACCCTGGCGCTGGCCCAGATGCGCTACGGGCGCAGCCATTCCTTCGAGGCCTGCATGGCGGCCGAGTTTCGCATCGTGTCGCGGATCGTCTATGGTTCCGATATGGCCGAGGGGGTCCGTGCCGTGATCGTCGACAAGGACAATGCGCCGCGCTGGTCGCCCGGCGATCTCGCCTCGGTGGCAGATAATGTCGTAGAGCAGCATTTCGCGCCGCTGCCGGGCCAAGAGCTCGACTTGAGCTCGACTTGAGCTGGACTTGAGGTGGACTTGAACTGGAGTTGATATGAGCGATCCCGTCGTGATGGCCCCACCGGAAAAGCAGGCTGCGCTTGCGCCGGTTCAGGCCGACGAGGAGAAGCAGCAGCAGGGACAATGGACGCGCTGGCTGATCTGGTTTCTGCGCGCCATGGCGGTCGTGTCGATGCTGAAAGGCCTGTATCACTGGTCGGTGGTGCTCGGCATCGGCGAAGGCCCTGATTCACGCTTTTCGACGGAATCGATTCCCTGGCAGACCGCGACCGTCTATTTCGCCATCATCGATCTGGTCGCTGCAGTCGGGCTCTGGCTTGCGGCGGTGTGGGGCGCCGTGGTGTGGCTGACCGCGGCGGTGTCGATGGCCGCGGTGCAGGTCTTCTTCCCGCAGATCTATGGCGGATCGTGGATCGTGGTCATCATCGAGCTGGTGCTGCTCTGCACCTATCTCGTTCTGGCCTTGCAATCGGCGCGGGAGCATCCGCACTGAGGTCGTTCGGACGGGAGCTCGCACTGGAGGATTGAACACAGATGGCGCGAATAGCCTTTGTCGGCCTCGGGAATATGGGCGGCCCGATGGCGCAAAATCTGGTCAAGGCCGGTCACGATGTGCATGGCTACGACATCAGCCTGGACGCCGTCGGCAAATTGGTGTCGGCCGGCGGCACCGCTGCAGGCATGCCGGGCGCGGCCGCGGCTGACGCCGAGATCGTGGTGACGATGCTGCCCTCCGGTGCCGAGGTGCGCGAGACCTATCTCGGTCCGGACGGTATTGTCGAAAAGGCCAAACCCGGCACGCTCCTGATCGATTCATCGACCATTGACGTCGAAACCGCGCGCGAGGTCTCGGCCGCCGCGGAGGCTCGGGGCCTGTTGATGGTGGATGCGCCCGTCTCCGGCGGCGTCGGCGGCGCGCAGGCCGCAACGCTCACCTTCATGGTCGGCGGCGCGGACGAGGCATTCGAGAAGGCCAAGCCGATCCTGGCGGCGATGGGCAAGACCATCGTCCATGCCGGCGGTCCGGGCACCGGTCAGGCCGCGAAAATCTGCAACAACATGATCCTCGGCATTTCAATGATCGCGGTGTCGGAAGCCTTCGTGCTGGCCGAGAAGCTCGGCCTCGACGCGCAGAAGCTGTTCGACATCTCGTCGAAATCGTCCGGCCAGTGCTGGTCGATGACCGCCTATTGCCCGGTGCCGGGGCCGGTGCCGACCTCGCCCGCGAACCGCGACTATCAGGCGGGCTTCACCGCGGCGATGATGCTGAAGGATCTCAAGCTGTCTCAGGAGGCGGCGAAAGCAGCGGGCGCGCGCACGCCGCTCGGCGCCGGCGCATCCGCGATCTACGAGCATTATGTCGATAGCGGCGAGGGCGGCCGCGACTTCTCCGGCATCATCCGCTTCCTGCGGGGGGAGTAATTGCGGGCGGCCAGGTTAACGCCGTTCACTCGCAGCGCCGCCACACGGTGACGCTCACGCCTGTAGCCGCATCGAGCAGCCGCTGCGGTCCCGGCCGAAGTCCGTAAACAGACAACGTCTCCTCGGGCGTTTGCTCGGGCACGCCGGGAAAAACCGGCCGCCCGCCGGGCAGGCGCAGTCCGGGCATCCGCGAGAGATGGAACACATCGTAGCGCGGCAAAAACAGACCATAGACATCGGTCCCGCCCAGGACGGCCACGGAACCTTCGTGCACGCCAAGCCGCACGGCCGCGTCCTCCAGAGGCATCCCGGCGGGATTCCAGAGCAATGCGTTTGGATCGTCCGGCACCTGTGCGATGGCAGCGACGCTGCGTGTTGCGATCAGGCGCCGCCGCTGCCGCGAATGCGGCTGGCCCTCATGCGAATTGCGGCCGTGAACCAGGATCGCGGCCCGGTCGAGCGCATCCGACAGGTATCTCTGGTCCGCATCGACCAACAAGTCCCTGGGCATGACGCCGCTGGCGTCCGCGAGCATTCCGTCATCCGAAACAATGGCAAAGCCTTCAACTCTCAGGGCCATCGAACGTCCACCTTGAGCGCCATGGAAATCGTCGAGCCTCGCGACCATATAAGCAGCAACCATGGCAGCATGGGTGATGTCTGGCCAGCGGCAGTCGTAAAGGGGATTCCAATGAAGCATCGATCCGCCGGCGCCATTGCGCTCGCGCTCGCTTCTGCTGCCGTCGCCGCACCGGATACAGCGACGGCGATGACCGATTACAAATGGAAATACCGTCCGCTGGTTGTGTTTGCTCCGAACGGCACAACAGGCTTTCTGAACCGGCAACGCCAGATCGTGGCCGCCAACCGGCCTGGCCTTGTCGAGCGGAATATGGTGGTGGTGTGGGTGATCGGGGACCGGGTGACGGCCGACCTCGGGCCTGCTCCGCGGGTCAGCGCAGCAGACCTTCGCAAGCGATTTGGTTTATCCGCGGACGGATTTCATGCCGTGCTGGTCGGCAAGGACGGTGGGATCAAGCTGAGTTCGTCCTCCCCGCTCGGGCCTGCCACGCTGTTTGGTACCATCGACAAGATGCCGATGCGGCAGAACGAAATGCGGCGGCCTTGACAAATGGCGCGGTTCAACGCCGCATGTCTCCCCGAATGTGTAAGCCTGACCATGTCTGAAAAGCCTGAATTGCCGGCCGTACCGAATTCCACGGCATCCGCAGTCTCCGAACGAATTCGCCAGCGTCTGCAAGGCGCCGGCCGGCCCTTCAACGCCAACGACAATATCGCCTCGTTCATCGAGCCCGGCGAAATCGACGCCCTGCTCGAAGAGGTCGAGGCCAAGATGCGCGACGTTCTGAGAAGCCTCGTGATCGATATCGATAACGATCACAATACGCAGGACACTGCGCTTCGCGTCGCCAAGATGTACCTGAATGAGGTGTTTCGCGGGCGCTATCAGCCGCAGCCGCGGGTTACCGAGTTTCCGAATGTCGCCAGCCTGAACGAGCTGATGATCGTCGGCCCGGTCACGGTCCGCAGCGCCTGTAGCCATCACTTTTGTCCGATCATGGGCAGGCTTTGGATGGGCTTGATGCCGAACCAGCATTCAAACCTGATCGGGTTGTCGAAATACGCGCGTCTTGCCGAGTGGATCATGACGCGGCCGCAAATTCAGGAAGAAGCCATCACGCAATTGGCCGACCTTCTCATGGATCTCGTGCGCCCGGACGGGCTTGCCGTGGTCATGGAAGCCGATCATTTCTGCATGCATTGGCGCGGCGTCAAGGACACCGCATCCAAAATGACCAACAGTGTCATGCGCGGCTCTTTCCTGAAGGATCCGTCACTGCGCCGCGAATTTCTGTCGCTGATCGCCATGAACAGCTGAGGATACGATGCTCGTCCGTTGCCTGTATGCCAGCCGTCCGGCGCAGCCGTTGAAGAGCGAGTTGCTTGACGGCATCCTGGAGCAGTCTCGCCGCAACAATCCGCCGCGTGGCATCACCGGGCTTCTGTCATTTACGAACGATGTGTTCGTTCAGGTCATTGAGGGCGGACGCGATGAGGTCTGCGATCTGTTCAACACATTGGTAAGGGACGACCGGCATAGGCATGTCCGGCTTTTGTCCTATGAAGAGGTCGGCGAGCGTCGCTTTCCGGCCTGGAGCATGGGTCAAGTCAACGTGGGATCGCTCAACCGCGCGCTGCTGCTCAAATACTCCCAGAAGGCGGTACTCGATCCCTTCACCATGCCGGGGCAGGCGACAATGGCGCTGCTGAGCGAACTTGTCGCCACCGGCGCGATCGCCACGCGTACCGGCGGACCGTCGCATTAGGCGCGATGAGCTGCGCGGTCTCTTTTTGCGGCCACCGTGGAAACCAAAGCGCGGGTCGGACGTTGTTTCGGCCGCATCGAGCCGCTGACATATGCCCGCCGTCTCAAAAAAACGCACCGCATCCCACAACAAGCCAGGAGCCGGTGCGATCGCCATTGCCGGCCGGCAAATGCCATGCGAGCAATGCCCGCTGCGGCGCATGGATGTGCTCCGCGACTTCTCGCCCGATGAACTCGATTTTATCCGCAGCTTTAAGTCCGGTGAGTTGAATATCGAGGCTGGCTCCAGCATCCTCCTGCAGGGCACCAATTCAGCCTATCTTTACACCGTGCTGGTGGGCTGGGCGTTTCGTTACAAGTCGCTGCCCGACGGTCGTCGCCAGATCCTGAATTTCGCCATGCCGTCGGACTTTCTCGGGCTGCAGGGAACGGTCGCCGACGAAATGCAGCATTCGGTCGAGGCGCTGACCGACATGACGCTGTGCATCTTTCCGCGCGAAAAGCTATGGAGCCTTTATTCGCGCTTTCCAGCGCTTGCCTATGATGTGACCTGGCTTGCGGCGCGTGAGGAGCAAATCCTGGACGAGAGCCTTCTCAGCATCGGCCGGCGCACCGCGATCGAACGCATGGCCTATCTGTTTCTGCATTTGTTTGTGCGCGCCGAGGAGGTATCGCTGACGCGCGGCAACACCATCCAGTTTCCCTTTACTCAGCAGCATATCGCCGACACGCTCGGGATGTCGCTGGTCCATGCCAACAAGACGCTGAAGAAGCTCACGGCCACCCGGACCATGCGCTGGAAAGGGCGGGTGTTCGAAATTCTCGACCGTGATGGCCTCGCAAAGATCGCGAATTTCGAATTTCCCGGCCCGCACAAGCGGCCCTTTATCTGATGGCGAACGCACCTGCAATCCGCCTCAGACCAGCCCCATGAACTCTCCCCGGCGGTCAATTCGGCCGCAGTGCGTTTCGGTCGCAAGGCCGGTATGTCAAATTTAATTCTGGGTCTGTTCCGGCGTCTCTAGGTTCGCGTCCCGAAGCGGGACGGACGAATCCATGGCCACCATCTACACATTATGTCCGAATACGGGACGGGAGCTATCGACCGGCATCGAAACCGATGCCGACAGCTTTCACGCCTTGCCGGACGTGATTGTCCGGGTGCGCTGTCCGCATTGCGGCGAACAGCACAATTGGTCGAAACACAACGCATTTTTGCGGCCAGCACGAAGCGATCGCACGTTTTCAGATCGGTGAATCGGACGTTACGAGAAACGCTGGAATTGCAAATTCAATCCTTGATTCACCCCGGCGGATAAATCTTCTCTTTATGCTGTTGTTTAAGTCGATTTTAGATCATCGCGTCTAGCTTGTGACGAAGCGGGGAAACAGGGCCTCGCATAAAACTGAAAAAGAACTGACACAGGAAGGCGTCACATGAAAGCCGTTATGAAGCCGGCGGAGCAACCCGCGCAGAACGCGCAGCGTTACGAGCATATCCGGCCGCTCTATCTCGAAGCCTTGACCCTTGTGGAACGCCTGCACCGGCGCCTTCTCGATGTGATCAAGGACGAATTCGACCGCCGCGGCCGCGCCGACATCAACTCGGTCCAGGCCCTGCTGCTCTACAATATCGGCGACAAGGAATTGACTGCGGGCGAATTGCGCACGCGCGGCTATTATCTCGGCTCCAATGTCTCCTACAATCTCAAGAAGCTCGTCGAGATGGGCTTCCTCGACCACCAGCGCTCTCGGGTCGACCGCCGCTCGGTCCGCATCAAGCTGACCGACAAGGGCCGCGAGATTCGCGATATCGTCGAGAACCTGTACCAGAAGCATGTGCGGACCGTCGAACAGGTGGGCGGTATCGCAGCCGAAGAATTCGGCACGCTGAACAAGTCGCTGCATCGTCTCGAGCGGTTCTGGACCGATCAGATCTTGTACCGGCTGTAACGCGCGCAGCTTCTCGGCGCCGGTTTTGGCTGCGGGCGCCTCAGCCTCGATCGTCTGTCAACCTGACAGGCCTCGGCGGATGCGCCGGGGCTTTTCGCTGCGGGCGATCCGTTTCCACGTGGGCGGGCGCGTCGCCGACCGAGTGAGAGCGGGCTCTCTCTCTAAGCGAGGTACCCCGCGGCGACAATGTGCGCTGCGTCCCGACCCAAATAATGCCAGATTTTCACGGAGGGTGGTCTGAATCTTGCTGACACCGTCAGGTCGTCACGTCGATTGAGGACGCCCGATGCTCAAGAAGCGACATTGTCCGAGGTGCAAGCAATTGCAGCGGACCAAGCCGAGCGGTTTGGTCTGCGTCGTCTGCGAGGCGAACGAGCCGAAATCGGCAGGTTAACGGGCCCGCACAGGCGCAGCCGGCCGTGCCACGGCGCCGTGGGTCGCCCTTGGCCGCGCCTGCCTGCAGTCAGCGGGTGATTTGTCACCGCAGGCAGCCGATCTGAAAGGCGCGGCCGGCCCAAATTCCGCCAGACCCATTGCCAATCTGGCGGCCTCCGATTTAATGCGACTGACCGAGGGCCGATTTGCTGATGACCGACCGCCCGGATTTCCCCAATCGTTGGAACCGCCGCACCGTGTTGCAGCATGTCGGGCGCGGTGCGCTTGGCGCCGCCGCGGCGCTTGTCGCGACGCGGGCCGAGGCGCAGGACAAGGTGCTGCAGCTCCTGATGGAGCAAACCAGGCGCTCCGATTTCGGCCAGGGTTACGATTCGGGCATCCGCTCGGTGCGCATGCCAAAGTCGTCTCTGCCGACTTTGTCGCCGGCCACCGCACAGACCACGGAGGCCGCGATCCCGCGCTACGAGAAACTCGT
>NZ_JBKBVB010000181.1:0-5658 GCF_046289595.1 Pseudorhodoplanes sp.
AGCTGAGCCGTGCAAGGGACAATCCGCTGGAGCGGCGTCCGGCATCGGCGATGACGCGTTCGAGTTCGGCCATGAAGGCCGGCTCGCACATCAGGCCGGTGACAGGATCGATCACTCCGTCCTTGACGAAGGCGTCCAGCGTGCGGCGCAGACGCGCCTCGAAGGCATGCAGCCGCACCAGCGGCAGAATGCGCGAAACCAGGTGCAATGGGTCGCTTCCGAAAATGAGATGCGGCAGCTTGCTGATCTCGACGTCCAGCGGGCGGCCGACGATGCCGACCGGCATATCGCGAAATCGCGAATCCTCACTGATGACCGTGAGGAGCGCCTCGACATTGTGCGGATAAAATCCTTCACCGATCACAAGGCCATCGGCATCGCGTGACTTCAGATGGCGCGCGGCGGCCTCGATGGTGAGGACGCCGATCAATCCGGTGCGCTCGCCGAGCGCGACGGAAAGCTGCGGATAGGATTTGCCGCGTCCGGCAAGTATCACGGTCGCTTCATCGAGCGGATCGCTCGTCGGAGATTGCGGCAGCGCCTCACCCGCCTCGCGCGCGGCGTCGGCGCGGCGCAGCACGCTGGCATGCAGGGCGCGCACGCGCAGCACCGACAGCAAGCGTGCGGCGACAATATCCGGGGGCAACTCGAAGGGCAGCGCCAGCGCGTCGCGATAGGCAGGGATGTCGTCGGCGGCGGCGCAGGCCACGACCGGCACGATCGGCATCCGGCGCGTCATCGTGCGGGCAAGACTTTCGCCAAGGCCGAGGTCGCTTGCAGCTTTCGGATCGGCAAGAACAATCGCACTCGGATCGGCAGCGGCAATCGCGGCGCTGGCTTGCGCGCAAGAGGCTTCCACCACCGGAAACGCCCCGGCAGCGGCAAGCGCCGCGATCAAATCCGGCGCGGGTTGTTCGGCAACGACGACGACCGGGCCCTGTAACGACATATGCGCGTCCATCAAGTTGACGGCCCTGATAGCGCTCCGTGATTTAATGCACAGTCAATTCCGGTGCATAAATTGTCAGGCACCGCGTTCGCCGAACGCTTCGGTTAGCAGAGGGTTCATCCCCATCGTTTGCAAAATGTCCCGGATCGATGCAGCCTTCGAAGCATGCCCCGCCAGCCGGTGTCCGGTTAATGTATGCGGAAGAGCTGCAAGCACGCCGCTACCGTCAATGCTCCGGATGATGTGCTGTAGATCATTCATTGCAAATCGATAACCACCGACGCAGACCATGCCCTTCGGCGGCGCGGTAACGATCAGAGCACCGTCGGCAATGCGGCGGCAGGGATAGCCGGTATCGATATGGCCGCCCGCGCCGTCGGCTTTCCGGTCCGCCGCGGCGGCGAAGGGATCGTAAGGCGATGCGGCAAACAGTCCGCGGACAGCCACCGTACCGGTCTGCGTGGGCGCGACATGCGCACATTCGGGGCCGCCCTCAGCGATCGCGATTGGACCGTCCGGCCACGGCGCGGTCCGCCCGCCGGGCGGGCGGCGGACGGCGAGCAGGGCGGTCTCGCCGAAGGCGACTGCGTCGACCAGCGTGACATCGAGATTGGTCCATTGCGCAGCGGAGGCGAACCGTTCCGGCGCACGCCAGACCGCAACCACGTTGCGAACGGGGCCCGTCTCCAGCCAGTCCGATCCGCCGAGCATGGCCAGCATCGCATCGGGCACCACGATCGTGTCACATCGTTCCTGCACGATCTGATCGCGCATCAATTCGGGATCGGCCGGGAGATGCAACACAAGCGTTGCAGCGCTCAGCAACCCCGGCACCAAAGCGGCCGACAGGCCGGCATAAGTCGTTGCCGGCAATGTCGACAGGATCACCGCTCCATCCGCAATCCCGACGCGCTGCCGGATGAGTCGCCCTCCGGCCAAGAGTCGCGCGCAATCGCGAACCATCGGGACAATGCCATCGACCGTGAGATCGAAGGTGATCAACGCATCGCGGGGCCTGTCTTCTGTGGCAAACAGGATCACGTCTGGATGTTCGTCTGTGACGTTCAGACAATCGTCAAGCGGCACGATGCCATCGTCTGCGTCGCAACCGAAACCACAGACCGCCCGGATCGGAAACAGCTCCGCAGCGATCTCCAGGGCCAGCGCCGCGTGATCGCAGTCCGCCACGCGGCCACAGACGATGATTGCCCGCGCCCCGGCCGCCGAGAGTGCGCTCACGCATTCATTGCGCCGCCACAGCAGGGGAAGCGGAGCAGGGATCATGCCGGCGCGCATCACTGCCAGCAATGTCAGAATGCCGACCGTGACATTCGGCAATTGAATGCCGACCACCGTACCGGGCGGCAGCCCGATCTCGCGCAGCCGCGCGGCGATCGCATCGACGGCACGGTCCGTCTGCAGATAGTTTAGCCGGCGCGGCGCCAGGCCGGTGACCCGTTCGCAATCCGGTGCATCGATCAGGGCGAACGCGGACGGATTGCGCGCAGCCTGCGCTTTCAGGATGGCGTCGAGGGACGGAACGGCGCCCGGCGTCATTGTCAGGTGCCGGGTTTGCGCCACCAGGCTTCCGGCAGGAAGCCGAATAGCGGAGTTTGCTTCGGGTGTTCGACATGGCTCCAGCGCGCCACCCATTGTTCGGGCAGGTGAAAGAGCGGCACGACATAAAAGCCGGAAATCAGGACACGGTCGAGTGCGCGCACGGCGGATTCGAAGACATCGCGTTCGCGCGCGACCAGAAGCTGCGCGATCATGGCGTCGATGGCCTCGCTTCTGGCCCCCATGTAATTGCGCGTCCCCTCAACGTCGGCCGAAGCCGACCCCCAATAGAAGCTCTGCTCGTTGCCGGGCGACAGCGACTGGTCCCAGCGATAGGGCACCATATCGTAATCGTAGGTGAGTCGCCGCCGGTCGAATTGCACGGCATCGACGGTGCGAATCGTCGCCGTGATTCCGGCGCGCTTGAGATCGCGCGCATAGGCGAGCGCGATTCGTTCGTGGTCGCGCGTGGTCACAAGAATTTCGAAGGACAGCGGCTCGTGAGTTTCGCGGTGGCGCAGCACCGTGCCGTCCAGCGCATACCCGGCGTCGGACAGAAGCTCGAGCGCCCGCTTGAGAACCGCGCGGTCGCGCCCCGAGCCGTCGCTTTCGCTCGGCGCATAGCGGCCCTCCAGAATGTCGTCGCGGACCGCTCCCGGAAATTGCGCAAGCCAGGCGCGTTCGCGGGCGTCGGCGGGGCGCCCGACCGAGGACAAATCCGATCCCTCGAAATAGCTCGCGGTGCGCTTTTGCAGCCCGTAGAAGAAACTCTTGTTGACCCATTCGAAATCGAACAGCGACGCCAGCGCTTCCCGGACCCGGACGTCGGCAAAGACCGGCCGGCGGGTGTTGAAGGCAAAGCCGTTCATGCCGACCGGGGTGCCGTTGCGGAAGGTCTCCTTGACGTAGCGGCCAGCGCGGTAAGCGGGCGTGTCGTAGCCGGTCTGCCAGCGGTTCACGTCGTTCTCGACGCGCAGGTCGTATAGACCTTTCTTGAAGGCTTCGAACAGTGCGCTCTCGTCACGATAGAATTCGAAACGGATCTCGTCGAAATTCCATAAGCCGCGGTTGATCGGCAGGTCCGCGCCCCAGTAATCGGGATTGCGCACAAAGGTGGCGTTGCGTCCCGGATCGACCGATTTGATGATATAGGGACCGCTGCTGACCAGCGGCGTGAAGGTGGTCTCCTCGAACCGCTCCGGATCGGTCGCGTGTTTCGGCAGCACCGGCATCAGGCCAAGGATCAGCGGCAACTCGCGATCCGCATTGCCGGACAGATCGAAGCGCACCGAGCGCGGACCGACAATCTCCGCGCGCGCCACCTTCGAATAGTAAGTACGGTGATTGGGCCGGCCTCTGTCGCGCAGCAATTGCCAGGAAAAGATCACGTCGTCCGGCGTCACCGGCTTGCCGTCGGAAAAGCGTGCGCGCGGATTGAGGTTGAAGGTGACGAAGCTGCGTTCGTCGTCAGTTTCCACCGTTTCGGCCAGCAGTCCGTAAAGCGTGAACGGCTCGTCATAGCCGCGCGCCATGAGGCCTTCGATCACGTAGCCGCGGATATTCGGGACCGGCAGGCCCCTGACCACGAGAGGGTTGACGGTGTCGAAAGTACCCGAGACCCCGAGTGTCAGCCGTCCGCCTTTCGGGGCATCCGGATTGACGTAGGGCATCGCCGGAAAGCCGGGGGGCATTTTCGGCGCGCCGTGCATGGCAATTGCATGCATCGGCCCGGTTGCGAATGCGCGGACATCCAGCGCAGTCGTGGCCACAAAGGCCAGAAGAGCTGCGCCAAGACGGCTGCCGTAACCGTGGAAAGACAATGCGGGGCTCAAGCTACTGGCGTTCCGATTCGTGCGTCGGCGGCAGTCAATCACAGATCGGTATGGCCGCCGGTGCGGTCTTGCGCCCCATAGCATCATTTTTGGCCTTTATACTTTATTGTAAAGGCGTTTTCGGGTATCAGGCCGGTGCCCGGCGTCACGCTGTCGCCTTTTTTGGCATTGAGACAGCGCGTAGGCAGCCAATGGGCCCACCGCCGCCTCATGCGGCGCCAACGAGGACACGTAGGATCATGACGTATCGGTCTGCGTCCGAGCCGCCCCGGCCGGTTGCAAGGACGCTCGCAATTTTTGCCGCAGTCGCCACGCTCTCGTTGGCTGGACTGGATACGGCATTGGCGCAGCAGGCGCCCGCCCAGAAACCCGCTCCCAAGGGTCAGCAGAAAGGCGGCGCGCCGGCGGCAGCTCCCACACAGGCCCCGGCAGCCGGCGCCCAGCAGCAGGAGCCGGCGATGCCTCCGCTGATCTATTCCAACTGGACCAAAATCTGCGGAAAGGGTCCGGAACAGGGCGCCAAGCAGATTTGCCAGACCGGAAAGGATGGCCGGCTTGAGTCCGGAATGCCGATCGTGGCGGCGATTCTGATGGAGATGGAAGGCGAGTCAAAGAAGGTTCTGCAAGTGATGCTGCCGCCCGGCATCTATTTGCCCAAGGGCACCCGCGTTGTGATCGACCGCGACGAGCCCTCGGCCATCATCGGGACCTTCCTGACCTGCGCCAATGGCGGCTGTATCGCGCATCTCGAAGCCAATGCCGACATTGTCCAGAAGCTTAAGAAGGGCCAGAACCTGTACGTCCAGGCCTATAACATGGCTCAGAACGTGATGACTCTGGCGCTCCCATTGTCGGATTTCGCCAAGGCCTATGACGGTCCTCCGACGGATCCGAAAGAGCTCGAGGCGAAGAACCAGAAGCTTCAGGACGAGTTGCAGCGGCGCGCCAACGAGCAGCGTCAGAAACTTGAAGGTGGCAAGCCGCAATAGGCGGCTCGCCGGTTCATTTTGCTCAAGCGATTGATCTGGGCGCGCGAAGAAGCGCGCTCATTCGTCATTGAAACGGCCGCTGATTTGACAACGCACGAGCGTTTGCGCAATTGCCGCTCAGCCAATGGGTGGTATTTAACTCCGGCGGCCGCCGGGGTCGCGGCGCAGATCGAGGGAGGCGGGGCAGATGCTTGCGGGATTTTCAGGTAACGCGCGGCGGACGATTTTTCGCGCAGCGTCGCTTTGCGCATTGATCGCGGCGCTGTCGCTGCAGGTCTCCAGCCCGGGCCTGGCGCAACAAAAACCGCAAACGCCGAAAGCTGCACCGAAA
>NZ_JBKBVB010000035.1:0-37811 GCF_046289595.1 Pseudorhodoplanes sp.
CCAACTGCCCTATGCATTTGCATAGGCCCGGCGTTCTCAAGTGGCCCCGCCCCGGTCGTTGCATGCGCCCCTCGCGGGCTAGCGGTGGTCCGCCTGCCCCGCGGGGCGGTATGTGGCCAAAGGCGGCTGCGGAGCCCTACCGGGGCGGAAGGGGGGCCTTAGGCGCGCCCGGGCCGCTCTGGGGTAAACCGCGGCCGCCTCCAGCCCACTTAACTGAGGCAGAGTGTCTTTTTCTGCAGGCGCGCAAGGCCGGTTCTGTCGGTGTTTTCTAAGTGCTTGTCACTCACGCTCAGTGGCTTGGGAACCTGTATAGTGGGACTGTCTCGCGCCCGGCTTCCGCGGTATTGTTCTCTCTTATTTCCACTTCCCCATCAGATGGTTCATCTATGGCCCGCGCTCTACTGTTGACCTTGGTTTGCGTTGTCCTCGCCTCGTGCACGACGCAAACCGTTGCCGAGCTTGAAGCCGCTGACGATGCGGCTTGTCGGAATGCGCCCAACTACGACTCGTGCCGAGAGCGATTGCTTGAGTATCGACGGCAGGAAGCTGACCGCCGTCGCGACACGGGACAGGCCCTCGAGCGCGCCGGCGCGGCCCTCCGTGATCAGCCTCGCGTTGGACGTTGATGCCCAGCCATCAATCGCCCCGCCAAATCCCCTTGGTCCATTCCTAGCGCCCAGCGTTGCCTGATGGCTTGGGACGGCGGACGCCCTCATGCCGTGGGCGCGGCATTTTCGTAATGACTGCCCTGTGCACTCCAATACTATAGTGTTGAATTCTTGCAATTGAGGGAGGCGGGAAATGGCGTTGCGGTTTCGTAGGTCCAAGAGGCTGTTTCCCGGCGTAACCCTGAATCTCGGCAAGCGTGGGGGCAGCGTTCGCATTGGCGGCAAGGGCTTCGGTTTCACTAGCGGCGCTTCAGGGTCGCGCCTTTCAGCAGGCGTGCCTGGAACAGGAATCAGCTTCAGTAGGAAGCTGCGTTCAAACCCTGCTCACAGTGAAGACGCTGCCCCGCAAAGTCGCTTGCGTTTGTGGATGATCCTACTGATCCTTCTATTGATCGGCGGTCTTGCCTACCACGCTATAGGTTAGGGTCAGGCACGTAGTTCACCTTCGGGCGTTGGTTTCTATTCTCCCCCGTTTTCCTTTCTGTGCTCCTCCAGTGCCGTCGCCAGTTCTGACACCAGCGCTTCAGCCAGCGCTTCGTCATGTATGACAAGGGCGCGCGCTGTCACAGCGTAATCGCGTTTCAGCAGGTCCGTAAGCCGCGTCGCAATCGTGTTTGCGAGCCGCCCCGCCCGCTCCTGTATATCCTGTTGACTCGGCTCAATGTGGCGGAACACGGCCCGTGCATGACCCCATCTTGTTTTGTTGAGTGGCTCGCCTAATCGTTGCCTGAACTGTTGGCCTTCAAGACTGTTTTCTTCATACAGGCGCTTAACCCTGCGCATCTCGCTGATTACGCCTTCGCTGACTTTCGCCAGTCGGTGGGTCTCATCTTTGCTCGCCAGCCCCAGCAAAGTGAGCTTCCAAGCCACCTCTTGTTTGCTTTCCCTCGAAAGTGGCAGCTTGATTTTTGTATTATCGCTAATACTCCTCAGGTGCGCAGCGCGCGCGCTCCCGCGAAACCACACACACTGGATAGGCGCTTCCCATCGCGCCTCCTTATACGCTTCAAGGCGATGGTGTCCGTCGACGCAAACCCACCGCTCTCCCTCCCCTTCTTCATAGATCGGAGAGGTTCTGAGCTTTACCACCGTTACTGGATCAAGTTCGCCTTGGGCGCGTATCATGCTGAGCAACTGTTGGACATGTATGTTGTCCAGTGTGTGGTACCCATAAGTGAACGTTCGCGGCTGAAACAGCGCAGGGATAGTGTCGATATGCTCGGGCTTGACCCTTACGATGTTTTCCGCGTCTTCCGGTGGCTGAATGATGCGCCCCTCCGCCTCTGTCAGCGCGCGCTCTAGGGACGCCGCATCTAGCCGAGCATCCGCTATTCCTCGCTTCCGAGCTTTCTTTTCCGATGCTGTCTTTCTCGTCATTCAAACGCTTCCTTGAGCGCGGCCGCAATCGACTTGCTTTTCAAGTGCCGCGAATAGAACGGAATGTCCTCAGTGGGCCGCTCCGCGTGCCGCCAGTGTATCGATAGGCGCGCCGCCTCTGGGTCGATTATGATCCGGCTCACCGCCTCCCTAAGCGCCCTATTGGCCTCTTTCACATCCAGCGGCTTCTTTAGCAGCGTGTCTCGCATGCGCTGCAGTCGCTTGATGACCGTGGCGCTACTGAGTGTATCCCTATGGCCCCTAAGGGCCCTCAGGTGTTCTATCACCTCTTGCAATTGCTTCTCCGCCTCCGCCAACGCGCGTCGCACCGCAGGTGTTGAGGTTTCACCAAGCTCGCGGGCGAGATTGTCGGTGGTGTCCTCTAGCTGATCGACGCGGTGGTCTGCCTCGCGTATCTGCCTATCAAGTTCGTCGGTGGTCTTCCCACGCGGTGCTTCGTTGAAGATTGCGCGCGCATTCGTGGTCAGAGCGGCCTCAACGGCGCTGTAGGGCACTGCAAGATACTTGCAGCCTTTCGCCCTTGCATTCGCTCGTGAGCATACGAGGTACACGTGTTCACCTTTCGTTACTCGCGTCACGGTGCCGCCACATCGCGCGCACTTGGCAACTCCGGCAACCACCGACCGCACCACGCCTGTATTCGCATTCCGTCCGCGCGCCGCCGTGCTCCCGAGCTTCGCGGCCACTCGCTCAAATAGCGCCGCGTCAACCACCGGGGGGAAATAGTTCTCTATGGGCGAAAGGGCGGTGCGCACGCGCTTGCCTGTTTCGTCCTTCTGCGTTCGATGCGGGGTGAATACCCCCATCGCCGCGCTGTTCCGCAGCACCTTCGCGACGTATGATCGGTGCCAGTATTTCGCCGCCCGCGCGCCACCCCATGTTGGTGTGCGTTTGCTGTTCAGCCAATGCGCTATGCGGTGTTGCCCCCAGCCTTCGTCAGCCTTCTCAAATATGGTCCGCACAACACGCGCTCGCTCAGGGATAGGCACATGCTCCTTGGAACGGTCGTCCCATCGTATCCATGCCGGGAGCATTCGAGTGAACGGCTTGTCGCTCTGCCCGCCCTTCGCCGCATCCCGCCGCTTCTTATCGTAGACCGCCGAAAGCCTCCGCGACTTCGTGGCGCTCTCTTCATGCGCGCGCATAAACCGAACGACCATCATCATGAAGGCCAAGCTGTCATTGTCGAGTGTGTCGGCGCTGTAAAGCCTGCCCCCGTCCGATAAGTCCACGAGGTTGATGCCCGCTTCGACTATGTCCTCCATTGTCCGCACGGCCTTGCGTGCCGTCTGGCGGCTCACTCTGTCCAGACTTTCGACCAACAAGAAGGAGCCATGGGGGATGTCCCCGTCCTTCACGGCTTGAAGAAACAGCCCTAGCTTCCCGCCCTCTACGTTCTTGCCTCTAAAGGCTGACACACCCGTGTCGACGTAGGAGAGTGGGTCGAGGTCGAGGCCCTTGGCCTCAGCATACGCGCGCGCCTGTTCCGTCTGCCGCCGGTCGCTATCTCCTTTCGATTGTTCTGGAGTACTCCAGCGCACGTAGCTGTATGCCTTGGGCCTCGCCTCGTTCTTCATGGCGCGGCTCAGTCGTGCGCCGGATGGAAGTGCTCAGTAGGTATGCCCCACCGCTCCGCTGTAGCGTCCGTGCCCGCGTCGAGCTGATCAGCCGTGGCGTGCGCCTTGTCCGCGAGGACTGCGAGGCTTACGGCCGCTGTGGCCCGGATGCGCAGATAGGCGAGGCGCAAGTGTCTGGTCATGGCTCATTCTCCTATGCCGGAATTGGCATTGAAGCAATAGCCTGAGGAGATTGTGTCCGCCAGCGGCGGCGACTTCGAGCGCGCGTTTGCCGCTTTCCTGTCCCTTGATGTCGGCGAGGTCGAGCGCCACGCCATCGGCTTCGCGGATTTTCGGTTGCGGCCGCGACAGCACCTGCGATCCGCGGAAATGATTGGCGAGCTGGATCAGCGACGAGGCGGCGACGATCTCCATCTCAGGACCAGCCCACGCCGCTTCCGCGCCGCAGGCCATCGGGCAGATCAATCCCTCGCCGCGCGCATTGGCGCTGATCGCTGCCGGCAGAACCCCGGCGACCGGCGCGATCGAGCCGTCGAGCCCGAGTTCGCCCAGCACCGTGAAGCCCGCCAGCGCGTCCTGCGGGATCGCGCCGATGGCGGCCATCAGGCCAAGCGCGATCGGCAGATCATAATGGCTGCCCTCTTTCGGCAGATCGGCCGGCGCGAGATTGACGGTGATGCGGCGTGCCGGCAATGCCAGCCCGGAGGCAATCAGCGCCGAGCGCACGCGCTCGCGGGCTTCGGATACGGCCTTGTCGGCCAGACCGACCACAGCGAAGGCCGGCAATCCCGGCGCGACCTGCACCTGCACGTCCACCGCGCGGGCCTCGACGCCCTGAAACGCCACTGTCGTCACCCGCTGGACCATGCCTGAAGACTAACGCCCGCCCGCCCCGGTTGTGGAAAAGCTAGCGGACATCGCGATGCGATGCAAGAACATTTGCAGAACAAAACGACTCAGCCTACCTTTTCCACCGGCACGGAATGGGAGCTGACCATGGTCGACCTGAAATCATTGCAGCTGGAGCTGGCCTTCGCACGCCGCGCGCGCCGCGAGGCCGAAATGGCCGGTCTCGATCTGGAGCGTGTAATCGAGCGCATGCAGGCGGGCCGCACGTTGCAGCAGATCGAGCTGGAAGAGCTGGCGTCGCGCGACGAGCCGGCTTTGGCGGATCGGACCGCGCCTGTCTTTGACGCTGCGACGTTCCGGCAGGCCGCGTAATCAGTCGGATTTGCGCGTCGCGGCGGCGCGCTCCGCTGCACCGGTGCGCATGCGCAATTCGCCGACAACGGCGTCGACGCTTTTTGCGAATTCCGCAAGCTCGAAGTTTTGCGGATCGTCGTGCTTGTTGCGAATGCCCTCATCCAGCACCGAGTGAAAAGCCGGGATCATCCAGAAGCCGGCCCGGTGGCTCGCCACAGCATAGATCAGCGCCAGCGAATCGTACTGCGCCTGCGTGAAGCCGGGATTGGGCGCGAGAAAATCGTTATTGCGGCCGTAGCCTTTCAGCGCGCGGCGCGGCTGGATCAGTTCGACGTGAAGGAACAGGCCCTTCAGCGCGGGGCCGAAATTGGTCGCGGTTTCGAACTTGGTGGCGCGCCAGGGCACTGTGAAATCGTGAGCGAGAAAGATCGTGCCGCCGCGATTGATGAAGACATGGGCGCGCTCGATTTCGTTGGCGCAGGCATAGCGCCGCAGATTGTTGATCTTGGGGTTGTCGTCGATCGAAGCCGGCCACGGCTGGCTGCGGTAATTCGGGGTCGAGGTATCGTGGAGCACGATATAGGTCGCTGACCGCGCCAGCGGGTCGTTGTCGTGCGCATGCGAGACCGGCCGCGACAGCGCGTCGATCATGTCCTGCGAGGCGCCGCGATCGCGCAGCAGCGAAGCCAGCGCCTCGCGCGAGGGCAGGTCGGCGCCGTTGCCGACGCGCTTTTCCAGAGCCTCCGGCAGAGCATCCATGGGCGGTCCGAGCCGGCCGACCGGCTTCACCGGGTTGAGCAGGCAGCGCGCCTGCTCGGCCGGCGTCCCGGCAAATGTCTGAGTCGCGTGATCGAATTGGCAGAAGCCCGCGATCTGGTCGTCATTCAGCACCACCGGCGGGCGTTTGGCGAACACGCATGTTCCGGCATTCGCTCTGAAGTCCGAAGCCATCGCGGATGCGCAGCAGCCCAGCGCCATCGCGAGCGCCAGAGTGACAGATGAACTTGCGTTGCAGAACATGCGGCCGCCGTCAGTCAGGCGTGCCACGCTACCGCAAGTCCGATGGCAATGACAGCCAGACAGACGACATCGACGACCCCGGGCGACATTAAGACGCGCGGCGGCTCGGCGTTGCGCGGCACGATCCGGACCAGATCGACGCAGCCGAGGACGATCCACCCGGCCAGCGCCAGTGCAAGCCCGCCTTTACCCTCGGGATGGGCGTGGAATAGCAGCAGGAACAGCGCGACCCCGATGATCACATGCGAGGCATAGAGCACCATGGACATCAGGGAGCCCGAGATGAAGGTCCAGCGAAAGCCGGGGCGGCGCGCAACGTAAAGCGTCGTGCCGAGAACCAGGACCACATAGAGAAGTGTGACGCTGAGCCCCGACATGGCAGTCTCCTGACGTTTACGGCTTGCGCTTCTTCTCGATCGCGTCCCAGACCATCGCCGCCACATCCGGCCCGCCGACGTTTCTGATCGCCCTGATGCCGGTCGGCGAGGTGACGTTGATCTCGGTGAGATGGCCGTCGATCACGTCGATGCCGACGAACAGAAGCCCGCGCTCTTTCAGGGCCGGTCCGAGCCGCGCGCAGATTTCGCGCTCGCGCGGCGTCAGTTCGGTATCCTTCGGCGAGCCGCCGCGCACCATGTTGGAGCGAAGATCGTCCGGCGCCGGCACCCGGTTGACCGCCCCGGCATAGTCGCCGTCGACCAGGATGATGCGTTTGTCGCCATGCTTCACCGCCGGCAGGAAGGTTTGCACCATCCATTGTTCGCGGAAGGTGGTGGCGAAAAGGTCGTAGAGCGAGCCGAAATTGAGATCGTCTTTGGTCAGCCGGAATACCGCCGCGCCGCCATTGCCGTAAAGCGGCTTCATGACGATGTCGCCATGCTCCTCGCGGAACGCCTTGATCTCGGCGAGGTCGCGCGTGATCAGCGTCGGCGGCATCAGGTCGGAGAATTCCATCACGAAAATCTTTTCCGGTGCATTGCGCACATGCGCCGGGTCGTTGACCACGAGCGTCTTTGGATGCACCCGCTCCAGCATGTGGGTCGTGGTGATGTAGGCCATGTCGAAGGGCGGATCCTGGCGGAGCAGGATCACGTCGAATTCGGTGAGTTCGGTCCGCTTGGCCTCGCCCAGGGTGAAGTGATTGCCGGGCTCATCGCGCACGTCGAGCGGCTGCACATTCGCGAACACGCGGTCGCCACGCTGGGCGAGCTTGTCGGGCGTGTAATAGGACAGCCGGTGGCCACGCGCCTTGGCTTCGAGCAGCAAGGCGAAGGTCGAATCGCCGCGGATATTGATCCGCTCGATCGGGTCCATCTGGACGGCGATATTCAATTGCATGGTTCTGTCTAACGTTGTGATGCGGCGGTGCAAACCAGTGGTTAACAAATACCTGCCATGCTGCCCATAGACACCCGGACCTGTACGGAAGACGTCGTGGCCATCCCGAAACTGACGATTGCCGTCAAGCTCTATGCGATTTTCGCGCTGATCGCGACCGTTGCCATTGTGACGGCGGGTATTGCCGTGCAGAGCCTGCCGGTTGCGGGCGGAATTCAGAGCCTGGTTTGGCCGGTCCTGGCAATGTCGGCGGCGCTGATTCTGATGGCTGTAACCGGTGGCCTGATCGTCCGACGGTCCTGCGCCGGGCTTGCGGCGATTGCGCGCGCCACGCAGGAGATCGCGAGCGGACGGACCGATATTGTCGTGCCGTGTCTTGGCCAGCGGGATGAGATCGGCACACTGGCCGCCGCGATTGGCGTGTTTCAGACCGCCATGCGCCGCAATGTCGAGCTTGGCGAGGCGATCCGCAGCGAAGCCGAAGCGCGCAAGTTGCGCCAGGACCAGATCGCATCGAATATCGCCGCCTTTTCCGCCGAGGTCGAAGCGACGCTGCAGGATCTGATGAAGCTGTCCGGCCGCGCCAAGCGAGCTGCGAAGGAGCTTGAGCAAGCCGTAGAAATCACGGTCGATCGCACCGGCCGCGCGACGCAGGCGTCCAGGGAATCCAATGCCAATGTCCGCGACATCGCCTCGGCCGCCGACGAACTGGCCATGTCGGTTCTGGAAATCGAACGACAGGTCAATCAGTCAAATGACATCGCGATGAAGGCGGTTGCAGAAGTAGAAGCCAGCAACGATACCGTGCAGGCCCTGAGCGATGCTGCGGGCCGGATCGGCGATGTGGTGCGCCTGATCAACGATATCGCGGAGCAGACCAATCTGCTCGCGCTCAACGCCACCATCGAGGCGGCGCGGGCCGGCGACGCCGGGCGCGGCTTTGCCGTGGTGGCGGGCGAAGTGAAGGCGCTGGCCGGCCAGACTGCCAAGGCGACCGACGAGATTGCGATGCAGATCGCCGGGATGCAGCAGGCGACCGAACGCTCGATTGCGGCGATCGGCGCCATCAAGGCGACGATCCGCGAGATCGGCGACATTTCGAGTGCGATCGCCGCCGCCGTGACCGAGCAGGGTGCCGCAACCCAGGAGATCGCGCGCAGCGTCGAATCCGCCTCGCACCGTGCCGGCGAGACCACGACCCAGATCGGCAAAGTGACCGAGGCCACCGAAATCAGCCGCGTGCATTCGGTGGCGGCACACGACGTCTCCGATGCGATCGAAAGGCTGACATCGCGCATCCGCACCGAGCTCGACCGCTTCTTCGAGCAATTGCGCGCGGCTTAGAGTCGAAGCGGCTCTTCGGTCATCGCGTTGACGCGTTTTCGTGACGCGAACCGGTACCCACTTCGCTCGAAGACGCTTGAGCGCTTTCCTATTCGGCCTCGAACGCCCCGGGAATGTGCCGCGGCTGGGCGCGCGGCGCGATCAGAATCGCATCGAAGCGCATGTCGCTATCGGCATCGTCGGGATGCGCGGCGAGCCATGCTTGCGCCGCCGCCACGATCCGCCGTTTCTGGCGCTCGGTGACGGACCAGGCCGCATCGTCGAGCGCGGCGCGCGCCTTGACCTCGACAAAGACCAGCAGCGGCCCGTTGCGCGCCACAATATCGATCTCTCCGGTCGGGCATTTGAATCGCCGCGCTGCGATCCGGAATCCCTTGGCCAGCAGCAACTCTGCCGCCTGATCTTCCGCGCAGAGCCCAAGCCTGAAGGCGGCCTGACGCGCCGGCGCAGGATCCGGCTTGCCGGGTGTTCCGCCGGATCTAGGGCGCGCCATCGCTGCGCTCCCGGTCGAGTTCGAGCGCGCGCCGGTACACATCGCGGCGCGGCAATCCGGTGGCGGCCACAATCTCCCCCACTGCATCCTTCACCGATACGCGCTCGAGCGCCGCGCGGATCAGGCGGTCGATGTCATCTTGTTGCGGGGCGTCTTCTTCGCGCGGCGGCGCAAGCACAATCACGAATTCGCCGCGGGTCTCGGCTTCGCCTGCATAGTGGCTTGCAAGCGCCGTCAGCGTTCCGCGGCGGACCTCTTCGTGCAGCTTGGTCAGTTCGCGGCAGACCGCGGCGTCGCGATCGCCCAGCGCATCGGCCAGATCGGCCAAGGCCGCCGCAATCCGCGCTCCGCTCTCGAACACTACCAGGCTTGCCGGAATGCGCGCCAATTCCAGGGCCCTCGCCTTGCGCTGGGCCGCCTTGGCGGGCAGGAAGCCCTCGAACAGAAAGCGGTCGGTCGGCAATCCCGACGCCACAAGCGCGGTCAGCACCGATGAGGCACCGGGAATGACAATGACGGCGAGCCCGCTCTCGCGCGCCTCCCGGACCAGCTTATAGCCCGGATCCGAAATCGCCGGCGTGCCGGCATCGGAAATCAGCGCGACGGCTTCGCCATCGGCGATTCGCTTGAGCAGCGCCGGCCGCGCCGCCGCTGCGTTATGCTCATGATACGGCGTCGTCGGGGTCGCAATGCCGTAATGCTGCAGGAGCTTGCGGCTGACGCGGGTGTCCTCGCAGGCAAGCAGATGAGCGCCGGAGAGGGTCTGCAACGCGCGCAGCGTGATGTCCCCGAGATTGCCGATCGGCGTGGCGACGACATACAGCCCCGCTGCGAGCGTCGGGGCCGGGAAGGCCGTACCGGAGATGTGAAACCCGCGCCGGGCTTGCGTCATGGGTTCCGCCAAGGCTCGTATCGTGGTTTGAACGATGGGTTGCGTGAAGGCCACACCGCGGAAGCAGCGTATGCGATCCGTGGCCTGGCCGGTTAAACATTCTGTCACAATATGCCAGATTGCACGGCCAGTTGCCTAAGGCGCGCGACCGGCCCAGTCTCCGGCGGCTGGCGATTGCGGGGCTGCTGAGCCGAACCACACGAGAATGAATCCTTTGCCGATGCCCTTCGAATCCTGTTCCGCTGCCGGAAAAGATGCTGATGGCCGCGGCGTTCGGACCTTGGGCCAACGCGTCGCGTCCTGATGCCGAGGAGTCGTCCGTTGCCGGGGTCGCTCCCGACTGTCCTGTTGTCGCGCCGATCCTTTGGCATATCGGCCCTGTCGCTTGCCGCCGCCGGCCTCGCCGGTTGCGCCGGAAATAACATCGGCGGCGGATCGCCGTCGCCCGAAACGCCGGCGAGCGCGTCGCCGGCGGGAGACCCGATCGGGCAGGGACAATACAGAGTGGCGCTGATCCTGCCGCTGTCGGGCGGCGGCAATGCCGGGCTGGCGGCGCAATCCATGAAGAACGCCGCCGAGCTGGCGCTCTCCGAATTCTCCAGCACCGATATCCAGCTTCTGGTCAAGGACGATGCCGGCAACCCGCAGCTTGCCAGGATGGTGGCCAACCAAGCCATGGACGAGGGCGCGCAAATCATCCTCGGTCCGTTATTTGCGCAGACGGTTCAGGCGGCGGGTTCCGTGGCGCGCCCGCGCAACATTCGGGTGATCGGCTTCTCGACCGACACCAGCGTGGCGGCGCGGGGCGTGTATCTCTTGAGTTTTCTCCCCGAGACGGATGTTGCGCGCGTCTTGTCGTACGCATCCGCCAACGGAAAGCGTTCCTATGCGGCGATTATCCCCGAAAACGCCTATGGCTCGGTGGTTGAGGCAAAGTTTCGAGAAGATGTCGCCCGCCGCGGCGGGCGGGTTGCGGCGCTGGAGCGCTACGAGAAGACACAATTGCAGACGGCGATCAATGCGGTTGCGCAGGCGGCGCGAAGCGCCGATGCGATCTTCATTCCGGACGGCGGCGATGTCGCGCCCGACATTGCACGCGGGCTGGCCGCCGGTGGCGTCAACACCCGTCGCGCGCAATTGCTCGGCACAGGATTATGGGACGATCCGCGGATTTTTGGCGACACTGCCATGCTCGGCGGGGTTTACGCTGCGCCCGACCCGGCTGGCTTTGCGAGCTTCGCGCAGCGCTATCGGGCCCGTTATGGCGGCGAGCCCGTCCGCACGGCGACGCTCGCCTACGATGCGACCGCGCTGGTCGTTGCGCTGGTGCGCAGCCAGGGACCGCAGCGCATCACCGACGAAATGCTGACCAATCCGTCGGGCTTTGCCGGGATCGATGGCATTTTCCGCTTCAAGCCGGATGGCACCAACGAGCGCGGACTTGCGGTGATGCAGGTCGCCTCGGGCGGCGGCCAGATCGTGAGCGCCCCGCCGAAATCCTTTACCGGCAGCTGATCGGCCGCTTATGGCCGCGATTAAACTATAGCGTTTTCGAGCGAAGTGGGCACCGGTTCGCGTGAAGAAAACGCGCCAACGCAACAAATTAGAGTCTTTTCGCGATTCGAAGAAAAGCGAAAAGACTCTAGGCGGCGAGGTCCGCCACCACCGCGTCGAGGATCGGGAACGCCGCCTGCGTGACCCGCAGCCTGCCGTTTGGGGTGGTCTCAACCGCGCCCTCGGCGCGCAGATTGGCGATACGCCGTTCGTCGAGCGGCCGGCCCGACAACACCTCGTAGCGTTGCGGATCGATGCCTTCGGCTAGCCGCAGCCCCATCAGCAGATATTCGTCGGCGCGTTCCTCGCGGGTCAGCACGTCATCGACGACGAGGCCGTGGCCGAGGGCTTCGACGCGCATCAGCCAGCTTTCCGGCCGCTTCTCGGTTGCGGTTGCATAGCGGCGGCCGTCCTGCTCGATCCGGCCATGCGCGCCCGGACCGATGCCGGCATATTCGTCGCCGCGCCAATAGACAAGATTGTGCCGGCATTCGGCGCCGGCGCGTGCGTGGTTTGAGATCTCATACGCCTGCAGCCCGGCCGCGTCGCAGACCTCCTGCGTCGTATCGTAGAGGTCGCGCGCCGTATCGTCGTCGGGCGTTGCGATCTTGCCCCTGCGGTGCAGGTTGAAGAACGGCGTGTCGGGCTCGATGGTGAGCTGGTAGAGCGACAGATGTTCTGCCGCCTCCGCGATCGCGCGGCGCAGCTCGCCCGCCCAGGCATCGGGCGTCTGGCCGGGCCGGGCGTAGATCAGGTCGAAGGAATAGCGGTCGAACACCGAGCGGGCGACGGCAACCGCCTTCAGCGCTTCTTCCGCCGTATGCAGTCGCCCGAGTTCTTTCAACGACGCATCGTCGAGCGCCTGGACGCCGAGCGAGACACGATTGACCCCGGCCGCCCGGAAGCCGCGGAAGCGCTCGGCCTCGACGCTTGTCGGGTTGGCTTCCAGCGTGACCTCCACATCCGGTGCGACGGTCCAGTGCTTGCCGATGCCGTCGAGGATCGCGGCGACCGTCTGCGGCTGCATCAGCGAGGGCGTGCCGCCGCCAAAAAAGATCGTGGAGACAGTGCGGCCATTTGTCCGCGCCGCCATCGTCTCGATTTCGCGCAGATAACCCGCAACGTAGCGCGCCTGGTCGATGCCGCCGTGACGGACATGGCTGTTGAAGTCGCAATAAGGGCATTTCGACAGGCAGAACGGCCAATGCACATAAACGCCGAAAGCATGCGCCGGGAGAGTCGTCGCGGAGAGATTCGTTAACGTCATGTTAACGACCTTACCCGGTTCCGGCCCACGCCGAAAGCGAACAGACGGGCATCGATAAAATTGTAACGATCGGGAACTTAGGATCGTACCGCCGATTCGACGTGCTTCCCGTCATCGCGCAGAGCCGTGCCGACCCGTGAAATGCGTCCGCGTGTTTCGCGCGGATTGCAGCTTTGCCGCAACACGGTCTCACGCGCCGGCGCAGGCGATGACTGCAGTGGGGGGCACCATGTCGACGACGGTCAATATCAATCTCAGCACTGCGTTGCAGACGACGCTGGCCAGTCCCAGCGCGAAGGCCTACGCCTATGTGTTCGCATTCGGTGCATCGACCTTGGGCGGCCCGGTCGAACTGATTGCCACGGCGACGCTGGTCGAAAACGGGGTCGGCACGGGAGGGTCGATCACGCTGCCCTCGCCGAATTTCTACAGCGGCAACATTTTCGTCGTCATTCAGCAGGACGGCGACGGCAACCTGCCGAATCATATTTCAAGCATCGGCGACATCACCACCAAGGCGGCCGAGTACAATTATTCCTATCAGATGTTCGAGGCGACGCTGTCCGGCAGCGGCAACGACCAGGGCGACATCTCGGCACTCAACACCCTCGGCTTCGCATCGACCCTCGAGGTCGTCTACCAGGATGGCACCGACACCCGCGGCTTCAACGTGGATGCCAACAGCATCTTCAGCTGGCTGCCGCCGGAAGCCATTCTCAATTACGATCCCAACCACTTTCCGAATCCCATCCGCATCGCGAATGGCCCGGCTACGGCCAACAACGAAGCGCCATGGGCCGGCTCCGGCTGGCAAACCTATGTCGATGCGCTGAAGAGCGATCCGGCAACGCTGTCCGCCATCCAGATCGTCTATGCGTTCCAGGGCGGCTCGACGCTGCAAGAAGACGCGATGCTCAGCCAGTATGGCGTGCAATATGTCGCGAGCGACCAGTATGGCGACGACTATTTCTGGCTGGTGCCCGACACCAGCAACGGCGCCACCAACACGGATTGGATCCGGATCCCGGTCAGCCAGCTGGTGGATAATATTTTCGTTCAAGGCGGCTCGGTCGAAGTCCATCAGGGCGGCAAGGGCGGCAACGTCGTCTATTACGACAGCTTCACACCCGACAATGCCGTGGGCGGCGTCGCGAAACATTTCGTTGCCGGCTTCGACGCCGGTTACTGGGGCGGCCAGGGCGTCTCCGCCAACGGGCTGGACAACCAAGTCTTCGATTTCAACAAGGGCTATAACTGGAACGTCAACTACGCCTATAACGCGATCCTGCTGGACGGTGTCGGGTCTGCGGACTTCTACAATTACCTGATGCCGGCCAATCCCAGCGCCAGCGATTTCTTCTACGACCCCTGGGCGCAGCAGATTCTCGTCAGCTCCAACGCCTACGGCTATTCCTACAGCGATCTGGTCTCTGCCGGCGGCGTCAATCCGCAGATCTCGCTCTGGGACCCGGCCGCCAATGCCAATGTCGGCACGATCAACATCACCATCTTCGATAACGGTGAGATACCGCCTTCGGGATACAAGGCGTCGAGCACGGGTTACATTGCTCCGGGGATTAACGGATACGAGGCTGCGACAACCGCCAATACCAACAATGTCGGGTTCAGCTTCAATTTCGGCGTCGGCAGCACGATCTACGCGCCCGACGCGAACACGCCGATCGTCTTCAAGATCTACGCACCCGGCGCCGCCGGCGCGGACTCGGACGGTTTCATCTCACTGAATCTGACGGGTGCGAACGGCAACTGGTATTATTACGAGATCGTTGCGGACGCCACCAACACCTGGAGCTACAACTACACCAATCCGACCGACGAGGCCGGCTTCTTCAATATCTTTAACCTGCCGGGCACGGCGGACGGTTCGGCAGCGTGGTATCAGCTGGTGTTCGGCGGCACCGGCGCGCAGTCGATCTATAACATCTACGCGCTCACCGATGTCGGCAACGGCATCACCGAGCTCGTCATCGATCACGGCGTCGAGGTCACCTATACATCGGCAAATCAGGCCTACACGCTGAGCTTCGCGCCCGGCGGACACATGTTCTACGACATCGGCACCTTCGCGCCGCCGCCCACAGACGATCCCGACGCGCCCGGCGTAACCATTTTCGGCTCCAAGCAAAGCGATATGGTCAATGCGCTCAACTCGGTCGGAACCCAACCGGTGCCGACCGGCGGTGCCGACATCATCTACGGCGGCAAGGGCGACGATTTCCTGTCCGGCCTTGCCGGCAACGACATCCTCAACGGCGACAAAGGCGTCGACACCCTGTATGGCGGCGACGGCGACGACATTCTCCAGGTCAGGGGCAAGGAAGGCATCAACGATGTCTTCCTCGGCGGCAACGGCACCGATACATTGCAGTTCGTCGGTAAAGGCGGCGTGACGCTGGCGGGCTTCACTGCCACGAGTTCCTCGATCGAGATTCTCGAAGGCAACGGCCGCGGCCTTGTCGGCACCAAGCAGATGGACGTGTTCGATCTGAGCGGCCTTAGCCAGATCGACAGCCTGCCGTTTGTCGACGGCAAGGGCGGTAACGACATCCTGATCGGTTCGAACTTTGACGATGTCCTGCGCGGCGGGAAAGGCGACGACGTCCTCGACGGCCGCGGCGGCAACGACATCCTCGATGGCGGCAAGGGCCGCAACACCTATGTGTTCGCCGACGGCTACGACAACGATACGATCGCGAAGTATCAGGCGGGCAACGCCGTTGTGGACCTGACCGGCGTGAGCAGCGTCAGCGACTTCTCGGGGCTTGCGCAGCTGATGCAGCAAGAGGGAAAGAACGTGGTGATCGATTTCGGCAACGGCGATTCGCTGACGCTGCAGAAGACGACGATTGCTCTGCTGACCGCCAACCAGGGCGACTTCCTGTTCAGCTAAGCTATTCGCGGTATGAAGCGAAAGGGTCCGGGCGCTCCGAAGCGTGCCGGACCCTCACTTTGCCAGACAGGCTTCCGCCAGTTTCATGAAGGCGCGGGCGCGATGCGACAGCCCCTGCCCACGCGGCGGCAGGCCGTGCTTTTCCTCGGCCGTCATCTCGCCGAAGGTGCGCTCGTGCCCGTCCGGCAGAAACATCGGGTCGTAGCCGAAGCCCGCGTCACCGCGCGGCGGCCAGACCAGCGTGCCCTCGACAATCGCCTCGAAGTCTTCCGTATGCCCGTCCGGCCAGGCGACGCACAGCGCCGACACGAAATGCGCCCGGCGGCGCGCCGGTGTCGTTGCGCCATGGTCGCGCAGCATCTGGTCGATCGCCTCCATGGCTCTTGCGAAATTCTTGTCCGGCCCGGCCCAGCGCGCCGAATGAATGCCGGGTGCGCCGCCCAGCGCATCGACTGCAAGCCCGGAATCGTCGGCGAAGGCGGGCAGGCCGGAAGCCTTCGCCGCGGCATGCGCCTTGATTGCGGCGTTCTCGGCGAAGCTCGTGCCGGTCTCTTCGGGCTCGGGCAAACCGAGTTCGCCAGCCGACACCGCCTCGATGCCGTAAAGCGACAGCAAGTCGCGCATCTCGCGCAGCTTGCCGGCATTGTGGGTGGCGATGACGAGCTTGCCGGTGATCTGCCTGTGATCGCTCACGTCACCGCCATCTTCTGCAGATCGACCAGCTTGCCGACGCCCTTGCGGGCAAGCTTCAGCAATTCGAGAAATTGCTCCTCGGTGAAAGGCGTTTTCTCCGCGGTGCCCTGAATTTCGATAATGCCGCCGGCGCCGGTCATGACGAAATTGGCGTCGGTCTCGGCTTCCGAATCCTCCGCATAGTCGATGTCGAGCACCGCCGCGCCCTTGTGGATGCCGCAGGACACCGCGGCGACATGGTCGCGCAGCACGTCCGACTTGATCATGCTGCGCGCCTTCATCCATTGCAGGCAGTCATGCAGCGCGACCCAGCCGCCAGTGATCGAGGCGGTGCGCGTGCCGCCATCGGCCTGGATCACGTCGCAATCGATGGTGATCTGGCGCTCGCCGAGCGCGACAAGATCGACGACCGTGCGCAGCGAGCGCCCGATCAGCCGCTGGATTTCGATGGTCCGCCCGCCCTGCTTGCCGGCGCTGGCCTCGCGCCGGGTGCGCTCGGAGGTTGCGCGCGGCAGCATGCCGTATTCGGCGGTGACCCAGCCGCGTCCCTGACCCTTGAGCCAGGGCGGCAGCCGGTCTTCGAGCGTGGCCGTCACCAGCACATGGGTGTCGCCGAATTTCACGAAGCAGGAGCCTTCGGCATATTTGACGACGCCGCGTTCCAGCGAAACGGCGCGCATTTCATCGGGGGCCCGGCGGCTCGGCCGCATGCGTTCAGTCCTTCTTGATTTGCAGCTTGGCTGTAACGCTTTTAGGAGGCACCGTCGCAGCCGACAAGCGCGGATTCGCCATAAAAGCCGGCCCGGAAGGAAAAGGTCTTGCTCGAAAACCTGATGCGGCCGCTCCGCGCTTTCCAGCCGGCTTATGTGCCGCTGATCATGGTCTATTTCGCCTATGGGGCGCTGGGCCTGATCGACGTCACCCGCGACTTCTGGATCAAGGAGCGGTTGCAGCTCTCTCCGTCCGAGCTCGCCGCCATCGGTGTCTGGCTGACGCTGCCCTGGACCATCAAGATGGTGTTCGGGGAACTGGTCGATTGCGTGCCGATCTTCGGCTCGCGCCGCCGCGTCTATATCGTCATCGGCGCGCTGTTTACCGCGACCGGCCTTGTGACGCTGGCCGGCGCCGCCGGCGGCTGGCTCGCGCTCATGCGGCCGGATCAGCTTTATGTGCTGGGTGCGCTTCTCATTGTGCTCGGCACGGTGATCCAGGATGTGGTCGCCGATGCCATGTCGACCGAGGTGGTGCAGCGCGTCGATGCCCATGGTGAGCCGCGACCCGACAACGAGGTGCGGTCCGAACTCGGGATGGTGCAGGTGCTCGGGCGCCTCGCGCTGTCGGGCGGCATCGTTGCGGTCGCAGGATTGTCCGGGGTGCTCGCCGGCCTGTTCGATCGCGAGACCGTATTCCTGATGGGCCTCGTCATCCCGGCGATCTCGGTCACCGGCACGCTTCTGGTCAAAAAGGAGCCCACCGAAATCCGGCCGATCGACTGGCGCATTCTGGGCGGCGGCGTTCTGTTCGGCGCGATGGTGGTTGCGCTGGCGCTCGGCGGCATTCCCTATGCGCAGGAATTCATCTTCCTTTTGTCGATGGCGGTGGTCTGCACCATGCTGGTGTTCGTGACGCGCGAACTCGATCACAAGTCGAAGATGGCGATCCTCTATACCAGCATTATCATCTTCGCGTTTCGCGCGACGCCGGGCGTCGGCGACGGCTATTTCTGGTGGACGCTCGACGTCCTGAAGTTCGACGAGAATTTCTACGGCGCGCTGCGCCAGACCGGCGCGGTGCTGGCGATTCTCGGAATGTGGCTGTTCTCCAAGCAGCTCACCGAATATTCGGTGACAAAAACGCTGTTCTGGCTTGCCATCATCGGCACCGTCCTGTCGCTGCCCAATGTTGCGCTCTATTACGGCGTCCACGAATGGACCGAGCGCACCTTCGGTTTCGGCGCGCGCACCATTGCGCTGATCGATACGGTGGCCTCCTCGCCCTTCGCGCAATTGTCGATGATTCCGCTGCTGACGCTGATCGCCTTCTATGCGCCGGCGGGACACCGTGCCACCTGGTTCGCGCTGATGGCGTCGCTGATGAATCTGGCGCTGGCGGCGGGGCAGCTGCAGACCAAGTATCTCAACCAGATCTTCGCGGTACAGCGCGGCGACTATATGGAGCTTGGCGGGCTTTTGATCACCGCCCTGTTCCTGGGTTTCGTGCTGCCGATCGGCGCCATCCTTCTGTTCGGGCGCAGGGTGTGAGTCGCGGGCCGCTTGAAATTGCTGCGGGAAATCGACAAATCTTGCAGTTGAAGGAGCTTTTGCCGTGGCCTCACACGACATCCCGGTCGGTGCGACCCAGGTCTCGCTCGCCGATCTGAGCGAGCGGTCGCGCGACATTTTCCGCCAGATCGTCGAAAGCTATCTCGCCACCGGCGACCCGGTCGGCTCGCGCAATATCTCGCGGCTGTTGCAGGTGTCGCTGTCGCCGGCCTCGGTGCGCAACGTGATGAGCGATCTCGAGCAGCTCGGCCTGATCTATGCGCCGCATACCTCGGCCGGCCGGCTGCCGACCGAGCTTGGCTTGCGCTTCTTCGTCGACGCGCTGATGGAGATCGGCGACCTCAACGACGCCGACAGGCGCGCGATCGAGGCGCAGGTGGCCGGGCGCGGCCAGTCCTACGAGAATGTGCTGATGCAGGCCTCGGGCCTGCTTTCGGGGCTCACGCGCGCTGCCGGCGTGGTGCTGACCGCCAAGCTCAACAGCCATCTGAAGCATATCGAATTCGTGCGGCTCGAACCCGAGCGCGCACTGGTGGTGCTGGTCGCCGAAGACGGCCAGGTCGAAAACCGCATTCTCCCCATCCCCGCCGGGCTGCCGACCTCCTCGCTGGTCGAAGCCTCGAACTTCCTCAACGCCCGCATCCGCGGCAAGACCCTGGCCGAGGTCCGCCTCGAGCTCGAGGAGGCGCTGGAGGCCGGCCGCGCCGAACTCGATCAACTCACCCAGAAGATCGTGGCCGCCGGCTTCGCCAGCTGGTCCGGCGGCGAAAACGATGACCGCAAGCTGATCGTGCGCGGGCAGTCCCATCTGCTCGACGACCTCAAGGCGCTCGACGATCTGGAGCGGGTCCGGCTCCTGTTCGACGATCTTGAAACCCGGCGCGGCGTCATCGATCTCCTTGGCCGCGCCGAACGGGCCGATGGCGTTCGCATCTTTATCGGGTCGGAGAACAAGCTGTTCTCGCTGTCCGGTTCCTCCACCATCGTCGCGCCCTATCGCGATTCCTCCGGCCGGATCGTTGGCGTCCTGGGCGTGATCGGGCCGACAAGGCTAAACTATGCACGGGTGATCCCGATGGTTGACTATACGGCCAAGGTGGTGTCCCGCATTCTCGCCGGAACTTGATTTTTACGGTTGAGTTCCGATATGGCGGACGACAATCCCATACCGTCAACCGGACGCACCGCGATGAACGATACGCCACGGCCTGACGCGCCAGATCCCGAAGCCACGGTCGAGAGCGGGGCAAATCCTGCCTCGGCCAAGCCTGCTGCGGCGAACCCTGCTGCGTCGAAGCCCTATGTCGACCCCTCGCTCCTGGTCGACGAAGCGGCCGAGATGAAGGACCGGCTGCTGCGCACGCTGGCGGAGATGGAAAACCTGCGCAAGCGCACCGAGCGTGAGGTTGCCGACGCGCGCCAATATGGCATCGCGTCTTTCGCGCGCGATATCCTGGGCGTCGCCGATAATTTCCGCCGCGCGCTCGATACCGTGGGCCCCGACGTGCGGGCTGGGGCGGATGCCGCCGTCGCGTCCTTCATCGAGGGTGTCGAACTGACCGAGAAGGAATTGCTGAAGACGCTGGAGAAGCACGGCATCCGCAAGATCGAGCCGCTGAACGAGAAGTTCGACCCGAACCTGCATCAGGCGATGTACGAGGTGCCGGACCCCTCGGTGCCGTCGGGCAGCGTCGTGCAGGTGATCCAGCCGGGCTATGTCATCGGCGAGCGCATCCTGCGGCCTGCGATGGTCGCGGTGGCGAAGGGCGGCCCGAAAATGGCCGCGCCGGTCGCGAACGATAACGCGGGCGGGAAGTAGGGCGGGCGGCGCGTCGCTACACTGCGAAAACCGCGGGTTCCTCACTCCCGCGCGTTGATGCCGTCGCGGACCTGACGGAAGCGCGGGAAATTCTCCGGCCAGCTTGCCTTCGGCGAGATGCCGACCATGCGCACGAAGCCGCCGCCGGGGCTGAACCGCATCCATTGCACGATCACCACATCTGAATTGTCGGCTGCCGCTTGCCCTTCCAGCCGGATCTCATGCGCGGGCTGGCCGCCGATGCGGATCGGCTCCTGGGACAGCAGGCGCACATTGTTGAACCCCTGAATGGTGCGCAGCACGTTCTGCGCGAAGGTCGCGCGCTCGCCGGCCTGATTGGGTGCGCCGCCGCCGATGGAAATCATCAGGATCGGTTCGTCGTTGCCGATGTCGCCGGGGCCGGCACGCTCGGTCAGCATCACCGCGCGTCCGGGCACAAGCAAGCGGACACCCTCGAAAGTCGCCCGCTCCGTGATCCGGAACGGCATCTGGTCGAGAATTTCCTCGGGTGGGATGGCGGCTCGCAACGCCACCGTCGACAGCGACGTGCGGATCACGTCATCCGGATAGACTGCGCTTGCGTCCTCCGGAACCTGTGCGGTGACCACGAATGAGAATGCAGTATTGGTGTCATGGCTGGTGATGGTGTTTCGGGTGATCATCAGCCATTTGCGGAACTTGACGCCTTCGGCTTCCTGGTCGCCGACCACCAGATGCGCCGCGCCGCTGCTGGTGAGCATCAGCTCGCGCCTGGCGTTGCTGACACCGGGCAGGTTGACTGCGCCCGCGCTCATCGCCTTCAGAAACTGCTCATAAGCCTCTCCCGGAACCTGGCTCAGCAGGATGGCCGCCTTGCGGTCACGATCCTCGAAGCCGGGAAACGCGGTGCTGGGCGTCATGCCGGTCGGCGGGACCAGACCGATATGAGAGCCCGACGGGAAAACCGGATCGGCGGCCAAGGCCGGGACAGACAGGACAACAGCAAAAAACAACAGGGCCGTTCGCAACATGATCGGTCTTCAAGCTTGATGGATTTTCGGTTTTACGGTTCGTTTGGGCGCCGGCGCCGCGGGCCGAACGCAGTCCGCAATGGCGTTCAGCTACACTTTACCGTCAAATCGGGTCATTGAAAGGCAGGGCCGGCAATGGATTCCTCGACGCTCGCGACCCTGATCACGATCCTCGACCTCGCGGGCGTCGCGGTGTTTGCCGTGACCGGAGCGCTGGTGGCCTCGCGCAAGCAGATGGACATCGTCGGCTTCGCGCTTCTCGCCACCGTCACCGGGATTGGCGGCGGCACCTTCCGCGACCTCGTGCTCGGCGTGGCGCCGGTTTTCTGGGTCCAGCAGCCAGTCTATGTCGGCCTGTGCATCGGGGTCGCGGCGGTCGTGTTTTTCACCGCCCATATCCCGGAATCGCGCTATCGCCTGCTGCTCTGGCTCGATGCCATCGGGCTTTCGGTGTTCTGCGTGGTGGGTGCCGACAAGGCGCTGGAGGCGGGGGCGAGCCCCTTCATCGCCGTGGTCATGGGGGTCATCACCGCGACCTTTGGCGGGGTGGTCCGCGATGTCCTCGGCGGCGAAATCCCGGTGATCCTGCGCAGGGAAATCTATGCCACGGCGGCGCTGGCGGGGGCGGCGACCTTCGTCGTCACGCTCCGGCTCGATCTTCCGGGAGCCTCCGAGGCCCTGATCGGCTTTGCGGTCTGCCTCGCGATCCGCAGCCTCGCGCTGTGGCGGGGCTGGTCGCTGCCGGTCTATCTCGCCCGGCCGGGGCGCAGTCCGGACGAAATCGGCCGCCGTTAGGGAAACCGAAACCGGAACAGCGCAGCTTTCGCCGGCCGCAAACCCCTGCGGCCAAGGCACTTTCACCCCGGTCCCAGACGTCCAAGTCCTTGCGGCCCAATGGGCCCCTCCTATATGAGCCAAGACGCCGCAGGGCTGCGGCGCCGATCATTGAGAGGGGGTCGGATCAAGGACGCAGCGGCAGGGCTCGCCTGCCGAATTCCAAGGTCCGTCCGGGTGCCGTGTCAGGGCCCGGCCGATCTGCCTGAAAGAGAGGAATAGAAAAATGTCAAAGGTCATCGGTATCGACCTCGGCACCACCAATTCGTGCGTCGCCGTGATGGAAGGCAAAACGCCGCGCGTGATCGAGAATGCCGAGGGCATGCGCACCACGCCCTCGATCGTCGCATTCACCGACGACGGCGAGCGGCTGGTCGGCCAGCCCGCCAAGCGCCAGGCGGTGACCAATCCGGAAAAGACCATCTTCGCGGTCAAGCGCCTGATCGGACGGCGCTACGACGATCCGACGGTGGAAAAGGACAAGAAGCTTGTCCCCTACAAGATCACCAAGGCCTCGAACGGCGATGCCTGGGTCGAGGTCGACGGCAAGAGCTATTCGCCGTCGCAGATTTCCGCCTTCATCCTCCAGAAGATGAAGGAGACCGCCGAGGCCCATCTCGGCCAGAAGGTCGACAAGGCCGTCATCACCGTTCCCGCCTATTTCAACGACGCCCAGCGTCAGGCCACCAAAGATGCCGGCAAGATCGCGGGCCTTGAAGTTCTCCGCATCATCAACGAGCCGACCGCGGCCGCGCTCGCCTACGGTCTCGACAAGCAGAAGAGCGGCACCATCGCGGTCTACGACCTCGGTGGCGGCACCTTCGACGTGTCGGTGCTCGAGATCGGCGACGGCGTGTTCGAGGTGAAGTCGACCAACGGCGATACCTTCCTCGGCGGCGAAGACTTCGACATGCGCCTCGTCGGCTATCTCGCCGATGAATTCCAGAAAGAGCAGGGCATCGACCTGCGCAAGGACAAGCTGGCTTTGCAGCGGCTGAAGGAAGCGGCCGAGAAAGCGAAGATCGAGCTGTCGTCCACCACGCAGACCGAGATCAATCTGCCCTTCATCACCGCGGACCAGACCGGTCCGAAGCATCTGACCATGAAGCTGACCCGCGCCAAGTTCGAGGCGCTGGTGGACGACCTGATCCAGAAGACGGTGGAGCCGTGCCGCAAGGCGCTGAAGGATGCGGGGCTCTCCGCCTCCGAAGTCAACGAGGTGATCCTGGTCGGCGGCATGACCCGCATGCCGAAGGTGCAGGAAGTCGTGAAGCAGCTGTTCGGCAAGGAGCCGCACAAGGGCGTCAACCCGGACGAAGTCGTCGCGATCGGTGCCGCGATTCAGGCCGGCGTGCTGCAGGGCGACGTCAAGGACGTGCTGCTGCTTGACGTGACCCCGCTGTCGCTCGGCATCGAGACCGAAGGCGGCATCTTCACCCGCTTGATCGACCGCAACACCACGATCCCGACCAAGAAAAGCCAGGTGTTCTCGACCGCTGCCGACAATCAGAACGCGGTCACCATCCGGGTCTTCCAGGGCGAACGCGAGATGGCGGCCGACAACAAGCTGCTCGGTCAGTTCGACCTGATGGGAATCCCGCCGGCGCCGCGCGGCGTGCCGCAGATCGAGGTCACGTTCGACATCGACGCCAACGGCATCGTCAACGTCCAGGCCAAGGACAAGGGCACCGGCAAGGAACAGCAGATCCGCATCCAGGCGTCGGGCGGTTTGTCCGAAGCCGACATCGAGAAGATGATCAAGGATGCGGAAGCTCACGCCGAAGAGGACAAGAAGCGAAAGGCTGCGGTCGAGGCCAAGAACCACGCCGAGGCGCTCGTCCACTCGACCGAGAAGGCGTTGTCCGAGCACGGCTCGAAGGTCGGCGAGGACGATCGCCGCGCCATCGAGAATGCGCTTGCCGATCTGAAGGAAGCGCTGAAGGGCACCGACGGCGATGCGATCGCGGCCAAGACCAACGCGCTGGCGCAGGCTTCGATGAAGCTCGGCGAAGCCATGTACAAGGCGCAGCAGGATGGCGCCTCGGGCGGCCCCGACGTATCGGGCGGTGGCGCCGGTGCCAAGAAGGACGACGTGGTCGACGCCGAATTCACCGAGGTCGACGACGACAAGAAGAAGTCGGCGTAAGCCGCATTAATGGCATGACGTCTCGCGACGCATGCACATTCGTCGCCCCCGGTCTTGAGCCGGGGGTCCATCTTGTAGATATCGATGTAAATATCGATGGAAAGATCGATGGATGGCCGGGTCAAGCCCGGCCATGACCGACTGGACGGATCGCGAAGCCGATGGCCAAGACGTGCTACTACGAAACCCTCAATGTCTCGCGCACGGCGACAGACAACGAGATCAAGTCGTCGTTTCGCAAGCTGGCGATGAAGTGGCACCCGGACCGCAATCCGGGCGACAAGGCGGCCGAGGCCAAGTTCAAGGAAATCAACGAGGCCTATGACGTCCTCAAGGACGGCGACAAGCGCGCCGCCTATGACCGGTTCGGCCATGCCGCATTCGAGCAGGGCAATGGCGCGGCCGCACATGGCTTCGGCGCCGATTTCGGCTCGGCCTTTTCGGATATTTTCGAAGGCATCTTTGGCATGGCTGGCGGCCGTGGCCGCGCTGCCTCAGGCCGCGAGCGCGGCGCCGATCTTCGCTACAATATGGAGATCACGCTGGAAGATGCCTTCTACGGCAAGACCGCGGAAATCCGCATACCGACATCGGTGACCTGCGAGGCGTGCTCCGGTTCGGGGGCCAAGGCAGGGACGCGGCCGAAGGCGTGTTCGACCTGCGGGGGACACGGGCGCGTTCGTCACGCACAGGGGTTCTTCACGCTGGAGCGAACCTGTCCGGCCTGCCAGGGTCGCGGTCAGGTCATCGACGATCCGTGCCCGTCCTGCTCCGGCTCTGGCCGCGTCACGCGCGAGCGCATGCTCTCCGTCAATATTCCGCAAGGGGTAGAAGACGGCACCCGTATCCGGCTGGCGGGCGAAGGCGAGGCCGGATTGCGCGGCGGTCCGGCTGGCGATCTCTATATTTTCCTGTCGCTTGCCTCTCATCCGATCTTCCAGCGCGATGGGGCCGACCTGCATTGCCGGGTTCCGGTGTCGATGGTCACCGCGGCGCTTGGCGGCGAATTCGAAGTCCCCGCGATCGACGGCGCCCGCAGCAAGGTCAAGGTTCCGGCCGGCACCCAGTCCGGACGGCGGTTCCGTTTGCAGGGCAAAGGTATGCCGGTGTTGCGATCGAAGCAGACCGGCGACATGTATGTTCAGGTGGTGGTCGAAACCCCGCAGAATTTGACCAAGCGGCAGCGCGAATTGCTGATGGAATTTCAAAAGCTTTCGTCCATTGAGACGCAGCCGGAAGCCACCGGATTTTTCGCCAGGGTGAAGGAATTGTTCGACCTCGGCACGCGGCCCCAGTGATCCGGGCTGGTGCGCTTTCCCTTGGCGGGCCCGTCCAAAAAGGTTATGCGTTGGGGTCACAATAGTTTCACAAACGTTACGGCCATGCGTCCCCACACCTCCCTCGCCGAGAAAAAGGGCCTGCGTCTCGATGACGAGGTGCGGTTCATCCGCTCCTGGCTCGAGAAGCCCTTGGCCATCGGTGCTGTGACGCCTTCGGGGCGGGTGCTTGCGCGCACGATGGCGCGCTATGTGGACCCGGCAAGCACGGGTCCGGTTGTTGAACTGGGGCCCGGCACCGGGCCGGTGACGGAAGCGCTGATCGCGCACGGCATCGAGCCGAAGCGGCTGATGCTGGTTGAATTCAATCCCGACTTTTGCCGCATCCTGCGCAAGCGCTTCCCGGAGGCGACCGTGGTGCAAGGCGACGCCTACAGCTTGCGGCGCACCTTGGGCGATGTGCTGGAGGAGCCGGCCGCGGCGACGGTTTCGGGACTGCCGCTGCTGAACAAACCGCTGCGCACGCGTATCCGTCTGATCAACGAAGCATTCGGCCTGATGCACGACAAAGCCCCGTTCGTGCAATTCACCTATTCGATGGCTGCGCCGCCGATTCCCAAGGGTCTGTCGCGTATCGCAGCCGAAGCGTCCGAGCGCATCTGGATGAATCTGCCGCCGGCGCGGGTGTGGTGCTATCGCCGCGCGTTGGTGTCCTAACCGCATTGCGCTGGATAATCGCTGTCATGGCCGGGCTTGTCCCGGCCATCCACGTTCTGGAACCAGAGGCGAAGGCATGGCTGCCCATTTTCAAGCGCGGGCATGATAGAGTTGAAACACTCGCGCCACAGGTTCATGGCATGCCCATTTCCAGGATACTGGTCTTTGCCGGCTCAATCCGCACCGGCTCAATGAATGCGCAGCTTGCGGCTTTGGCCGCGAAGGAATTTGCCCTCGCGGGCGCCGACACAACCCGCATTTCGCTGCTCGATTACCCGATGCCGCTTTATGACGGCGATCTCGAAGCGCGGTCCGGTCCACCGGAAGCGGCGGTCAGCCTCAAGCGGATGATGCAGCAGCACCAGGGCATCTTCATCGCCAGTCCCGAATACAACGCTTCGATCACGCCGTTGCTGAAAAATTCGCTCGACTGGGTGTCGCGGGTGCGCGAGGGCAAGGAAGCGCCGCTGGCGGTCTACAAGGATCGCGCCTTTGCGCTGGGCGGGGCATCGAACGGCGGCTACGGCGCGATGCGTTCGCTCATGGCGCTGCGGCAGGTGCTGGAACTCGGATGCGGCGCGCTGGTCATTCCGGAGCAGATCGCGGTGGCGCATGCGTCCGAGGCCTTTGACGAGACGGACAATTTCAAGGATGAGGCCAATGCCAGGCGGCTCAAGGCCGTGGTGCAGAGCCTGATCTCATTCGCGAGACAGTATGCATGACCCTTGCCAGCCCCGATGTCCCGCCGCGTGAGCGCGTGATCGTGGCGCTCGATCTGCCGTCGGTTGCCGTGGCCGAAAAGCTTGTCTGGCAGCTCGGCGACGCGATCGATTTCTACAAGATCGGTTATCAGCTCGGCTATGCGGGCGGGCTTTCCTTCGCGCGCGATCTGATCAAATCCGGCAAGCAGGTCTTTCTCGATCTGAAGCTGCACGACATCGGCAATACAGTAAACAAAGGCGTCGAAAGCGTCGTCAAGACCGGCGCGACCTTCCTGACCGTGCACGCCTATCCGCAAACCATGAAAGCCGCGCTCGACGCGAGCCGCGGCTCTCAGCTGAAGGTGCTCGCGGTAACGATCCTGACCTCCTACAACGATGCGGATGTCCGTGAGGCGGGCTATATCGGAACCGCACGCGACCAGGTCCGGCGCAAGAGCGAACAGGCCTGCGCGCTCGGCATCGACGGCATCGTCTGCTCGGCGGAGGAGTCCGAGATGCTGCGGCCGGTCGTCGGGCCGACGCGTCTCCTGGTAACGCCGGGTATCCGGCCGGCGGGCGCCGACAGCGGCGACCAGAAGCGGATCATGACGCCGGCGGCTGCGATCAGGGCCGGTTCGGACTATCTCGTGGTCGGCCGGCCGATTACCGGCGCCGCCGATCCGAAGGCGGCCGCGGCTGCGATCGTGCGGGAAGTGGCTGAGGCAACGAAGGGTGAAGCCACGAAGGGTTAAGGGAGGCGTTATGGCGAAGGGCTATTGGATCGGACGGGTCGATGTGCATGACGATGAGGGCTACAAGCCCTATGCTGCGGCCAATCCGGCGATCTTCAGGAAATATGGCGGACGATTTCTGGTGCGCGGCGGCACGTTCGAATGCCCGGAGGGGCAGGCCCGCAGCCGCAATGTCGTGATCGAGTTTCCCGATTATGCCTCGGCACTCGCCTGCTACAACTCCCCGGAATACCAGGCCAATATCAAGGTGCGGCAGCCGCATGCGACCGGCGACATCGTGGTCATCGAGGGCTATGACGGCCCGCAGCCGTAAGGCACCACAGCGTCATGGCCGGGCTTGACCCGGCCATCCATCTTGCGAAGAAGATGGACCCGCGGGTCAAGCCCGCGGGTGACTGAAAGTCCGGAGCGTAATCCATGTCCGACATGCGGCTGATCGTGGCGGGGGCGGGCGGGCGCATGGGCCGCACGCTGATCCGCGCCATTGCCGACGCCAGGGGGGTTACGCTGTCCGGCGCGCTGGAAGAAGCGGGTTCGCCGCTGATCGGCCGCAATGCCTCGGACCTTGCCGGTGTCGGCGGGCAGGACATTCTGATCACCGACGATGCCGAGACGCTGCTGCGCGATGCCGACGGCATTATCGACTTCACCATCCCCAAGGCGACCGTGACGCTGGCAAAGCTCGCGGCCAAGGCCGGCATCGTCCATGTCATCGGCACCACCGGCTTTTCCGCCGAGGACGAAGCCGCGATTGCGGATGCCGCGAACAAGGCGGTGATCGTGAAGTCCGGCAACATGAGCCTTGGCGTCAATCTTTTGGCGGCCCTGGTGAAGCGGGTTGCACGGACCCTCGACGAGGAATTCGACATCGAGATCGTCGAGATGCACCACAACAAGAAGATCGACGCCCCGTCCGGCACCGCGCTCCTGCTTGGACGCGCGGCTGCGGAGGGCCGCAAGGTCAGTCTCGACCAGCGGGCGGTACGTTCGCGCGACGGCCATACCGGTGCGCGCAATGCGGGCGACATCGGCTTTGCCACGCTGCGCGGCGGCACCGTGGTCGGCGAGCATAATGTGATCTTCGCCGGTCCCGCCGAGCGCATCGAGCTTGGCCATCGAGCGGAGGATCGCATGATTTTCGCCCGCGGCGCGGTCAAGGCTGCGATGTGGGCGCAAGGCAAAAAGCCCGGCCTCTATTCCATGATGGATGTGCTTGGTTTGAAGGATTTTTAGGACTCGTCGCCCGCGGGCTTGACCCGCGAGCCTATCTTTTTCGAAAGATGGATTGCCGGGTCAAGCCCGGCAATGACGACCGAAACAAAGGAAGCTCAATGTCCGACCGTCTTCTTGTGCTGGTGCGACACGGCCAGAGCGAATGGAACCTCAAGAACCTGTTTACCGGCTGGCGCGACGTCGACCTGACCGAGCAGGGGATTGCCGAGGCAAAGGAGGCCGGCCGCAAGCTGAAGGCGCAGGGTATCGTTTTCGACATCGCCTTCACCTCGGCGCTGAAGCGCGCGCAGCGGACGCTCGACCTGTTGCTGACCGAGATGGGACAGACCGGCATCCCGATCGTGCGCGACCAGGCATTGAACGAGCGCGACTATGGCGACCTGTCCGGACTCAACAAGGACGATGCCCGCAAGAAATGGGGCGAGGAGCAGGTGCATATCTGGCGCCGCTCCTACGACATCGCGCCGCCGGGCGGTGAATCGCTGCGCGATACGCTTGCCCGCACGCTGCCGTATTATGTGCAGGAGATCCTGCCGGCCGTGCTGCAGGGCAAGCGCACGGTGATCGCAGCGCACGGCAATTCGCTGCGCGCGCTGGTGATGGTTCTGGAGAAGCTGTCGCCCGAAGGTATCCTGAAGCGCGAGATCGCGACCGGCGTACCGATCATTTACCATCTCAATGCCGACGCCACCGTGGCGTCAAAGGTCGATCTCGCTGCGTAGCCTTGCCGACACATTGAAGCTTTAACGTTCCGCGCTAACCACAATTCGCGATTGTCGTTGATCGGCGCTCCGGTCATGGTGTTAGCGGATGTGTATGCGTGTGGTGTTGGCGTTTGCAGGCATGGCCTTCGGCGTTGCGGCTGCGCAGGCCGCTCCGGCGGTCGAGCGGCCGCCGCAATTCGTCGCCATCGCCTTCGATAATTGCACCGAGCTCGAACGCTGGCGGGAATGGAGCGATTTCGCAGCCGAGCTGAACCGGGGCGGCGAGCGCATCCGCTTCACCTTTTTCGTCAGCGGCATCAATTTCCTCAGTAACGGCAAGCGGCATCTCTATCAGGGCCCGAACCAGGCCCGCGGCGTCTCACGCATCAATTTCGGCGGCAGTGCCGAGGATGTGCGAAAGCGCGTTGCCTTCATGAATGCGCTTTACCGGGACGGTCACGAAATCGCCTCGCACGCGGTCGGTCATTTCGACGGACGCGGATGGGGCGCTTCGGCCTGGACGTCGGAGTTCAACAGCTTCGACGATCTGATGCGCAATGTCGGGCGCAACAACGACTTCCCGGCGGAGGAGGGCTTTGCGTTCTCGCCGAAGGATGTGGTCGGGTTCCGGGCGCCGTATCTCGCGCATAGCCCGGGACTCTACACGACGCTTGCAGCGCGCGGCTTCCGCTACGACACCAGCGGCACCATGGCCTCCCATGCCTGGCCGGAGAAGCGCGACGGCATCTGGCGATTCAATCTTGCCGGCATCCGGCTCGCGGGCTCGGGCCGCGCCACCTTGTCGATGGACTATAACTTTTTGGTCGCGCAATCGGGTGTAGCCCCGATCGCCAGCCGTCGCGAGGAGTTCCGCCGGCAGATGCTGGCGAGCTACCTGACCTATTTCCGCGGCAATTATGCCGGCAACCGTGCCCCCGTTCATATCGGGCACCATTTCACGGATTACCAGAATGGGGCCTATCGCGAGGCGCTGAAAGAGTTCGCGCGGCGCGTATGCGGCCTGCCGGAGGTGCGCTGCGTGACCTACAGGACGCTCGCCGATTACATGGACCAGCTGAAGCCCGAAATGCTCGCGGCCTATCGCAAGGGCGATTTTCCGCGCGCCAGCGAGCCGGTTTTCGCCGAAGTGTCAACGGAGACCTCGGGCGCAGCGCGGTAACGTATCGCTTACGCCACCTGTCCCGCTTCCCAGCCGAGCATGGCGCGCTTGCGCGTCAGCCCCCAGTGATAGCCGGTCAGTTCCCCGCTCTTGCCGATGACGCGGTGGCACGGCACCACGAAACAGACTGGATTTTTTCCGACCGCGGCACCGACCGCACGCGCGGCCTTGGGCTTGTCGAGATTGCGCGCGATGTCGGAATAGGTCGTGAAGCGGCCCATCGGGATTTTCAGCAGCGTCTCCCACACCCGCACCTCGAAATCGGTGCCGATGAAGACAATGCGCAGCGGCTGGTCCGGCCGCCACAGCTTCGGATCGAAGATGCGCGCCGCGACCGGCGCAGTGGCGTCGCGATCCTCGACATAGGTCGCGTTCGGCCAGCGGCTCGTCATGTCGGCGAGCGCCGCGCGTTCCTTGCCGGCATCGGCAAGCGCGAGGCCCGCGAGACCGCGCGGAGCGATCATGACCAGCGCCGACCCGAACGGCGAGGGGTGAAAGCCGTAGCGCAGCGTCAGCCCTTCGCCGCCAGCCTTCCATTCGCCGGGCGACATCGCCTCGTGCGTGACGAACAGATCGTGCAAGCGGCCGGGGCCGGACAGTCCGACCTCGTAGGCCGCATCCAGCACGCTCGCGGAATCGCGCAGCAATTTGCGGGCATGGTCGAGCGTCAGCGCCTGCAGGAAGGCTTTGGGCGTCAGCCCGGCCCAGCGCCGGAACAGATGATGCAACTCGGTCGGCGTGACCTTGGCGGCTTCGGCGATGGTGTCGATATCGGGCTGAAGACGCCAGTTGCCGCGGATATGGGCGATGGCGCGCCGCACCACGTCATAGTCGGCTGCCGCGGCGGCAAGCTTTGCGTCGGGCATCAGATCGGGGGACAGCATGGCGGCTCTCGTCATGGATATGGCCCGCTAAGGTAGGCCCGCCGCTCCGATCTGGCCCACCCGATTTCTGGTCAGGCCAATACTGTGCGGTCGGGGCCGCGTTTTGCGGCAGCGATGGCCGCCTGCAACGCCTTGCCGAAGCTTTCCTTTTCCTGCGGCGACAGGAAGCCGGCAATCGCGCGACGCTCCCCGCGCGAGACCAGATGCAGGCTTTGCACCCCGAATTCCTCATGGACATCGAAATCGAGCCGCACCCAGAGCGGATTGCAGCGCCATTCGATCGCGGCGCCGCGTGGGCTGACCTTGCGGAAGACCAGTTCGGTCGGCGTCACCACGATCTGTTCATAGGCGCGGCCGTCGCGGTAATTGATCCGGAAGGCCCAGTAGATCAGCAGCACATCGAGTCCGAAAAAGCCGGTGACCGGCCAGGCACCTGCCATGGCAAAAACGATGCCGACCACGAAACTCACGCCTGCCACCGCCAGCATCAGGATGCCGAAGCCGCGCTTTCCCAGCGAGCGGTTCGGCGTCATCACCGCGGAAAACAGGGGGGGTTCGGGTTTCGGGTCGTTGTTTGGGGCCATTCCCGACAATATACGGGAGAAATGGCAAAAAAGACGACTCGCCCGGCCGCAAAAGCGAAAAAACGCAAATCCGCCCCCAAGTCCTCTTCCAAGCCCGCTTCAAGGCGGAGGGCGACGGCTGCTGATATAAAGGCGCTGAAAGCGGCCAAAGCTGGCAAGGCGGCCAAGCGGAAATCGGTTACGGCGCAGGCCAAGGCGGATGCCGCGGCCGCCCATGGTGAAATCCGCCCCTGGACGCGGGCCGAGGTGAGCGAGGCCTTCCGCCGCTTCCAGTCGGTCGACCCGGCGCCGAAGGGCGAATTGCAGCACGTCAATCCTTTCACGCTTCTGGTCGCGGTGGTGCTGTCGGCGCAGGCGACCGATGCCGGGGTCAACAAGGCGACGCCCGCCTTGTTCGCAGCGGCCGACACGCCGGAAAAGATGGTGGCGCTCGGCGAAGCGCAGGTGCGCGACTTCATCAAGACCATCGGGCTCTACCGCAACAAGGCGAAGAACGTCATCGCGCTGTCCGAAAGACTGATCGCCGAATATGGCGGCGAGGTTCCGGGCGAGCGCGAAGCGCTGGAAAAGCTGCCCGGGGTCGGCCGCAAGACCGCGAATGTGGTGCTCAACATGGCGTTCGCGCAGCCGACCATGGCGGTCGATACGCATGTGTTCCGGGTGTCGAACCGCACCGGGCTTGCGCCGGGTAAAAACCCGCTGGAGGTCGAACTGAAATTACTTGAGGCGATCCCGGCCGAATTCATGATGCACGCGCATCACTGGCTGATCCTGCACGGACGCTATGTCTGCCTTGCGCGCAAGCCCTTGTGCGAAAAGTGCATCATCGCCGATCTGTGCCGCTGGCCGGGAAAGATGACGCTGGCGGCGTAACCTTTCCCGCAGGCCGGCAAGACGAGCCCTACTCCGCCGCCTGCTTCCAGGTGTCGATTTGCGGCTTTGGCTTGGCCTTGATTTTCAGTTCGGTCATTTCGGCGCGCTCGCGCTCGGCATTGCGCAACAACTGATCGCGTCCCGACAGATATTGCGGCGGGCAGAAAACATTGTCGACGCCGTACCAGCCGGCCGCGCGCATGGTAAAATATGGGTCCATCAGGTGCGGGCGAGCCAGTGCGACGAGGTCTGCGCGCGCCGAGGCAACGATGGTGTTGACCTGATCCGCCGTCGTCACTGCACCGACCGCCATGGTGGCGATGTTGGCCTCGTTGCGAATCTGGTCGGAGAACGGGGTCTGGTACATGCGGCCGTAGACCGGCGCCGATTGCGGATCGGTCTGGCCGGTAGACACATCGATCATATCGCACCCGGCCGCCTTGAACATCTCCGAAATCTTCACTGCATCGTCGCCGGTGACGCCGCCGTCGATCCAGTCGGTTGCGGAGATGCGCACCGACATCGGCTTCTCCTTCGGCCACGCCTTGCGCATGGCGGAAAACACTTCCAGCGGGAAGCGCATGCGGTTTTCCAGCGAGCCGCCATACTCGTCGGTGCGCTTGTTGGTGATCGGCGAAATGAAGCTCGCCAGCAGATAGCCGTGCGCGGCATGCAGCTCGATCATGTCGAAGCCGGCGCGCTGCGCCCGCTCCGTGGCTGCAACAAAGTCCGCAACCGTGCGGTCCATGTCGGCGCGTGTCATCTCGCGCGGCACCTGGCTGTTCGGAAAATACGGAATGGGCGACGCCGAAACGATCGGCCAGGCGCCTTCCGGCAGCGGCTCGCTGTCGCCTTCCCAGGACAGCTTGGTCGCGCCCTTGCGGCCGGCGTGACCAAGTTGCATGCAGATTTTCGCGGCCGAATTGGCGTGGACGAAATCGACGATGCGCTTCCAGGCCGCTTCCTGCTCGTCGTTCCACAGTCCGGTGCACCCCGGAGAGATGCGGGCCTCCGCCGACACGTCAGTCATCTCGGTATAGACGAGGCCGGCGCCGCCGATGGCGCGGCTGCCGAGATGCACGAGATGCCAGTCGTTCGGCAGGCCGTCCTTGGCCGAATACTGGCACATCGGCGACACCACGACGCGGTTCGGCACCACCATATCGCGCAGCCGGAAGGGCTGGAACATCGGCGGCACCGGTGTCTTGGTGTCGACCTTGGGGAAACCTGCGGCCCTGGTCTCCTCGGCCATCATATGGTCGACCTCGTCGACGAATTCCGGCGCGCGCAGCGCCAGATTGTCGTAGGTGATCGCCTTCGACCGGGTCATCAGGCCGAAGATGAAGCGCGTCGGATTCATGTTCCAGAACCGCTTCACGTGCTCGAACCAGACCAGAGACACGTTGGCGGAGTGCTGGGTCTTCTCCACTTCCTCGCGCCGCGTCGTCTCGTAATGCGAAAGCGCGGCCTTGACATTCTGGCCGCCGGTGGCCTTGAACGACTCGTACAGTCCGATGGCGTCTTCCATCGCGAGCTTGGTGCCCGAACCGATGGAGAAATGCGCGGTTGCCTTGGCGTCGCCGAGAATGACGCAATTCTCATAGACCCAGCGCTCGCAGCGGATGGCGGGGAAGTTGCGCCACATCGACCGGTTGATGATGAGCTTGTGGCCCTGCAATTCCTCCGCGAACAGCTCTTCCATCAGCTTTGCGCTGCCGGCTTCGTCCAGCGGATCGAGGCCGAATTTCGCGAAGGTCTCGGGATCGGTTTCGAAAATCCAGGTCGAGCGGCCGGGCTCGTATTGATAGCAATGCACGATGACGATGCCGTATTTCGTCTCGCGGAAGAAGAAGGTGAAGGCGTCGAACGGACGGGTCGATCCCATCCAGCTGAACTTGTTGGGACGCAGATCGACGCTCGGCTTGAAGTGATCCTTGAAGGTCTCACGGATGCGCGAATTGATGCCGTCCGATCCGATGACGAGGTCTGAATCGCGCAGGGCGCCCTCAATATCGGTAATCTCGGTCTGGAACTTCAGCTCGACGCCGAGTTGCTGTGCGCGCTGATGCAGAAGCTTCAGCAGAGTCGCGCGCGAGCAGCCGCAAAACCCGTTGCCGCCGATGCGCTGGACATGGCCTTTGAAATGAATCTCGATGTCGTCCCAATAGGCGAAATTCTCGGTGATCGAGCGGTAGCTTTCGAGGTCGTATTTCTGGAATGTCTCGAGCGTCTGGTCGGAGAACACCACGCCGAAGCCGAAGGTGTCGTCGGGGCGGTTGCGCTCGTAGACCGTGATCTGCGCCTTCGGCCACGCCTTTTTGTAGAGGATGGCGAAATAGAGCCCGGCGGGGCCGCCGCCGATCACACTGACCTTCATGGGAGCCTCCGCGCCGTCGTTTCTGGCAAATCCTGCGATTATTTTAAGCTTAAAACAAATCCGCGCAAGCGCGATTTGATCTGCGTCAAGCGCCGTCGAAATCGTAGCGCCCGAGACCCGGTCTGTCGCGATCCGGTGTGCGGGCGCGGAAGCGGAAGCAACCTCAGGGCTGGACGGGTCGGTTGGGTGCTTGAGCCCTAGAAATTTTAAGCTTAAAGTATCCGCATTGCCCGTGTAGATCGGACCCTTCGGACCCTTTATGGCGCAGCTTTCGGGACGGCATGCTCTCGTCACCGGCGGCGGCCGCGGCATCGGCCGCGCCGTTGCGGCCGCGCTGTCGGCGGCCGGCGCGGCCGTCACGGTGCTGGGCCGGCAGCAGGCCGCGCTCGACGATGCGGTAGCCAAGGGCCATGCCAGAGATCTGATCGTTGCCGACGTCACCGATCCAGCCGCGGTTTCAGCCGGCATCGAGCGCGCGGAGGCCGATAACGGCCCCTTCGACATCCTGGTGGCGAATGCCGGCGCGGCCGAGACTGCGCCGTTCGGCAAGACCGCGCCAGAGCAATTCCGGCGGCTGTTCGAGCTGAACGTGCTCGGTATCGTCAATTGCGCGCAAATCCTGCTGCCCGGGATGGTGGCGCGCAAATCCGGCCGCATCGTCGCGGTGGCCTCGACCGCGGGACTGAAGGGCTACGGCTATGTCAGTGCCTATGTGACGTCGAAGCATGCGGTGGTCGGGCTGGTACGATCGCTGGCGATCGAAACCGCCAAAACCGGCGTGACCGTCAACGCGGTCTGCCCGAGCTTCACCGACACCGACCTTGTACGCGAAAGCGTCGCCGCAATCAGCAAGAAAACCGGCCGGTCCGAGCAGGACGTGATCGCGCAGTATGTGAAGGACGTACCGATGGCGCGCCTGATTAAGCCGGAGGAGGTCGCCGCCGCCGTGCTCTATCTGAGTTCGGATGCGGCCTCCGCAGTGACCGGCACCGCCATGACGGTTGCCGGAGGAGAGATCTGATGAACGAGATCGCGGCATTGCCGCTCGATGCCGAAACCAAGGTCGCCGAAAGCCCCGCCGACCACGAGGCCGAGCTGCGGCTGTGGTTGCGGCTTCTCACCTGCACCACCCTGATCGAGAACGAAATCCGCCAGCGGCTGCGCGCGCAATTCGACGTGACGCTGCCACGCTTCGACCTGATGGCGCAGCTCGACCGCGCGCCGAACGGCATGACCCTCGGCGAACTCTCGCAGCGCATGATGGTGTCGAACGGCAATGTCACCGGGCTCGTGGAGCGGCTGGTCTCGCTCGATCTTGTCGAGCGCAGACCCGCACCGAATGACCGCCGCGCGATGATCGTGACCCTGACGCCGGAAGGCCGCCGTACGTTCCGCTCGCTGGCGCGCATCCATGAGAACTGGATCGCCGACATCTTCGCAGGCCTCGAACCGCAAGAGATCGAAACCCTGATGAAACTTCTGGCCAAGACCAAGACCTCCGCACGCAAGGCGATCGAAGCGGAGGCCGGGCAATGATCCTGAACACCCACCATCCGGTGCCGCTGCCGCTTTCGTCCTACAAGGCGCAGCATGTGAAGTTCACGGTCGAGGGCAAGCTTGCGACCCTGACGCTGAACCGGCCGGAGCGGAAGAATCCGCTGACCTTCGAAAGCTACGCCGAGATTGCCGGGATTTTCCGCGCAGCCGCGGGCGACGATCAGGTGAAAGCCATCGTCATCACCGGCGAGGGCGGCAATTTCTGCTCCGGCGGCGACGTGTTCGAGATCATCGGTCCGCTGATCGAGATGGATACGGTGAATCTGCTCAAGTTCACCCGCATGACCGGCGAGGCGGTGAAGGCGATGCGCGCCTGTCCGCAGACGATCATCGCCGCGGTCGACGGCGTATGCGCGGGCGCCGGCGCGATCCTCGCCATGGCGTCGGACCTGCGCATCGGCACACCGAAGGCGAAGGTCGCGTTCCTGTTCAATCGCGTTGGGCTTGCTGGCTGCGACATGGGCGCCTGTGCGATCCTGCCGCGCATCATCGGGCAGGGCCGCGCCGCCGAGCTGCTCTATAC
>NZ_JBKBVB010000036.1:0-37705 GCF_046289595.1 Pseudorhodoplanes sp.
ACCACCGAGCCAGCGACCTGAATTCGCTGCTCGACGCCATCGGCCAGGCCCAGAAGACCATCGAGGCCGCCGACCACGGCATCACCGCCATCACCAAGCTGGTGGAATCGGCCAAGTCGATTGCCAAACAGGCGCAGCAAAGCTCGCAGCCGACGGCGACCTACGCCCAGACCATTACCGGGGCGAATATCCCGGCGGATAGCCCGGCAACCGCGACCTCGACTTCAGACATAGCCACGGTCCTCGGCGCGGCGACTCCGTCGCAAGCCGCCTCGATCGTGATCGACGTTTCGAGCTTTGCAACGCTCGCGGACGAAGATCTGCTGACGATCGAGTATAACGGCACCACCTACAATTTCGAGTTCGACGACAACGGCAGCGTCACGCCCAACACGCCCGGCGCAATCCTCTTTACCGATGCAGCCTCTTTGGCGACCGCGCTCGGCAGCATCACCGGCGGCACGGTCGATTACGACAACGTCGCCAACACCATCACGATCACCGGCTCCGGCTATACCGCCGCCCATGAATTCGTGATCGGCGGCGCAGCAGCCGCGCAGGCGCTGGTCAATACCACGAGCAACAACGCCGTCGATGGCGACGTGCTGACCATCAACGACGGCACCACCACCGGCACTTTCCGCTATGTGGCGTCCGGCGCGGTTGCCGCCGACGGCACCTTTTCCAATCTTGCCACCTTGCAGGCGGCGGTCGCGGCCTCGTCGCTCAGCGGCATTTCGGTCACCGGCCCCGGCGGCAACCTTCAGATCGATGCGGCGACCGGAAGCTTCACGGTCGGCGGTCAGCTCGGAAACGACTTCGGCTTTGCCGCGACGCCTTACGAGGCTTCCAACGCCACGCTCGGCGGACTCGCCGGCTCCTCACTGACCATCACGGCCGGCGCCAACAGCGCCACCTATAACTTCACGGCGAACAGCACCCGCGCCGATCTCGACACCTGGCTCGCCGCGCAGAACTTCGGCGCCGGCATCACTGCTTCGGTCAACGGCGCGGGCGCGATCGAAATCGCCTCGACCTCGGCCACGAATATCGCCATCACCGGCACCGGCGCGGTGCTGACCACGCTCGACCTCGACAACGGCACCGGACCCGGCGGCGTCTATGCCCCGGTCGCCACCGTCGCCACGCCGAGCACGACGCGCTCGCTTCTGGAAACCCAGTTCAACGAAATCCTCAGCCAGATCGACCTGCTCGCGCGCGACGCCTCCTATAACGGCATCAATCTGCTCAACGGCGACAATCTGAAGGTGATCTTCAACGAGGACGGCTCGAGCTTCCTCGACATTGCCGGCGTCACCTTCTCGTCGGCCGGGCTCGGCATCGGAACGCTGGCCGGCGGCGAATTCCAGAACAACGTGTCGATCGACGGCGTTCTCGGCCAGGTCGATGCGGCGCTGCGCACGCTGCGCGCCCAGGCGACCAATTTCGGCTCCAAGCTCGGCACCGTGCAGACCCGCCAGAACTTTACCAAGCAGCTCATCAACACGCTGCAGACCGGCGCCGACAATCTGGTGCTGGCCGATACCAACGAGGAAGGCGCAAACATGCTGGCCCTGCAGACCCGCCAGCAGCTCTCCACCACCGCGCTGTCGCTGTCCGCGCAGGCCGACCAGGCCGTGCTGCGCCTGTTCGGCTAACTAAACCGCGATAACAAAAATATTCGCGGCGGGGCGAGAGCCCCGCCGTTTTTCTTTACGCCACATTAACCATAATTGGACGACCATCCGGCCAATCCGTGGAGATCCACATATGGCGCTCAAGGTCGAACTGAAGCCCGGCGAACGCATTCTGATCGGCGATTGCGTCATCACCAACGGCGACCAGCGCACCCGCTTTCTGGTGGACGGCACGGCGCCGATCCTGCGCGAGCGCGACATCATGACGGCGGAGCGCGCCGACACCCCGGCCAAGCGCATCTATCTGGCGGTCCAGCTGATGTATATCGGCCGCGACCCGGCCGAGCACCACGAAGTCTATTTCGCATTGATGCGCGACATCACCCAGGCCGCGCCCAGCGCCTGGCGTTACATCGCCGACATCAACAATCAAATCTTAACAGGCGACCTGTATAAAGCGTTGAAGTCAGCGAAGAAACTCATCGAATACGAGCAGGAGCTGCTATCGCATGCACAACGCGGCCAAAGCCTACGGGACGGTGGCTCAACAAACCGCAAGTCCGCGTGAACTCGAGGCGCAGCTCTTGCTGCGCGCAGCGTCACGCCTGCAGAATGTGCACGACCATTGGGACAGCCAGCGCAGTTCGCTGGACCATGCGTTGCTGTTCAACCGCAAGCTCTGGACCGTCTTCATGACCTCGGCCACCAACAGCGAGAATCCGCTGCCGGCCGAAGTCCGCCAGAACATCGCCAATATCGGCCTGTTCGTGATGAACCACACGCTGACCGTGATGGGCAATCCGCAGCCGGAACGGCTGCGCAGCCTGATCAACATCAACCGGCAGCTCGCCGCCGGTCTCAGCGGCAACGCATAAATCATTCGCGACCTGGTTTCGTCCTGCTCATTTCGCCCCCGCATCGCCGGGGGCGAAATTTTTTTCGGCATTGTTCTTTGAGCGGGAATGCCGGGATCGGCCTTAAGCCGCAACCGCGACGGCTTGGCCTTGCCCCTTCATGCGCCCGTGACGCGCAGCGGCTACAGATAGTTCAAAATCGAGGTCTGGAACAGCCGCGCGGTAACCTGCAGCGACGCCTGCAAATTGGTCTGCATCGCCAGGATCTTGGCCGCCACCTCTTCGTTGCTCACGCCCTCGATGTCCTCGAGCAGATTGGCAAGCGTGGCGTTGGCCTGACGATGCCGTCCCTCGGACGCCTTGAGCGTGGTCTGCGCGCCGGCCAGCTCCGACTGGATGGTCTCCACCGTCTGGATGCCGGGAGGCACGCCAAGGCCCACCCGCAGCCGTTCGGCGAGGGCTCCGGCGCGGCCGTCGATATCCGGATCGCCTTCCGGCAAAGGCATGGCGGCGAGCGCGGCGACATGCTGCAACTGCCAGCGGATGCCTTCTTCGTTGGCCTGCATGCCGTATTGAACCGTGATCGACTGGTCGACCCGCGCGGTTGCGGTCGAGCGCACCGGTTGAGCGGACATGTCGCCGATATACCAGCTCACGGTGTCGGCGGCGGTGCCATCGATCAGCCCCGTTGCCGTGTCGAAGGGCGGGCCGTCGACACGCTGTGGCGGCCTGCCGGCATCGATGTTGAAGAAATTGTCGGAGGCGGCGAGCGCAGATGCCGCGGTGAGCGCGGTGCGGGCCAGATGTCCGATCGCGCCGCTGACTGCGGCCTGCAGGTTCGCCGCCGTCGTGGCCGGGTCGGCGCCGATCGTGAATTCGCCCGCAGCCGGATTCGCCGACGCGCTTGCGGTGAGCGTGATGGCTTCGATCGAGCCGTCCGGCAACGTGAATGACAGGCGCAGGGTCTCGCCCGCAGCCGGATTGGTGGCGCCAAGATCGACGCTCATCTCCGGCGGCGCACCGGCCGGGCCTGCGACGGTGGCGCCATTGAAAGTGGACGATATGGCCGTCAGCTTGAGCCCGAACACGGTGGCCTCTTCGGCTATCGCAACCGAGGTCGGCGACGGTTGCGAGACCGTCAGGCGGCCAAGCCCGCCGGCGCCGAGATCGGCCTGGCGGCGTTCGGCCATGACTTGCCGCAATCCAGCGCGCGTGCCGTCGCCATCGAGGATATTGGCCAGGGTCTCGACTGCCGGCCCGTCATTCGACACACCGGCAAACAGATAGCGGTCGCCGGCCCGCGTGTTCAAAAGGCCAAGGATTTCGCCGAGCGAGGACATCGCCAAAGTCTGTGCGGTGACGCGCCCCTCGGGTGAGGCCATCTGCGCCGCCAGCGCCTTGGTCTCGCGGCCAATATCGGCAATACGCGACAGCGCCGTCTGCGCAAGCTCAAGCCGCACGCCGACGCTTTTCACCGTATCCTGATAACTGCCGATCGCCGACAGCTGCGCGCGCAGCCCGACGGTGAGGCCACGGTCGATACCAAGGCCGGCATAGTCGTCCGCCCGTTTCCCGGTGGCGAGCTGCCGCTGCATGTCGCCGAGCTGTGCGCGCATGCCGACCAGCGACTGGGTCAGCAACAAGGATCGGACGCCGAGATTTGCGATACTCATATGAGCCTCAGATATTCATCAGGCGTTCCATCATGTCCTTGACCACCGACAGCACCCGCGCATTGGCGCCGTAGGCGCTCTGCAGCGCCAGCAGGTTGGCCATTTCGACATCAATATTGACGGCGGCGGCATCCGACACGCGGCTCTTCAGCGCGTTGACCACCACCCGCTGCCCGTCGGCGAGATTCTGCGCGTTTTCGGCGGCCTCGCCCTGATAGGCGATCATCTGCCGAAGGAACGACGACAGCGTTCCGCTATAGGGCGCAGCGGAGGAGCCGATACCGGTCTTCGGCGAAAACGTGACCGAAGCATCCATCAATTGATTGAGGATGAAATTCGGCCGTGTCGGGTCGCCCGCGGCCCCGCCGGACTGCATCACGACAAGCTTGGAGGGATCGGCGAGCAGCTGCGAATTGACGGTGATCCGTCCGGCGAGGCCCACGGTCTGCGACCCCGCGGAGGTGAAGGCTCCGGTATAAACCGCGGCCGCATCGGTGAAGAACGGCAAGTGCGGACCGCCGCTGTCGAAACCGGTCCGGGTCACGGTGGTGCTGACCGCATTGATGACCGAATTGTTCGCCGCGCCATCGTCCAGCACGCGCAGCGTGGTGCCGGACGGGTTGGAGAAGGTCAGCTTGCCGTTGAAAAAGGCATTCAGTTGCGAGGCGACGGCGTTGAGGCCGCCCGAGAAATCGACCCCGATCACCGTGTCGTCGGCGCGCGCAGTCGCATCGTTCGGCAGCGGCAGCACCGACAGATCGTCGACCCGCACGATGGTGACGTTGTGCTGCCGGCCGGTGACGGTATCGGTCCAGGTCACATTGACGGTGTTGCCGGCAAGAAGCGCGGCGGTATCGATGTCGAAGCCTTCCTGCGCGCCCGCTGTCACCGGGTTGCCGGGCAAAGTCGCATCCGACAGGCTCGACGCCATCCCTGCCGCGATCGCATCGAGCTGCGCCTGCGCCTCCGGCAGGATATAGTCGCGCATCTCGATCAGGGCTGCGATTTCGCCGGAGCGGATCGCGTTGCTCTCGATCAGATCGACGGTGCCGCCGGTCGGCGTGACCAGCGTGATGGTGCCGACGCCGCGCGTTGCCGGATCGTTGGTCCATTGCGATGCCGGCGCGATCGAGCTTTGCAGGTCGAAATTGAGTTTGGACGCTTCGGTGCCGACGAGCTGGATGCCGGAATTGGTGAAGACGTTGATCTGGTTGTGATCGGTGGCGATCACCCGGATGTCCATCAGCTGCGCGAGTTCGTCGATATAGAGATCACGCTGATCGAGCAGCGCCGCGGTCGCAGCATCCGGCGTGGTATTGAGCGCAAGCTGCCGGTTGATCGTGGCGATCCGCTCCATCGCGTTGTTGGCGCGGGCCACCGCATCGCTGATGCCGTATTCGGCATCGCTGCGCAGCGACTGGATATTCGCAGACGTGGTGTTGAGCTGCTGCGCCAGAACCTGCGCGGAGCTGATCACCGCAGCGCGCGCCGCGCTCGATTCCGGAGAGCTGGCGAGCGTCTGCAACAGCGAGGTGAAGTCGTTGAACGCGGTTTCCAGCGTCGCCGCGGAGCCGGGTTCGCCATAGATGCGCTGCAGCCGCGAGAAGAATTGCGCACGCATATCGGCATAGGCGCCGCCGGCGGCTTCGGTGCGCAATTGCCGCTGCAGATAGATGTCGAGTTCCCGATTGACCGCAGCGACCCGGACGCTGACACCGGCGCCGCCGGCCGCGGTGGTCGATTGAACCAGGGTCTTGCGGACGTAGCCCGGCGTCTCCGCATTCGCCACGTTGGAGGCGATCAGCGCGAGCCCGGCCTGCACGGTCCGCAGGCCGGCGGTCGAGGTGTTCAGGGCCTGCGACAAACTCATGGCGATTTCCTAATGCTCACCCAGCCCGACCAACGCCTCACCGGATCATGTTCAGCAGATCCTGGACCATCTGATTGGTCGTGGAGATCACCCGCGTATTGGCGGAATAGGCCTGCTGCGTCACGATCAGCTTGGTGAATTCATCGGCGATGTCGGTGTTGGAGCCCTCCAGCGCCGAACCGATGATCGTGCCGCTCGCGCCGTAAGTCGGCGTGCCGGATTCGTCGGTCGCCGCAAAGGCGCCGCCGTCGATCCGCTTGAGGAAATTCGCGCCGGTGAAATTCGCCAGCGTGATTTCCGCCAGGTCGATGGTGCGTCCGTTCGAATAGGAGCCGACGATACGGCCCTTCTCGCTGATCGAGATGGTCTGCAATTCGCCCGCCGGATAACCGTTCTGCTGCAGCAGATTGACCTGAGCATTGCCGTTCGGATCGGCGAATTGGGTGATGCCGCCGGAGCCGTGGTTGATCTGGATATTGCCGAGATTGATGCCGTCGATCACCACGTTGGACAGCTGCAGCGTCGAGACCAGGGGGCTCATCTGGCCATTGGCGCCGAAGGTGTAGTTCACCCCGGCATTGGCCCAGGCGGGCTCGGTTCCGGTGGCGTTCGAATTGACCAGATAGAACAGGTTCCAGGTGTTGGAACCGCCATAGAGATTGGAATCGACCTTGGCCCAGCGGAACTGGATATTCACCGCAGAGCCCGAGACGTCGTAGGCGGTGACGGCGCCGCCGCCGACCGACGAATCGAGGAAGGCCTGCAGATCGTTGGCGATCACCGTGTTGTTGGACGGAATCGCTGTGAGCGTCTGCATGCCGAAGATCGAATGCGCGACGGTGCCGCCGACATTGATGGTATCCACCATGGTCGCGGCAGTGACGGTAACGTTGCCGTTGGTGGTGTTCACCGACGCCGTGCCGCCGGTCAGTCCGGCGAGCGCGGTCGACAATTCGGCGAGTGTGGAGACCTGACCGGGTCCGGTGCCGAAGGTGATGACCAGCGGCGGATTGCCGCCGACCTGGATCTCCATGGTCTGACCGGTGCCGACGGCGTTCTGGGTCAGGAGATTGGTGGCGTAGGTGGTGCCGACATTGACGCCGAGTTCGGCGAGCAGCGACAGGGTCGAAGCGCCGCCGATGGCGACATGGGTGTCGGCATTGGCGCTGGTCAGCACCAGACGGTTCGAGCCATTGAGCGAGGCGGTGACGCCCGTCGTGCCGGTCTGCGCGTTGATTGCGGCAAGGATCGCCGTCGCGTCGTCGCCCGCATTGATGGTGATCGGGGTGCCGTTGAGTTCGAAGGTGCCACCGGTTGAGGTCAAAGACGAGATATCCACCGTGCCGGTGCCGACAGCGACCGCATCGGGCGACAGGGTTGCGCCCGCGCCCAGAATGCGCGCCGGCGCCGGCGGACCGAACACCGGATTGGCGGAGAAGTTGGCCGGGTTCAGCAGTTCGGAGCCGGGAATATCGGTATCGGCATTGTTGGTGTTCGGATAGGCCGCCAGATTGGCGCGATACTGAACCGCGGTGGTCCGCTGCGCCGGCAGGAAGTCGTTCTGGAATTGCAGCAATTGCGGGATGCTGCCGGTCGGATTGCCGGTGGTCGGATCGATCGGCAGGCCCATCAGGTAATAGCCGGCGCCGTTGACCAGATAGCCGTTCTTGTCGGGCTGGAAGTCGCCGCGCCGGGTGTAATAGTCGGTGCCGCCGAACACCGGGGTATTGTCCTGCACGCCGGTCGGCTTCTGCACCACGAAGAAGCCGTCGCCGTTGATCGCCATGAAGGTGCCGACCGACGCGCCCTGGATGTCGCCCTGCACCGTATTGGTCGCGCGTGCGCTCGCGATCACGCCGCCGGCGAGCTGCTTGGAGGGGATGTTGTCCGGGATCAGGTCCTGGAAGCTGGTGTCGATGCGCTTGAACGCGGTGGTCTGCGAATTGGCGATGTTGCCGGACACATTCTCGAGCGCATAAGACTGCGCGCGCATGCCGGTGACGGCGGTGGTGAGAGCGCCGAAGATACCCATTACTTGTTCCTCCAGGACGTCCGGGGCGGCTTTCGGAAGACGCGGCCGCCAACTTGCGGGAGGAGATGTCGCAAGCCCCGTGCCAGAGACATTTTCTCGTAAAATCAGTTGGATAGCGTGTCAGCTGCCGCACCCGACGGGCGGAAAATTGCCGCTATGCGGCAGTTTTTGCCGGGGGCAGCGCGTCGTCAGCGGCGGGCGGCCTGACGGCGGCGCAATTCCGGACGCTCGCGCTTGGTCCGCGCCAGCAGCCTCCGGCCGATCGACACGATCGCATTGATCGCCGGGATCAGTTCCTCGCCCAGCGGGGTCAGCGAATATTCGACCGAAGGAGGCGACGTCGGCATCACGCGCCGCTCGATCACACCCTTTTCCGCCAGCTTCTGCAGGCGCGCACTCAGCACCTTTGACGAGATTACGGGAATGTCGGCGCGCAACTCGCCGAAGCGCCGCGGCCCGCCGCTCAGGCTCCAGATGACGTCGGGCGTCCAGGCGCCGCCCAGGAGCGCCATGCACTCGGTCATCGGACATGCGAGGGGCGGCGGAGACACCTTGCTCTTTCGCAGCTTGAGCATCGCCGCAGCGTCCTTTCTCAAAAAAACCGGTTACCGGACGGAAACTCGAAAATAACAGTAACCGAAGGTAATTCGATTTCCAAAGGTAATGATATCGTTTAGCTGACTGGCCCCGATCCCTCGCAAAGGAGCGCCAGTGATGAGGCTGTATTATTCCCCGGGTGCATGCTCGCTTTCGCCGCATATCGTTTTGCGCGAACTCGGCTGCGACTTCGCGCTCGAACGCGTCGATCCGGCAACCAAGAGAACCGAAACCGGCCGCGATTTTGTTGCGGTCAACCGCAAGGGATATGTCCCGGCCCTAGAGTTCGACGATGGAGCGGTGCTCACCGAGGGTGCCGCAATTATCCAGTATCTGGCCGATATCAGGCCGGAGGCGAAACTCGCCCCGGCTGCAGGAACGATGCAGCGCGCGCGCCTGCAGGAGCAGCTCGTCTTCATCGCCTCCGAATTGCACAATGCATTCACGCCACTGTTCAACGACAAGGCCGCAGAGGCCGAGAAGAGCGCGGCGCCGCAGCGCATCGCACGCCGTTTCGACGATATCGAGGCCGTCCTGACCGACCGCCGCCCCTATTTGCTCGGCGAGAATTTCAGCGTCGCGGACATCTATCTGTTCGTCGTGGCCTCCTGGACAAAGCCCGCCGGCATCGGTCTCGACAAATGGCCGCATCTACACGCTCACTATGCGCGCATGGCTGCGCGCCCGGCGGTGCAGGCCGCGATGCAGGCGGAAGGGCTGGATTGAAATCGCAGCGGCTGCTCGGTGCGAACCGCGGATCGCGTCCGGGTCTGCTCGCAAGGCAAGGGCTCCGCGCCGGAATCGCATGCAAAACCCGCCGGTTGCCGATGCGGGGCGGCCCGTCTAGTGTCGCCGCGATTTTCAGCAGACAAGGGCAATTCATGCGCTTCGAAGGCACCAAAGGCTATGTCGCGACCGACGATCTCAAGGTCGCGGTGAATGCGGCGATCACCCTGCAGCGGCCGCTGCTGGTGAAGGGCGAACCCGGCACCGGCAAGACCGTGCTGGCGCATGAGATTGCCAAGGCGGTCGATACCGACCTCCTCGAATGGCACGTGAAATCCACCACCAAGGCGCAGCAGGGCCTCTACGAATACGACGCGGTGTCGCGGCTGCGCGACAGCCAGCTCGGCGACGAGCGGGTCAAGGATATCCGCAACTACATCAAGCGCGGCAAGCTGTGGGACGCCTTCGTACACGACAAGCGTCCGGTGCTCCTGATCGACGAGATCGACAAGGCGGATATCGAATTCCCGAACGACCTCCTGCAGGAGCTCGATCGCATGGAATTCTTCGTCTACGAGACCGGCGAGACGGTGAAGGCGAACCAGCGCCCGATCGTTGTCATCACCTCCAACAACGAGAAGGAGCTGCCGGACGCGTTTCTGCGCCGGTGCTTCTTTCACTACATCCGCTTTCCCGACGCCGACACCATGCGCGCGATCGTCGATGTGCATTTCCCCGGCATCAAGCAGCGCCTTGTCGCCGAAGCGCTCCGGCTGTTCTACGAGATCCGCGACGTGCCGGGCTTGAAGAAGAAGCCGTCGACCTCGGAACTCCTCGACTGGCTGAAGCTCCTGATGGTCGAGGATATCGGACCGGAAACGTTGCGCGAGCGCGATCCGAAGAAACTGATCCCGCCGCTGCACGGTGCGCTGCTCAAGAACGAGCAGGACGTGCATCTGTTCGAGCGGCTGGCATTCATGGCGCGCCGCGACGGCCGCTAGAGTCTGTTGGCTTTTCTTCGAATCGCAAAGAGACTTAATTTATTGCGCTGGCGCGTTTTCTTTGCGCGAACCGGCACCCAGGTCGCTCTAAAAATCGCTTTAAGAACTGTTGCAGAGCCCGGGAGCCCGACCTAACACATTTTGACGCACCACGCTATGGCATCACGGTTCTTCGATAACGAAGCCGTGAAAACGAAAACCATCCCGCGGTCGCGACCGTAGCTCGACTGTCCGTGCGATCGAGCGGTTCGGCTGGCCCTGTGTCGGCGGAAGCGTCTGCGACCGGATGTTCCACTCACCGTCATCGAAGCAACATCGAGAGAACAGGAAACCGTCAATGATTCATCGTGCTTCTCGCGTCATCGCAGTCTGCGCTGCTCTCACCTTCGGCGCCGGCGCCGCATCGGCCGCAGACATCGTCGATACCGCCGTCAAGGCCGGACAATTCAACACGCTTGCCACAGCGCTCAAGGCGGCGGGCCTCGTCGATACCCTGAAGGGGCCCGGACCGTTCACCGTGTTCGCCCCGACCGATGAGGCCTTCAAGAAGCTCCCGGCCGGCACCGTCGAAAACCTGCTCAAACCGGAAAACAAGGCGCAGCTCGTCGGAATCCTGACCTATCACGTCGTTCCGGGCAAAGTGATGAGCTCGGCGCTCGCGGGCAAGACGACCGAGGCCAAGACCGTTCAGGGCCAGCCGGTGAAGGTCGACGCCACCAAGGGCGACGTCATGGTCAACAACGCGAAAGTGGTGAAAGCCGACATCGCGACCGACAACGGCGTCATCCACGTGATCGACACCGTCATTCTGCCGAAGTAACGGGTCCACGGAGGTCCGCGCCGCAAGCCCCTCGCCGTGCACGGCCGCTCGCCCCGGCCGTGCACGGCATGTCGCATGTTTCGCAGCGGCGATATTGGTCGAACGCGTCAGTCGTGGCGTTTTGTCCGGTGCGACGGCGTTGCGCCGTCTGCGCCCGACGCCGCGGAAACGTCAGCGACTGGCTCGCCCTTCGAATGCTCCGCCACCAGCCGCGCCGCATTCTCCGCGACCCTCTCGGCGTTGCGATAGGCCGCGTCGAGCCGTTCGGCTTCGCTCTGTTCCGCGTCAAGCCGCGCGGGCTGCGCCTGCGCGATCGCGGCCTGCTCGGCTGCGAGCCGTTCCGCCTCGGCGCGCTCTGCCGCCCGCTCAGCGGCGAGACGCTCGGCCTCGATCCGCCTTGCTTCGGCTCTCTCGGCCGCGATCCGTTCCTTTTCGGCGCGTGCGGCGGCGCGACGCTCTTCCTTGAGGCGCGCGGCTTCGGCTTTGGCCGCAGCTTTCGCTTCGGCGCGAAGGCGCTTCGCCTCGGCCTTTTCGGCGGCGATGCGCTCGCGCTCGATCCGCCGCGCTTCGGCCTCCGCAGCCTCGATCGTCTCGCGCTCGATTCGCTCGGCTTCGGCCTTTGCCCATTGCTCAGCACGCATGCGCGCACGCTCGGCCGCCTCTTCCTCTTCCTTTTTCAGACGGGGCGCATTTTCAATCCACCATTTCTCGTTCTTGTACGCGCGGTGCGACTGCAGGCTTTCGCGCGCACGCTGCGCGGCATAGAGCCAGGTGGTGAAGACGCGGCCCGCCGGTCCGCCGGCGAAGACCAGTTCGAACGGCTCGAACAAACGGTAGCGGTCGTCATGCTCGACGATCGCACCTCCGATCAGGGTGGCCGCCATTGCCGTGGTGTTGAGACCGAGGCCGCCGAAGCCGCTCGCAAGCCAAACGCCCGGCATGACCTGTCCGATCTGCGGCATGCCGTGAACCGTGATCCCGATCGCGCCGCCGAATGCGCTTTCGATCTCGACCGGTCCGAGCTGCGGAAATCGCCGCTGCAGATCGGCGCGCAATTTGCGGCCGGTGCGCTGCGCGGTATCGCGCATGCCGAGCCGTCCGGCAAAGATCAGCCGGTCGCCGTCAAGGATGCGGTAATGATGATCGGCAAATTCGGTATCGCTGATCCCGCCGGGATACTCGATCGCCGCCGGGAGCTTCTCGCCGAGAGGCTTGGTGACGGCCGCAAAGCTGTAAAGCGGGATCAGCGTCCGCGACAGATGAGGCGTCAGCGATCCGAGATGCACATTCCCGGCAAACACGATATGTGCGGCGCGCAGGCGGCCATGCTTGGTGTCGATGCGCTTGCGCACGCCCGCGGGATCGATCGAGACCGCCGCCGTCTCCTCGAAGATGCGCGCACCGGCTTTCTCCGCGGACGCAGCAAGACCGAGCGCATAGTTATAAGGATGGATGTTGAAGGCGGCCGGGAAATGGATCGCCTGGAAGTAATGGTCGGACTTGACCTTGGTGCGCACGAGATCGGCGGGCCAGACCTCGATATCGGCGCCGAAGGCGCGCAACAGCTCGGCCTCGTCGGCGATTTCGGCCCTCCGGTCGGTCTTGGAAATACGCAGCCAGCCGTCGCTCTGAATCACATCGCGCATGCCGCCGTCCTTGATCGCGCGGCGAACCCATTCGACGCCATCCTGCGACAGCATCCAGAGTTCGCGCGCATGGTCGGCGCCGACGCGGGTCACAATGGTGCTGATCCCTTGCGCAAAGCCCGGACGTACAAATCCGGCATTGCGGCTGGATGCATTCCAGGCGATGCGCCGCGCCTCCAGCACCGCAACCGACCAGCCGCGCGGCGCGATCTCGGCCGCGATCGACAACCCGGCAAGGCCGCCGCCGATGATGCAGACATCGATGTCGAGATCGTAGGTCAGATGCGGCCTTGGCTCGGCAGCGGCCGCCGCCACGAAATGGTTGTCGCCATAGGCCCGGTCGGCCGGCGCCGATGCGGCTTTCGGTTGCGGCTCGTCAGCGGCCGGGCTCGTGTTAGGCTCCGGCATTGCATTTCCTCCGGGACCGCGATCCATGCGCCGCCTGATGCTTCTTCGCCATGCCAAATCCGACTGGTCGCAGCCCGGCAAGTCCGATCATGAACGCGACCTTGCCCCGCGCGGCCGCAAGGCGGCGCCGCTGATGGGACGCTACATGGCCGAGCACGCCCTGATCCCGGATCATGCCATCATATCCACTGCCGAGCGCACCCGTGAAACCTTCCGCATCGTCGCCGATGCGCTGCCGAAAAGGCCGACCACCCAATTCGAAGACCGCATTTACGAAGCCTCGCCGCGCGACATCATGGCTACCATTGCGCAAGCGCCGGCTTCGGCGCAATCGCTGCTGGTGGTCGGACATAATCCCGGATTCCAGGAAACCGCAAATCTCCTGGTGCAATCCGGCGACAAAAAGTTGCGCAGAAGCCTCTCGGAAAAATTTCCGACCGGAGCGCTTGCGGTGATCGACCTCGATATCGGAGGCTGGGATGAAATCCGGCCCGGCGCCGGTACGCTTGTCGGTTTCGTCACGCCGCGTGCGATCGGCGGGCCGGACGACTAGACTTGAGCGCCGGCTTGCCTGTCCGCGCAAACGAGGAGGAAGCGATCATGTTCAAACGCATCCTGGTGCCGGTCGACCTCGCAGAGCCCGATCTCGCGCGTCCGGCGATCGAAACCGCCTGCGCGCTGGCGCGCAGCGCCGACGGCGAATTGCGTATCGTCCATGTGCTGCCGATGACGCCGGTGATGCTCGCCGAATATGTGCCGCCGGATTTCGACATCCAGCAGCGAAAATCCGCCGAGGAGAGCATGCAAAAGCTGACCGCCGAATGTACGCTTGGCGCCGGCCGGGTCTCCGGCGTTGTGCGCCAGGGCGGCATCTATCACGAGGTGATCGAGGAGGCCAAGGCGATGAACGCCGATCTCATTGTCATGACCTCGCACCGGCCGGACATGCGCAGCTATTTCCTCGGCTCCAATGCCGGCCATGTGGTGCGCTACGCCAATTGTTCGGTGCTGGTGCTGCGCGACTAGCCGGGCGGCGTAGGTTCAGGCTTGGCGGGCGTCGGCAATATATCGGCCGGGATCGCGTCGAGCGTATAGCGGCGCGGCAGATTGCGCTTGAAGAACATGCCGAGCTGCCACAGCAGCACGGCGAAGAAGCCGAGCAGGAACAGCGTCGCGGTCATCTCGCCCTGCTGGATGGCGCGGAAGATCAGCGCCAGCATGGCGATGCAGATGCCGGCGAAAATCACAAATCCCGGCCAGTACAGAAACGGAATCGCGCCTGCGGTGAGATGTGGCGTGCCCCCCGCTTCGCGAATGCGGGCATGCAGCGCCTTGATGAAGCGCACATAAGCTGCGTCCTGGCGCTCCTGTTCCAGCAGCGACTTCCACGACGCCGAGGCGATCTGGATTTTCGGGCTTTTGTCGGCCCAGATTTCGGCCAGGAACCGGTACGACTGCATCGTCACCGGGCGGAAGCCGAGCCTGATCCGGCGGATGTCACGATAGGGCACGCGGCCGGACATCGCGCCCAGCGACCAGAGCAAGGCGTCCGGCGCAAGCCGCAGCACCCAGGCGCCGCCCATCAAGGTGGCCTTGTAGGCATATACGATTTCGTCGCCGCCGCTCGTGTCGTCCATCGCTGTCCCCTTGCGAGCGCCGTCTTACACGAAGGCACGGGCCTGATGGAACCTCCGGCGCGGAACGGATGCAGGTGCGAGACGTTGGCCCGCCAGCGACTCAACCTCGGAGTTTTCTTTATGGCATCGACCATCATTCATGCGGCCGGAACATGTCTCGCCGCCGCAGTCCTGGCCGCCCTCCTCGGCGTCTCCGCTCACGCGCAGACCGGCACCGCGCCAGGCCAGCCTGGCGGCGCGCCGTCACCCGGGATCTCGCCTGCGACACCCGCGCCGGCCGGAACCACCGGGACCGGTTCCGGCATGACCGGCGGGGCCACCGCGCCGTCGCCGACCCGGCCCGGCACGCCCGGAGCGGTCAGCCCCGGCAATCCGGATGCAGCCTCGCGCCCGAGCGTCCCCAATATCGGCGGCGCGCCGATCATCACCCAGCCCGGCCGTCCCTGACCGGCAGGCTTGCTGACTTGGCGCCTCGCGCGCGAACAGCCCGTAAAAAAAGCGCCGGCAGAGCCGGCGCTTTTTCGGTTCAGCGATCGCAGGTCAGCTCGCGGCCTTCCGGTTGACCTTGCTTTCGGCGACCGACGTCAGTTTCAGGTCGGCGGCTTTTTCCTCGTCCAGGGTTTTCTGCAGGATCGCGGCGGCATCGTCGCGGCCGAGCTGACGCGCCCAGGCGATCAGCGTGCCGTAGCGGGTGATCTCGTAATGCTCCACCGCCTGTGCCGAAGCGATCAGGGCGGCGTCCAGCACTTCCTTGTCTGCGACCTCGCCGGAAATTTCCTCGGCCTCATCGATGATGCCGTCGATCGCCGGGCAGTCCACACCCTTCGGCTTCAGATCGTGCAGCTTGAACACTTGCTCCAGACGCGCAACGTGATTCTCGGTTTCCTGCAGATGCTTCTGCAGACCGGACTTGAGGTCGCGGTCGGTCGCCTTGCCGATCATATCCGGCAGGGATTTCAGGATCTGCTTCTCGGCATAGTAAATGTCCTGAAGCTGGTGGACATAGAGGTCGTCCATGGTCTTGATGTCGGCGGAAAACAGGCCCATCTGCGGCTCCTCGATGTGTCGGAATGCGGGTGTGTTGTCAGAATGCGTCGGACGCAGTGCGGGCGTCCCTGAATGCCAACGTGGCAGCGCGTGCGATGTTCCTGACTGTCGTGGGAGCGCGTGCGATGTTCCTGACGCGATCGTTATTCGAGCCCGTGGAACCCGGGGTCGTCAGAGCGATTTGAAGTGACGTAACCGTTCGTTATCGTGCGCCTGCAATTGGTTGCAGAACAAGGAGCAGACACCGGCCCAGCAACCCTGGGTATGAGAGTTTCGACATGATTGATCCGGATTCACCACAACACCCCGAGCCGCGTCGCGACCAGGCCGACACCGGCGACCACCGGGATGAAACGCGAGCGCCGTTCGATACCTCCGAACTGGAGAATATTCCAGGTGCCACCGACGAGGACCCGCCCTATCGCAGCTGGTGGGTGGTCACGGATCAGGACAAGCGCTGATCGGGAACCGGAACCGCCTGCGCGGACTTGAGCCGGCGAGGTTCCCCAACAGGAGACGTGCCATGGCGCGCAGCGCAAAATCTTCCGGCTCACAGGATTTGATCGGCCGCATCAGCGATACCATCGCATCACATCCGCGGGTCAGCGCCGCGGCCGCATTCCAGATGGGCGTGCTGCTCGGCCAGGCCATGCAGAATGCCGGCGCCCTCAAGGGCATCGGCCGCGACATCGGACGCAAGATGGCCGAAGCGCCGGGCGCGCTGGCTTCCAGTATCCCGAGCTTCGGCTGGTTTGGCGGCGAAACATCCGGGACCGGCAATCAGCAAAAGCGTTCCGCAGGCCGACGCAGGACAGCCAAACGTGCGGCGGCGAAACGCACAACAGCCAAACGGACCAAGCGCGCGTAATATGTTTCCGGGACGCCATACTCCCGATGCCATTACGCTTCACGCACGGAGACGCATCGCGATGACAGCAGGAAGGGTCGCGGCATCGTCCCTGCTGGTCCTGGTCGTCGTCTCCGTGCCGGTCGCGGAGCTCCGCGCGGAACCGGTCGCTGCGGTCGAAAGCGCGGCATCCGAATTGTCGGCCGCACAGCAGAAGCCGCGCAAGACACAGCGCACCAAGCAGAGGCGGCCAGCCCCACCAGCGGCTCCGGTCTATCGCTGGCGGCCCGCCGATCCTTCATTCGATCAATATGGCCGGCGCTACCAGCCGCCTCCCGGACTGCCCTGCCCGATCGATCTCGGCTATGGCCGCTGGACCTCGTGCCTCAACGATCGCTGACCGCACTCACGCTGCAAAGCCCGCGCGCTTAAGCCGGACGATCGCCAGATCGAGAGCCGACAGAAAAGCCGAGCGATCCCTGGGCGTGAATGGCGGCGGCCCGCGCGTGGCTTCACCGGCGGAGCGCAATCCGTCCATCAGATTGCGCGTCGCCAGGGCCATGCCGATGGTATCTTCGTCGAACACACGGCCATTGGGCGCGATGGTTGTCGCGCCCGCCTTCACGCTGCGGCTCGCCAGCGGAATATCGGCGGTAACGACGATTGCGCCCGGCCGCGCGCGCTCGGCGATCCAGTGATCGGCCTCGTCCATGCCGCCGGGCACCACGACACGCTCGATCCACGGTTCGCGCGGCACTGCGATCGGCGCATTCGCGACCACCGACACGGTCAGGCCGTGACGCTCCGCCACCCGGTAGATTTCGGCCTTGACCGGGCAGGCATCGGCATCGACCAGGATGACGATCGGATCGCGCTGAGGTTGTTGAGCAGTCATTCTTCCTGACCATTCTTTAAGGCCCGTGCGGGCTTGGTGATACGCATTTTCTTGGTGATCGGGCTACGCGCTCCCGACCGTCGGCGCAAATCCGGTGCGCCATTGGCAAGCCCGACCTCGCACTGTTAGACTTTCCAGACTGCGAGCCGCCGCATCAGACGGGGCCGCCAAAAAAAGCAGCCTCGATGACAAAACTCCTCGCAGGCTCCGGGTGAGGAAATTCATGTCATGCAGACCGAACGCTCTTTTCCGCTGAATGCCTGGTATGTCGCCGCCTGGGATTACGAGATCGGCCGCGCGCTGATGCCGCGCACGATCTGCGGCAAAAAGGTCGTGATGTACCGGACCGCTGCGGGCCAGATCGCGGCGCTGGAGGATGCATGCTGGCATCGTCTCGTTCCACTGTCCAAGGGCTGGCTCGAAGGCGACGATGTGGTGTGCGGCTATCACGGCCTGAAGTTCGATCCGAACGGGCGCTGCACCTTCATGCCGTCGCAGGAGACCATCAACCCGTCGGCCTGCGTGCGGCGCTTTCCGGTGGTCGAGAAATATCGTTTCGCCTGGATCTGGATGGGCGATCCGGCCCTCGCCGATCCGGCGACGATCCCGGACATGCATTGGGTGGACGATCCGGCCTGGGCCGGCGAAGGCAAGCGCACGCCGCTCGCCTGCAATTATCGCCTCGTGATCGACAACCTGATGGACCTGACGCACGAAGCGTTCGTGCACCGCACCTCGATCGGCAATGCGGCGGTGGCCGAAGCGCCGTTCGAGGTCACGCATTCGGAGCGCACCGCGCATGTGACACGCTGGATGCTGAATATCGAGCCGCCGCCATTCTGGGCGTTCCAGCTCGGCGCCAAAGGGCCGGTGAAGGTCGATCGCTGGCAATATATCAATTTCGAGGCGCCGGCCGCGATCGTGCTCGATGTCGGCGTGGCGCTGGCCGGCACCGGCGCGCCGCAGGGCGACCGCTCGCAGGGCGTTAATCTAAGGGTCTGCCATTTCATCACGCCGGAGACCGAGCAACGTTGCCACTTCTTCTGGGTGGTGCGGCGCAATTTCAAGCTCACCGACCAGCGGCTCACCACCGAGACCCGCGAGCGCAATGCCGCGATCATCGCCGAGGACGAGGCGATGCTGGAAGCGCAGCAGACCGCGATGGAGGACAATCCCGATGCCGTCTTCTACAACCTCAATATCGACGGCGGCGCGATGTGGGCGCGGCGCATCCTCGAGCGGATGATCCGTGAGGAAACGCCCGCGGCGCTCCGCGCCGCCGAGTAGAGGGCGGTCTTCGCCATGCGCGTGATCGAGACATGGGCCGCCGCGCGGGTCCGCGCCATCCGCGATCTCACCCCCACGATTCGCCTGTTCGAACTCGTGCCCGCGGCAGGAACGCCCGCTCAGATTCCGCTCGGCGGGCATCTCAATGTCACGGTGATGATCGGCGCGCGCGTCGATACGCGATCCTACTCGCTGATCGGTCCGGCCGTGCCAGATGCCTATCGCATCGCGGTGAAGCTTAATCCTGAAAGCCGCGGCGGCTCATCTTATATGTGGTCGCTGCGGGAGGGATCGCAGCTCACGATCTCCAGTCCGCGCAGCCATTTCGAGATCGATTTCGGACGGCCGGATTATCTGTTGATCGCCGGCGGCATCGGCATCACGCCCTTGGTCGGCATGGCGCATGCCCTGGCACGCGCCGGTGCGGCTTTGCGCATGCATTATTGCGTGCGCTCGCGCGACGAACTCGCCTTCGCCGACGAGCTTCGCGCTGCATTGGGCGACCGCCTGCAGACCTTCGTGTCCGCCGAGGGGCAGCGCCTCGATCTGGAGGCGTCGCTGGCCTCGCTCGCGCCCGGCGGCCTTGCCGCGGTTTGCGGTCCGCTGCCGCTGCTCGATCAGGCGCGCAGCATCTGGCGCGCTCTCGGCCGGCCGGTCGGCGATCTGCGCTACGAGACGTTCGGATCGAGCGGGCAGCTCGCCACGCAAACCTTTCGCCTGCGCATCGCGCCGGGCGGTCGCGAGATCGTGGTTGCGGAAAACCAGTCGATCCTGGATGCGCTCGAAGACGCGGGCATCGGCGTGATTTCGGACTGCCGGCGCGGCGAATGCGGGGTCTGCGCCCTCAACATCGTCGCGGTCGATGGCGAGGTCGATCATCGCGATGTCTTTTTCAGCGATCACCAGAAGCAGGAAAATACCAGGCTCTGCGCCTGCGTGTCGCGCGCGGTTGGGACGATCACCATCGATCCGCTGCTGCGGCCGGAGCCGGCGCGGCCGGAGCGGTGAAGGACATCGAGCGTATCAGTCCCGCTCGGGCCGCTCACGCGCGCCGTGGAATACGCCGACGATGACGACCTCGTCGCGCTCCGCATAGACGCGATACACGGCAATGTAAGGCAACCTTGGCATCACCCATTCACGCGTATCCTCGACCTGGCCGTTTCTTGCCATACGCGGGAAATCCGCAAGCCGTTCCACGCTTGCAACAATACGAAGTACCACTGACCGAGCAGCATGCGGATTTTCAGCGGAAATAAAGCGGTAAATGTCTTCCAGATCTTCGACGGCTCTATCGTCGAAGACGACCCGCATCAGCCAAGGCGGCCCAGACGATCCTTGACGTCCTCAACGCTCAAGAGCCCGCGCGACGGATCGGACAAACGGCGGCGCACCTCGGCGACCTGCTCATCGGTCAATTGAAGCGAGCGTGCATCGTCCAGGTAGTCGAGCAGCGCGGCGCCGGCCGCGTCCTGCTGATCGACCGGCAACGTCATCGCCTTCTCGAAGGCCTGCTTCAGAAGATCACCCATCTCTTCATGATAACCATTTCCGTCCAAACTGTCACCGCACCAATTCCCGCATCGCGCGGTCGAGCCCGTCCAGCGTCAAGGGATACATGCGCCCGCTCATCAATTGCTTCATCATGCGGATCGACTGGGTGTAGTCCCATTCGGCTTCCGGCACTGGATTGAGCCACACCGCCGCCGGATAGGTCCGCGTGATCCGTTCCATCCAGACCTGGCCCGGCTCCTCATTCATATGCTCGACCGAGCCGCCCGGCATCGCGATCTCGTAAGGCGACATCGACGCATCGCCGACGAAGATCACCTTATAGTCGTGCGGATATTTATGCATCACGTCGAACGTCGGCGTGGTGTCGGTGAAGCGCCGCCGGTTCTCCTTCCACACCCGCTCGTAGAGGCAATTGTGGAAGTAGAAATGCTCCATATGCTTGAACTCGGCGCGCGCGGCGGAGAACAATTCCTCCGTCACCTTGATGTGCCAGTCCATCGAGCCGCCGACGTCGAAGAACAGGAGCACCTTCACCGCATTGTGCCGCTCGGGGCGCATGTGGATGTCGAGATAGCCCTTGTGCGCGGTGCCCTTGACGGTGCCGTCGAGATCGAGTTCGTCGGCCGAGCCGGTGCGGGCGAATTTGCGCAGGCGCCGCAGCGCCACCTTGATGTTGCGGGTGCCGACCTCGACGTCGTCGTCGAAATCCTTGAACTCGCGCTTGTCCCACACTTTCACGGCGCGGCGGTGCCTGCTCTCGCCGCCGATGCGGATGCCTTCCGGGTTGTAGCCGGAATTGCCGAACGGCGAGGTGCCCCCGGTTCCGATCCATTTCGATCCGCCCTGGTGCCGGCCCTTCTGCTCTTCCAGCCGCTTCTTCAGCGTCTCAAGGAGCTTGTCGAGACCGCCCATCGCCTCGATCTGCTTCTTTTCTTCTTCGGTGAGATATTTCTCCGCCAGGCTCTTGAGCCATTCCTCGGGAATCTCGGCGGTCAGCGCCTCTTCCATCAGCGAGAGGCCCTTGAAGACGTGGCCGAACACGCGGTCGAACTTGTCGAGGTTGCGCTCGTCCTTCACCAATACCGCGCGCGACAGGTAGTAAAAGTCCTCGACCCTGCGCGATGCGAGGTCGGCATCCATCGCCTCCATCAGGGTCAGATATTCGCGCAGCGTGACCGGGAGTCCTGCGGATTTCAGCTCGGTAAAGAAGGTGATGAACATGTCCCGGCCAGTTGAAAGGCACCGCTGCCGGAACCTGCGGTGTTCGGGCGGAAATTTCAAGGCCGTGGAAAATCGCGGGACGAAGGCCTAATAAATCGCGGCCTGGCGCCGCAGACGCTGGACGATATTCTGTTCGACCACGGGCCGGGATTTTCCGAACACCGCCAGATTGTCGAGAAACATCCGTGCGCAGCGGTCCCAGGTCATGCGGCTGGCAAAATCGCGGCAGAGCGCGCGGTCGATGGACAGGGCGCGCAGCGCAGCCGCCCGCAAGTCCTCGTCCAGAACGCCGACCGGCGCGTCTGCGATCACATCGAGCGGACCCGGCACCGGATAGGCCGCGACCGGCACCCCGCAGGACAGCGCCTCCAGCATGACAAGGCCGAAGGTGTCGGTCCGGCTCGGGAACACGAACACATCGGCGGCGGAGTAGATCGCTGCAAGTTCGTCGCGGTGGCGCTCGCCGAGAAACACCGCTTGCGGAAAGCGCTGCATCAGCTCGGTCCGCATCGGTCCGTCGCCGACCACCACTCTGCTGCCGGGCAGATCGAGCGCCAGGAACGCCTCGATATTCTTCTCCACCGCGACCCGGCACACGGTCAGAAAAATCGGCCGCGGCAGGTCGAGTTCGATCGGCGCGCGCGGCGAAAACACCGCGCCGTCGACGCCACGCGGCCACAGCACCGGGTTGTGAAAGCCGCGTCCGGACAATTCCGAAATCAGCGAGCGCGTCGAGACCATCACCCGTTCGGCACGGCCGTGAAAGCGCCGCAGCCAGCGCCAGACGAAGCTTTCGGGGATCGGCGCGCGCGCCGCGACATATTCGGGCAGCCGGGTGTGGAAGCTCGTGGTGAAGGGGATGCCGCGGCGGATGCAATAGCGGCGCACGGCATGGCCCAGCGTGCCTTCGGTCGCGATATGGATGGCATCGGGCTTGATCTGCTCGATCCGCCGTGCAACGGCGCCGGGCGCGGGCAGTGCGCAGCGGATGTCGGCATAGGTGGGCAAGGGAAAGGTGCGGAAGCCCTCATGCGTCAGAAACGACACCTCCGCGCCGTGCCGTGGCGCGGTCTGGGCCAGCGTCGACAGCGTGCGCACCACCCCGTTGACTTGCGGATGCCAGGCGTCGGTTGCGACCAGAACGCGCATCACGCCTCCGGCATGCCCACGCTTCGCGGCCAAGGGTCCAAAACGCCGTCTCGCGGTGAATCGATTCGCATGCCCCACGATGCGCCGCGCAGATTTCAGTTTTACGACGGCGGCCTGCCAAACTTTTCGGGCTTGTTAGAAAATTGTCGCGAACGCATCGGATGGTGCGCCCGGTGAATCGAACGGATCGCGCTCCGCGGTCCGAGCACGCGGCGTGTCAGTTGCAGACCCGCCGGCCGGACCGGTGAATGCGCACCATCGTCACGTCCATTGGCAGCATCATCCGCGACAGGATTGGCTGGAACAGGATTGGTTTTGCCGCCAGTCTTGCGGTGTTGTGTCTTGCCGGCTTCACGCTGTTCCGGATGCTGCGCGATATCCAGCCGGACCGTGTGCTCGCCGCGATCGCGGCCATGCCGCTGTCGAATATCGGGCTTTCGATCGCGTTCGTCGCAGCGGCCTATTTCACCATCACCTTCTACGATTTCTTCGCGCTGCGCACGATCGGCGCCCGCCATGTGCCCTACCGGATCGCCGCGATGTCGGCCTTCACCAGTTTCTCGATCGGCCACAATCTCGGCGCTACGGTGTTTACCGGCGGGGCGATCCGCTTCCGTATCTATTCGGCCTGGGGTCTCAACCTCATCGACGTCGCCAAGATCGCCTTTGTCACCGGGCTGACCTTCTGGCTCGGCAATGCCTTCGTGCTGGGCCTCGGCATGGCGATTGCTCCGGAGGCCGCCAGCGCGCTCGACCAGCTGCCGCCCTGGGTCAATCGCGCGGTCGGCCTGGCCGGGCTCGCCACGATCTGCGTCTATCTGCTTTGGCTCGTCGGCAAGCCGCGGGTGATCGGCGTCAAAGGCGTGACCCTGACCCTGCCGACCGCGCGTCTCACATTCGTGCAGATCCTGATCGGGGTCGCCGATCTCGGGCTCGCGGCCGTCGGCATGTATGTGCTGCTGCCGGCGCAGCCGCCGGGCGAGCTGCTGCCATTCATCGTGATTTTTGTACTCGCGACCTTGCTCGGATTCTTGAGTCACACGCCCGGCGCGATCGGGGTCTTCGATGCGGCGATCCTGATCGCCCTGTCGCAATTTGCACGGGAGGATCTGCTCGCCACGCTCCTGGTCTGGCGCGCGATCTATTACATCCTGCCATTCTCGATCGCGCTGACCATCGTGGCCATCCGCGAATGCGTCATCGCCGCGCGCAAGCGGGCGGCGGCCGATCCGGCGACGCAAGCGCAGGCCAAGGCGCCCTGCATACAGGAGCGGCAATCCGCGCGCGATCACGCGGCCTGATTCCCATATTTCCGCCCAAAGCTTCGTGCTAGTCGAGACCGCCCTGTAAACCTGCGGTTTTTCCATGCGCGTCGCACTCGCCAGCCTTGCCGTCATGTCTGTTTTCGCCACGCAGCCGGAGGCTACGGCACAGTCCGTCGCGCCCGCGCCGCTGCAGCTGAATACGGCTGCGGAGACCCCCGGAACCGGGCCGATCCGGATCGAATGGGAAGTCCGCAACCGTTTCCGGCTGTTCCGCAACGAGGCCGATTTCCGCCGCCATGTGGCCGCCTATCGCGGCGACGGCGTGCTGGCCTCGGAACAGCGGCTGGCCCATGCCACCGACGGCCGCGGCTGGGCCCGCGACATGGTCGACAATCTGTGCGTCGACCACACCGGGCGGCTGCCGGAATCCTGCCTGCGCGACGGGCAAAAGGAGAATTACTTAAGCCCGCTCGATCATCCGATCATCGCCTATGCCGCGGGCGCCATTCCGCCCGGCGCGCTCTGCGCCTGGAGCTTCGACGACGGCGCCTCCGAGCCCGGCGAAGCCACCACGCGTTGCGACGAACCGGTGCGGATCCGCGTGAAACATGGCCGACCGACGATTGCGACCGTCGATGTCGGCCTGCCCGACGGCACGGCCCAGCGTATTATGACCGAGATCCAAGTCCGCGATCTCTTGATCGCCGGCATGGGCGATTCCATCGCCGCCGGCGAAGGCAATCCGGACCGCGCCATCCAGCTCGGCGACGACGGTTTCTGCTTCCGCCGCTTCCTCGCAGGCTCGACAAGCGAATATTTCCGTCCGGGCCGCGCCGGATTCAAGGGCAACAAGGCCTGCGATCCGGCGCTCTCCGTCGGCAGCGGCAACACCTCGGCGGACTGGGCCAGGCTCAATGCGCGCTGGTGGAGCGCGACCTGCCACCGGTCGCTCTATGGTTATCAGGTGCGCGCGGCGCTGGGGCTGGCCATTGAGAATCCGCACATTGCCGTGACCTTCCTGCCGCTGGCCTGTTCCGGATCGACCATCGAATCCGGCTTCTTCGGCTCGCTGCGCGCACGCGAATGCCCTCCGACCGGCGCCTGCACGACAAACAACGTGGCGCAGATGGTGCGTCTCAAAGAGGCGATGGAACTGGCCCGCAAGACCGACAGGGAGCGCAGCCTCGACGCCATTCTGCTCACCATCGGCGCCAACGACATCTGGTTCTCCGGTCTCGTCGCCGACGTGATTGTGGAATCGGCAACCGAGCGCACGCTGTTCCGGCGCGGCGGCCTGATGGCCGACGTCGCCGACGCACGCGGCTATCTCGACAAGCTTCCGCGCGATTTCGCCAAGCTGCGCAACGCGCTGAAACCCTATCTCGGCGGCAATCTGCAGCGCGTGGTGTTCGTCGGCTACGGCAACCCGGCCATGGTCAATGGCGGACAGGTCTGCCGGGGCGGCCCGGGCGGCTTCGATGTGCATCCGGCCTTCAATGTGGACGGGGCCAAGCTGCGCGAGACCTCGGACTTCGTCGAGAAAGAATTCTTTCCGAAGCTGCGCGCGCTCGCCACCTGCGAGGGCGCCGGGATCTGCCGCGATCCTTCGACCGATCGCATGATCTATGTCGATACGCATCAGGCCGAATTTGCATTCCGCGGCTTCTGCGCGCGCTCGCCGCAGGATCCGGTCTTCGACCGCGAATGTTTTCTTGAGAATGGCGAAAGCTTCGAAAGCAACCCGTCCGTCGCCGCCACCGATCCCCTGCGCTGCAATCTGCGCGCCCGCGATTTCCGGCCCTACAGCCCCCGCGCGCGCTGGATCCGCACCGCCAATGACAGCTATTTCACCGCCATGACCTTCCCGGAAGGCATCTCCCCCGCGGTGCAGCCGAGCGATCTGCACGATGCCACCTGGGGCGCGACCAGCGCGGTCTATGGCGGCGCGGTGCATCCGACCGCGGAAGGTCACGCCGCAATGGCGGATGCGGCGCTGCCGGCCCTGCGCGCAGTGCTCGGCCTGCCGAGCCCGCAACAGGTGCGCGCCGAGCCGCTCGCGCCGTTGCAGCCGCCGGTGACGCGGTAAACTTTGCCGGTGCGGCGGACCTTGCGCTGGCGCGTCAGCTCGCCGACTTCATGAAGCGCTCGTTCTTGGGTTTACGGATTTTCGGCACCGGCTGCGGGCCGCAGGCCAGCGCGTTCAGGCAGGCGGGCTGAGCGGATGTCTTTTCTTTCTTTCCTTTCGCCGTCGCGCCGGAGCCAAATGCGAATGCAAATCCGGCCGCAACGCACATTGCCAATATCCATCGCATGGCAGCAACCTCCGCTTGATCGAACTGGCAGATTTCAAAGCCTACCGCTCCGATATGCCGCGCATCAACACGGGCGGTTTCGCGATATGGCGCGGGCGTCCGCCATTGAGACCGCCGTGCCACGGCAGTGGAAGCCGAGTATCTTCGGCGCCCCCGGCAGATAGAAGCGGTCGGCGTCCTCGATCCGAAATCCCGCTTCGCTCAGCAAGTGCGCGGTGTCGCGGTTGATCTGGCAGCCGCAGGAGAACACATTCCACAGCGGATTGAGACGGTCCTGCCATTGCGCGATGTTGGCGTCGTCCGAGCGGCCGTGTTCGAGGAACAGCAGCCGGCCGCCGGGCTTCAGCACGCGGCGGATTTCAAGCAAAGCCGCAACCGGATCGCCGACCGAGCACAAGGTGTAAGTCAGCACTGCGCAATCCGCGATGCCGTCATCAAGCGGAAGCGTCTCGCCGGGCGCCTGAACGATCTCGACGGGAACCGGGCTCTGTTCAAATTGCTTCCTGCCGAGTTCGAGAAAGCCCGGCTCCGGATCGATCCCGATCACCTTTTTCACCTTGCCCGGATCGTAATGGGCGAGGTTGAGGCCGGGGCCGATGCCGATTTCAAGCACGACTCCGCTGGCCTGCGGAACGATCGACTGGCGAAGTCCGGTAATGTTCGAACGCGAACAGGCATAGCCGATCAAGCGCGGCCCGATATAGCGGCGGTAGAGGCCCATTGGTTCGCCTCCACATTCACCAGTGGGAAAATTATGCGAACGCCTAAGCGACGCCGAGCTTCTTCTGCAGGCTCGTGGACGATGTCGTATACTGGAACGTCAGTTTCTTTTCGGGATAGACGTAGCGGTGGATTTTCTGCGCCGCCAGCGCCCCCTCATGAAAACCGCACAGGATCAGCTTCAGCTTGCCCGGATAGGTGTTGATGTCGCCAATGGCGAAGATGCCCTTCTCGGACGTCTCGAAGCTTGCGGTCTCGACCTCGATCAGATCGTCGTCGAGCTTCAGCCCCCAATTGGCGACCGGGCCGAGCTTCATCGTGAGCCCGAAGAACGGCAGGATCGCATCGCAGGCGATTTCGAAGTTCGATCCGTCGTTGCGCTTGACGATGGCCTTCTCGACCTGGCCGTCATTGCCTTCGAGCGAGCTTACCTGCCCGAGCACGAAATCGATCTTGCCCTCGCCGACCAGCGCCATCATCTTGTTGACGCTGTCGGGCGCGGCGCGGAATTCCTGGCGGCGATGCAGCAGTGTGAGATGTCCCGCAAGCGGCGCGAGATTCAGCGTCCAGTCCAGCGCGGAATCGCCGCCGCCCGCGACCAGGAGACGCTTGCCGCGGAACTGCTCCATCTGCCGCACCGCGTAATGCACCGACCTGGCCTCATAGGCCTCGATGCCGGGAATCGGCGGTCGCTTGGGCTGGAACGAGCCGCCGCCGGCGGCGACAATCACCGCCTTGCATTCGAACACCTTGCCGGCGTCGGTGGTGACGCGAAATTCCGGATCGCCGGTCCGCTCGATGGTCTCCACCATCTCGGAGAAATGAAATTGCGGACCGAACGGCTTGATCTGTTCGAGCAGCGCCTTGGTCAGGCCGTCGCCGGTGACCATCGGGATGCCGGGAATGTCGTAGATCGGCTTCTCGGGATAAAGTTCGGCGCATTGGCCGCCCGGCTTGTCGAGAATGTCGATCAGATGCGCCTTGATGTCGAGCAGGCCAAGTTCGAACACCGCGAACAGGCCGCACGGGCCCGCTCCGATGATCACCACATCGGTCTTGATGACATTCGTCGCGTCCAGCATGACGTCACCTGCCCTGATAGCTTGGGGTGCGAACCAGCAATCCGTCGAGGTCGTCGCTCATCTTGATCTGGCATGACAGCCGCGAATTGGCGCGCACGTCATAGGCGTTGTCGAGCTGCTCGTCCTCTTCCAGCGAGCGCTCGCCGGTTTTGTCGAGCCACGCCTCGTCCACATAAATGTGACAGGTGGCGCAGGTGCAGGAGCCGCCGCATTCGGCGACGATGCTCGGAACCGAGCCGCGCATGGCGGCTTCCATGACCGTCTCGCCAGTCTCGGCTTCGATGTCATGGACGGTGCCGTCATATTCGATGAACGTGATTTTCGGCATGATGCAAAAATGGATTGCTGCGAGGTTTCCGGGATGCGACCGGGACGCGATCGTTTGTATCCAAACCGATTTCCGGCGTCATCTCCCGGCCGGGGCGGCACGGCGTTCCGGATCGTCCTTTCCCTTAAAGTGACAAGCGCGCTGCAGCCGGTGTGCTGCCTGAGCAAATCAGGCCTGCCGCTCCGGGGTGCGCACGATCAGCCCGTCGAGCGCGTCGGACACCTTGATCTGGCAGGACAGGCGCGAGTTCGGCTTCACGTCGAAGCCGAAATCCAGCATGTCCTCTTCCATCGGCGAGGGCGGGCCCACAATCTCGGTCCAGGCCTCGTCGATATAGACGTGGCAGGTGGCGCAGGCGCAGGCGCCGCCGCATTCCGCCTCGATGCCCGGAATCCCGTTTTTGATGGCGTTTTCCATCACCGTCGAACCGTTCTCGGCCTCGACGGTCCGGCTTTCGCCTCCGTGGTCGATAAAGATGATCTTGGCCATCTGGGGCTTTCAGACTTCGCTATCCAAGGGAGAAGCAGCGATCCGGCCGGCCGCCGCGTTCGCCGGTATATAGCGAATTGCCGGCCGAGCGCCAGCGGCCTCAGCACGAGCCGAACGGTCCGGCTTTTCGACAACGGAAAGGAATGAGCCCAGCCAGTCGCGAGCCTGCGCCGGCTCAACACACCGGACGCAGCAGCTCCGCGATTTCAGTGCGCGTCTCGCTGATCGCCGCACGCAGCGCCTCGACGGCGAAGCTGCGGCGGGCCATATCCCCCTCACGGGCGGCCTGCTCGACCTCCGCCGCCGCTTTCGCGATGGCGAACGCACCGATCCCGTCGGCCGAGCCCTTCAGGGTGTGGGCTGCCGCGGCCGCAACCGGATGCGGGGCGGTTTCGATCCGGGCCATCAGAAGACCGATCTGGCGCTCGAACAGCGTCAACACCTCGCGCTCCAGTGCGCGATCGCCGAGCGTCATGCGCGCGAGATGGACATGGTCAATCGGCCGGTCGCCCGGGATCAGCGGGGGCGACGCCACGGCGTCCAGCGCCGTCTGGGTCACTTCGATCATCATACGCCTCCGGAGCTCTATCGGCTCCTATCCGGGTAATTTGACCTGCCTCTGGCCAAAGCGGGGTAAAAAACGGCCCCGAAAAGGCGACGCAAGGACAGCAATTTCCGGCAAAGTTAACGGATGCCTAAGGTGTGGGTTCCCGCTGCTGTCCCGAAATCACACAGGGTTGAACGGTACCTCATTAACGATGATTAAGAGGTACTTAACGCGGACTGTTTAATTCGGCCGGTTAAGCCGATAGGATGGCTCCCGGCGGCTGATGTCTTGGCAATATTGCGACCGGCTGAACCTGCGGCTTTTTGGCCGAGGATCGCTTCGAATGCCCGGACTGTGCCCCGTCAGTGTGTGTCAGTGAGGCGGGAAGACCATGTCCAACAAACCGAAGAAGGTCGTCGATCCGACCGAAGCGGCGATGGCGGCGATTCAGGAGGCGCTCAAGGTCCGGGACGCCGAAATGAACAATCCCGCAGCCCCGCGTCCGGCCGCACCGCCGCCCGCTTCCGACACGGATTTCAGGCCGGCAGCGAAACCGCCCGCCGCGCGGCCCCCCGTGGCCGCCGAGCCGCAAGTCCCGATGCGCGAGCCCGTCGCGGCCGCAAGCGATCCGGCTTTCGGCTTGGAAAGCCCGGCCGATGTCGAGCCCGGCCGCCCTGCCAATGACGACTGGAAGTCGGTCGGCCAGATTCTGCAATCGACGCGCGTGCCCTCGCCAAAGCCGATGTTCATCGCCGCCGGCATTCTGTCGGCCGTGTGGGTTGTGCTCGCCGTCATCCTCACCGCGCCATACCTGTCTCAGCTGCAGCAGAATTTCGCTTTTGTCCTGATCGCGCTGCTGTTCACCTTTCTTGCCCCGGTCGGGTTCTTCTTCACCGTCGCGCACATGATCCAGCGCTCGCGCGAGATGCGCGCACTGTCCCAATCCATGGCCGAAGTGGCGCTGCGCCTGTCGGAGCCCGAAGGCCTCGCCCGCGAATCGATCGTCAGTGTCGGCCAGGCCATCCGCCGCGAGGTCGCTGCCATGGGCGACGGCGTCGAGCGCGCGCTGGCGCGCGCTGCCGAACTCGAAGCCTTGGTGCAAAGCGAAGTCGCAGCCCTCGAACGGGCCTACAATGACAACGAAGTGCGCATTCGCGGTCTGCTCGACGATCTCGCCGGCCAGCGCGACAGCCTGATCGGACAGGCCGAACAGGTGCGCAACGCCATCACCGGCGTGCATCTCGACCTCAATCAGGACATTACCGGGATCAGCGATCAGGTGGCCTCCCAGGTTGCCGCGGCGACCGATGGCATCACCCGCGAATTGCAGGAAAAGACCGATCATATCAACATTACCCTGAACCGGGTCAGCGATGAGATGCTGGCCCAGCTCGGCGAGCGCGCCGGGGAAATCCTGGAGCGGCTGCGCCAGATCGCACAGGAAACCGCGCAGGCCGTCGACAATATCAGCCAGCAGGCGGCCGCCTCGATCGAGAATTCCGGCTTCGCCACGACCAGCGCGATCGACAGCGCGGCCGAACGGCTCAACGCCAGCCTCGCTTTCAAGACCGAGTCGATCGCCGAGGAATTCGACGTCCTGTCGCAGAATCTCATCGAGATGATGCAGTTGCGGCTGTCGAACGTGACCAACGACTTCTCGCAGCGTTCGACCACCATCACCGAATTGATGAGCGAGCGTGCCGGCGAAATCTCGGCCAGCCTGCTGCAGGTTTCGGCGCAGGCCGCCGACAATCTCACACAGGTCGCTGCCCAGAGCGCGGACAATCTTTCGCAGGTCGCAGCGGTAAGCGCGGACAATCTTTCGCAGATTTCCGCGCAGGTCGCGGAGAATATCTCGGCGCGCAGCGAGGAAGTGAATTCGACCTTGCGTGCGACCGGCGAATCGCTGGTGGTCGATCTGAGCCTGCGCGGCGGCGACGTGGTGCAGAAGCTCGAACAGACCGGCGCTGCGATCACCGAGACCATCCTGTCGCGCAGCGACGAGGTTATGGAGACCTTCCGCAGTTCCGCCGACACCATCGCCACCACCATCGGAACCCATGGCGACGCGCTCAAGGAAATGCTTGGCGCGCGGCTCATTTCATTCGAGGAAATGTTCAGCCAGGGCGGCACCGCGCTGGCCGAACGGATCGCCAACGATGCATCCAACCTGGGCAACCTGATCACCCGCCATCTCGGCGAATTCGACCGCACCGTGAAATTGCACGGCGCCGAGCTGGTCGAACGGCTGGGCGACCGCACCCAGTCGGTCACCGATACGATGCGCGCCTGTATCGACAATTTCGATCAGCGCATCGGCAGCAAGACCGGCGAGATCACCGACGCGCTCGATCTGCGGCTGAACCGCTTCCAGGAAGCGCTCGACAATCGCACGCAAACGCTCAACGAGGCGCTCGGCGGACGGGTTCTCGAAATCGCCAAGACCCTCGCCGAGGGCGGCAAGGAAGTCGTGGTCGCCATCGAGTCGCGGATCGGCGAGGTGCACAGGGCGATCGAGTCGCGCGGCAACACGCTGGCTGAGGCAATCGCCGCCAAGGCTTCCGAAATCGACCAGGTTCTCGGCAAGCGGGCCGGAGAAGTGGCGAGCACTCTTGATACCCGGATCGGCAAGTTCGAGGAGCTGCTGATCGGGCGCACCGAAGCGGCCACCAGCCAGCTCGAAAGCCGTGGCCTCGGCGTCGCCGACACCGTGGTGGACAAACTCACCAAGGTCACCGAATTGCTGGAGAGCAAGAGCGCAGGCGCCGTTCAATCCCTGAGCGAGCGGTCGGACAGCGCAGTCCAGACCGTCGAGACCCGCGCCCGGCTCGCTGCCGAGTTCTTGGCCGATCGCGCCGACAAAATGTCGATCGAACTCGAAACGCGCGCCCGATCGGCAAGCGAGATCCTGATCGAACGCGCCGGCAAGGCGGCAGCCGAGGTGGAAGGCCGCACCCGCGGCGCCAGCGACATTCTGGCCGAGCGGGCCGAACAGGCCGCGGCGCAGCTTGAAAGCCGCACCCGTGCGGTGGCCGACGACCTCGCCTCGCGCGCCGACCAGATCGTCCTGCAGATCGAAACCCGCAGCCGCACCGCAACCGAAGCGGTCGCCGAACGCGCCGAAACCGCTGCCCTGCAGATCGAGGGCCGCACCCGCTCGGTGACCGACATCCTGGCGGAGCGCGCCGAAAAGGCAGCGTCCCAGTTCGAAGTTCGGTCGCGGGCAGCGGTCGAGTTGCTCGGCCAGCAGGCCGAACAGGCTGCAGCCCAGCTCGAGGGCCGCACGCGGACCGCCGCCGATGTCGTTGGCGAGCGCGCCGGGCATGCGGCGATGCAGTTCGAAGGCCGGACCCGCGCCGCCACCGACATTCTGGCCGAGCGCGCGGAGCAGTCCGCGATCCAGATCGAAGGCCGCACCCGCACCGCGATCGAGGCGTTGGCCGAGCGGGCCGAACAGGCCGCCTCGGAGGTGGAGGGCCGCACCCGCTCCGTTGCCGAGGTGCTCGCCGAGCGCGCGGAAGAGGCCGCAAACCAGGTCGAGGGCCGCACCCGTGCGGCGACCGAAATCCTGACCGAACGCGCCGAGCAGTCCGCGATCCAGATCGAGGGCCGGACCCGCACCGCGATCGAGGCGCTGGCCGAGCGGGCCGAACAGGCCGCCTCCCAGGTGGAAGGCCGGACCCGCTCCGTCGCCGACACCCTCGCCGAGCGCGCCGAGAAGATCGCGATGCAGATCGAATCGCGCACCCATGCCGTGACCGACATGCTGGTGAGCCGTTCGGAAACGGTCACGGGCCAGATCGAATCGCGCACCAAAGCTGCGGCCGAGGCGCTCAACAGCCGTCTGGAAATGCTGGCGCAGTCCGTCAGCCACAATACCGGCGAAGCGGAACGCTCGATGTCGGCCCTCGCCACGACCTCGACCGAAGCCATGCGCAACGCCGCAACCGAAGCCGAGCGCGTGCTCGGCGTCGTATCCGCGGGCATCGGCTCGGTGCTCAAGCAGAATGCCAGCGAGGTCGAACGCACCCTGCTCGGGGTCAGCGCCGAAGTCGCGCGCGGCTTCGTCGGCAAGGCCGACGAGATCGCCGCCGCGGTCTCGGCGCGGGCCAATGAAATGACCCGGGTGCTCGATACCAATTCCTCGACCCTGCTCGCCGCGCTGTCGGCAAAGGGCCAGGAATTCACCAGCGAAGTCCAGCGCGCCACCCATTCCGCGGTCAGCGCCATCGAGAGCAAGGGCTTCGACTTCACGCGCACGATGCTGGACAATTCGAACGAACTGGCCCGCATCATCAACGACGCCGGCGAGACCTCGACCGCGCGCGTCAACCAGACCCTGCAGAACCTGCAGCATACCACGCGCGAAGCGATCGAGCAGACCGAACGGGTCGCAACCGAATCGGTCGCACAGGTCATGGAAACGCATGCGCGGCTGCGCGGCGAATCCAACACGCTGTTCGAACGCATGCGCGAGGCCAATGTGCTGCTGCACGAGGTGCTCACCGCGGCGCACGAGAACATGGCGGTGATCGAGGGCTCGCTGACAACCCGCGTCTCCGAATTCGCCAATGCCATGAACGATGTGACCTCGCGCAGCGATATCGTGGGCGAGCAGATCAACGCCCATGTGCAATCGTTCCGCTCCGATACCTCGGCGGTGCTGGAAAACCTGTCGCAGCTTGCGGCGCAATTCGCCCAGCATGGCCGCGTCCTGGTGGAAGCGGTGGAGGCCGTCGACAAGAGCAATCGCCGCAGCGAACAGACGGTTGCCGAGCGCAAGGCCGCGCTGGAAACGCTCGTTGCGACGCTCGACATGAAGTCTGAGGATCTGGAACAGCGGCTCGCCCGCTTTACCGAGCTGCTCGACCGCTCGCTCGCCGGCGCCGAGAACCGCGCCCTCGAAATCGCCCGGGCGGTCGCGGAAAGCTCGACGTCGGGCGCCCGCTCCATTGCCGAGCAATTCGAGATCGTACGCGAGACCGCAGAGGTCGAGAGCAAGCGCACCAGCGACCTCATGCAGACGATCTACGACCAGGCGATCGGCGCGACCGATGCGCTGTTCAAACAATCCGCGGAGCGCTTTGCCGAAACGCTCGCCGGCATGAAAGAGATGGCTGCGGAAATGCAGGCGCAGCTCGAACAGACCCGCACCGAGTTGCGGCGTGGAATCCTCGAATTGCCGCAGGAGACCGCCGAAAACGCCGCGCAGATGCGCCGCGTGATCGTCGACCAGATCGAGGCGCTGGCCGAGTTGAACCGGATCGTCAGCCGTCACGGTCGCGCGATCGAGGCGGCAGAGCCGCGCCGCGCCGCCGAGCCGGTGCTCGCGGTGGTCGGCGGCGGCCGCACCGAGGCGCCGCGCGCGCCGCAGGCGCGGCATCCGGAACAGCCGCCACAAGCGCCGGTCGCCCGTCCGGCGGCTCCCCCGGCCCCGCCCCGCGCGGAGACTTACGCCCCGGCTGCCTCAACCGCCGCTCCGGCTGCGCGCGGCAATCAAGGTGGCTGGCTGTCCGATCTGCTGCACCGGGCCGACGAAGTACAGGCGCCGCCAGCGCAACCGGCGCGCCAGTTGCCCCCGTCCCCGCCGCAACGCCCGCTGGACTCGCTCGATGCTTTGTCGGCCGACATTGCGCGGCTCGTGGACCACGATGCCGCCGTCGATATGTGGGACCGCTACAATCGCGGCGAGCGCGACGCCTTCACGCGCCAGCTTTACACCATGACCGGGCAGCGCGCCTTTGACGACATCCGCAACCGTTATCGCGCGGACCGCAATTTCCGCACCACGGTGGACCGCTACATCGCCGAATTCGAACGCCTGCTCGAGGACGTCTCACGCGACGAGCGCGGCGGCCAGGCGATGGTGCGGACCTATCTGATTTCGGAAACCGGGAAGGTCTACACCATGCTGGCGCATGCCGCCGGCCGGTTCGACTGATCGGAGATTACCTCCAGAGAGACATGGACAGGGGCGGGTTTTCAAACGCGCCCCTTTTTCTGACGCCGGCCTGACCGGGGCTGTCGGCTGCCGCACCGGAACCAGGAAAGATTTGCGCTCTGTGACCCAGCTCACAGAAGGCGCAGCCGCCCCTCGCCATGCTGCATTCAGGCAGAGGGGGTGGCGTTGTGTTTGCGTATCCGAAAGCCCTGCTGATCGGTCTCGTTCCCGGTCACGTTCCCGGTCGTATCCTTGGCCGCGTGCATGTGCCCGGCCTGGCTCTCGGTTTCATGCTTGGCGGCGCGCTCGCTCTCGCCTTCGTCCCCGCAAAGGCGATGGCCTGCACGCCGGCGCAAGGCGCGTTGCAGTCACACGCGGCGGACCGCTGCAACGCGCCCGAACCGGCGGACGGACGGATCCCGGCCAGCCAGATCGATGCGATCACCGATTGGCTCGCGGACCGCTTCGCGCTGCCGCGACCGGCCGAACGCCCGGCGATCGTGTTCGAAAGTCCGGAAACGCTCGCACGCATGCGTTACGGCGGTTTTGTCATGCAGCACGATATCCAGCGCCAATCCACCGCCGGCCGGCAGCCGGGCTTCGCCGATGGCCGCACGCTCTACAACGATGCGAGCCGCACGATCTACCTGCCGGAGGACTGGAGCGGCACCGACGCCGAGTGGTCAGCGCTGGTGCATGCACTCGTGCATCACCTGCAGACCGCCGGCGGCCTCGCCTATCCCTGCGCAAGCGATCGCGAGAGCATCGCCGTTCAGGCGCAATCGGCCTGGCTGCGGCAATCGGCAAAGCCTGCGGCTAGCGAAGCCGAGCCCGGTGGCATGAACCTGCTCGTCCGCAACAGCTGCCTGTGAACGATCAGAAGTAAAGCGTCACCGCCGCGCCGGCTGCGTCGCCGGACGGCCACCGCCGAAGATGATGCGCGAGGGATTTTCGTCAAAATTGCGTACCGCGCGGTCGATGGTGTTGAGCGTGCGGCGGCTGTCGACGACCAGGCCCTCGATCCGCTTGTCGAGATTTTCCGCAAGAGCCTTGAATGCGCGCACCGCCTCCGGCACGTCGCCCTTCTCCGCCGTCAGCGTCTCGAAATTGCCCAGCACGCGGTCCGCGCCAGCGAGAATACCGTCGACCTTCTCCGAATTCTTCGCCAGCGCATCGGTGAAGGACTCGATGTTCTTCACCGACTTCGACAGCGAGTCGGAATTCTTCGCCAGCATGTCGGTGAAGCTCTCGATATTCTTGAGCGAGTTCTTCAGCGCCTGCTGGTTCTCGAGCAGCACCGTATCGATCCGCCGCGCCACGTCGCGCGCTGCCGCCATCATGTCCTGCGAGGCGCTCGAGCCAGCGGTCAAAAGCGGCGTGTCGCCCATCTTCGCTGTCAAGGGCTCCGCGCTCGGCGAGCCGCCGCGCAGCGCGAGGATGGCGATCCCGGTCAGCCCTTGCGAATCGAGGCTGACCTCGGTGTCGGCACGGATCGGCGTATTGGCATCGACCGAAATCGTGACGATGGAGTTTTTGGGATCCTTCGGGTCGAGCGTCAGCCCGGTTACCTCGCCGACGCGGATGCCGTTAAAGGTGACGGACGCGCCCGAACGCAGGCCGCCGATCGGCCCCTGGAACACGACGTTGTAGGCCGTGCGCTCGCCGGTACCGCCGACATGATGGAACCAGTAGACGAAGCCGAATGCGCCAAGGATGACCGCCAATGTGAAGCAGCCGATCAGGATATAATTCGCTCGCGTTTCCATACGCCCAACCTCACATCGTTGCGCCAACGCGGCCGCGCTTGCCGCGGAAGTAAGCCTTCAGCCACGGATGTTCCGAGGCCAGCATCGTCGACATCGGCCCTGCCGCGATCACCTTGCCGTCAGCCAGAACGGCGATCCGGTCACAGACGGAATGCAGGGAGTCCAGGTCATGGGTTACCATGAAAACGGTAAGCCCCAAAGTGCGCTGCAAGGTTCTGATCAGATTGTCGAATTCGCCTGCGCTGATGGGGTCGAGGCCGGAGGTCGGCTCGTCGAGGAACACGATGGCCGGATCGAGCGCGAGTGCGCGCGCAAGCGCCACGCGCTTGATCATGCCGCCCGACAATTCCGAGGGCATCTTGTTCAGTGCTTCCGGCGGCAACCCCACCATCT